>CAZQBH010000059.1:1505-6701 GCA_964591645.1 uncultured Pseudomonadales bacterium | reverse complement strand
TTCTGTTACACTGGTTTCATGGCAATAAAATTTGATGATCGGGTATTAGTGGTAGTAGCAACCGCTCCGGCTGGTTTGGGCCATATACGGGTGACGAATGCCTTACAACAAGGCTTGTCCGAAAAGACCCGGTTGGAAGTAATGGGAATTTCTGATCCGGGCATGCAGTGGATCCACCGACTGACCAGTCGGAATACAACCCTGAAACAAGTGATGGAATTTTTTCAGGAGAATCGGACCGCAGAACGGATTTTTTCCGGCCGATACCGAAAGTGGTTACGATCACATACTGATTCCGCCGCTCAACAATTGATAAAATTGGTAGCCAATGCGTGGCCGCAGCCGGAAGTAGTAGTGGTATTGGCAACTCATTTTGGTTTGGCACATCAATTGGCTGAAGCGAAACCGTTGATTCAACGGAAATTAGGGGGAAAACTGGTGTTGGCGGTGGTGGTGACGGATGATAGCCCGCAGGAAATGTGGGCGGTAGCGGGGGTAGATGCATTGTTTGTGCCCAGCAATACCACTCGGGAAGTGCTCTTGACTCGATTGATGGATATCGGGGGTTCGGTGCCGGAGGTGGTTACTGTTCCGTACCCGATCAGTCCCTGGTTGGGAGAGCAATTATCCCAAGCTGAATTGAGGGATAGACAACAACAAACACGAGGGAAAAAGTTACACGTAGTGGTGCCTATTTCGGGGGCAGCGGTTCAACTTACGTACTTTCAAGAATTGATCGGGATACTAACCGCAGATAAAACCGAGGTGACCGTGGTAAGCCGGGAGTCGAAACATACCCATGATTTTCTGAATTGGTGTCGAGAACGTCAGGGAGTAACGGTAGTGGCTTATACCGGAGATCCGGACGTGGTTGCGGCCTATGACGAAGTATATATGAATGAAGTAATTGGAGTGGAAGTAACCAAACCCTCAGAGCAGGCGTTTAAAGCATTGTATACACCCCTGCAGCGAGGTGGTTCCATTCTGTTGTTTAGTCCGCCAGTAGGTCGGCAAGAAAAGGATAACTTGATGTTTTTACGGCGACACCGGTTGATTCCATCCGTTGATGATCAGGCTCGATTATCGGAATGGTGTTTGAAAGGGAACCGTTTGCATATTACTCCGGCATTGTTACAACGAGCGCATCATTGGCGAGGGGTATTGTTGCCCGCGGACGGAATGTGGGCGGGAGTAACCATCAAGCGATTGATTGAGGGAGGGATACTTTCGGCGATGAGTGATTTTGGCGGGTTTTTGGAAGGGCATGAAGAGATTCGAAGTGATGGGGTGAAAGAAGTGTGGAAGTTTATACAAGCACGGGTTGATCAACCGTAACATTGGATTGAACACAATTACGGCCGGATGCTTTGGCGGCCAAAAGTGCCATGTCAGCGATGGAAAAAATATGTTCACGAAGGGGTTTACTTTTGTCCTCGTTGAGTATTTCCACGTCTTCGTGACTCAATATTGCCAATCCCCACGTCTGGGTGATGGGGACGTCCTTTTCATCACTTATTTTAATTGTCGTAGGCGTGGAAGCATGGGCTTTGGTGTACCAATCGACAATTTTTTGCAGACTCGTATGGTCACTTAGACTAAAAATACTAAACTCATCTCCACCCATTCTACCGATAGTGTCACTTTTTCGGACAAATAATTTTTTCAACTGTTCAGCAACCTCTTCGAGCGCCTTATTTCCCATTTGGTGACCATATTTATTTATTTCTCTTAACCAATCTAAATCTGCATTTAACAGAACTATGCTATCATTTTTGTCACCATTGCGAACAAAAAACTCAAGCATCTGATCTACAAGTTCGTTCCAAGTACCTCGTTCATATACGCCGGTCAGGGAGTCATATTGGGCATGAGCCACACGCTCTTGTAATTTAACGATGGTCTCTTGATCATTAAGTATGTTTGTACCGATATCGGTGCTCAATAAGTGTTTATCGCCCAATAAGGTGTCACCGTATGTGTCATTGGCGAGATTAGCGGCTTCGTGCTGGAGATCAAGAGATAGTTCGGTATTTGGTTCTGACATGGCGGGTTATAAAAACAAATGTAATACAAAAGACATGGCGGGGGTGATGAGGGCGGAGAGGGCGGACGTGCCATTTATAGGCATTATAAGTAAAATCAGCAGGAAAAAGCCATAGCGACGCATGACTACTTCATATTCATAGGCCAGGTCGTTGGGAAGTAAACCAAGGAGAATTTTACTGCCATCCAGGGGATGAATGGGAACCAGGTTAAACAGAGCCAGCGAGACATTGATGGTGATAATGGCGACTGACAAAATATTTAACAGCGGTAATTCCAAGAAGAAGGTTTTTAAAAGAAACGAAAATAATCCGGCAACGAGCAGGTTGGAAATGGGACCGGCAAAAGCGATGATGGCAGTATCGCGTTGGGGGTGAGCTAAATTATAGGGATCGTATTCGACTGGTTTGGCCCAACCAAGGGGGATAACCGGGGCACCGAGGGCACGCAAAAATGAAGTGGCTAACAACATGGTGGTACCAATCCGATCGTAATGGTTGAGCGGGTTTAACGAGAGGCGATTTTGCAGGCGAGCGGTCGGATCTCCCAGACGGTCAGAAGCGAAAGCATGAGAAAATTCATGAACGGTAATGGCGATCGTTACTGCGAGAAGCCAAATAAGCAAAGATAGGAAGATCATGAGTGGACAATCCGACAACTATTTGATAAGATCAGCTCTTGTTTAGTGATGATTATATCAGAATAAAAGGATACTAATATGGCTTACGCTTGTGAATATTGCGGCAAAACAATGGACATTGGGCACAATGTGTCTCATGCCAAGAACCGTACTGCACGAATGCGCCGACCCAATTTACACTCTAAGCGAGTCGTTGAAGTTGGTGGGATGGTGCGACGGCTGTTGTGTGTCAAATGCGCCCGTTCAGCTGTCCGTCCCCAAGATACGAAACTGGAAGTAAAAGAAACTTCGACTAAATAACCAATTCACAAATACACAAATAACAAATCAATACCAAATGTCTCAAACATTGGATTTTTTGTAGTTTTGTTATTGAATTGTGGATTTGATGTTTGTTATTTGTTATTCAATTTGTAGGGGACTTGTTGCTTGAAAGCGGCACGGTTGACGTGGGAAATAACGGCATCTACCAGTTGGGGATCGAAACCGGCAGCTTTGATTTGATCAGCGGTTTGATGGTTGTCCAAGAGATAAAGAATCGGATCGGCATCGGCATAGGAAAAGCCGAGCTCTTGAGCATCGGTTTGACCGTGCCACAGGTCGGCAGAGGGAGCTTTGTCGATTAATGCTTGAGGGATATGGAGGGCTTGGGCAAGTTGGTAAACGTAGGTTTTGTAGAGGTGGGCAATCGGTTCAATATCGGAGGCAGCGTCTCCGAAACGGGTGAAGTAACCTAAATCGGTTTCTGATCGGTTTTCAGTGCCAATGACGAGGCCGTCGAAGGCTTTGGCTTGGTCGAAGAGAATGAGCATACGAGTGCGGGCGGCGAGGTTGGCGAGGCGGAGTCTTGCGTCATCCCGGGCTCCGACCCGGGATCCAGGGTTTATTTGTATAGTTGCCGGATCAGGTCCGGCATGACGGTGAATCACTCTCCATTCTTTCTGAATGATGCTGCCAATGGGGAGGATATGAAAATGTGATTCTGGGAGCGATGCGGCAGCGAGTTTGGCATCGGATAAATGAATGGGATTAGAAGTACGGGCAGGCAGGCAAAAAGCCTGAATATGGTCTGGTCCAAGCGCCTGAACGGTCAATGCAAGCGAGACAGCAGAATCAATGCCTCCGGATAGACCGATAATGGCGGTAGATTTGTGGGCAGTTGAAAAACTGGTTTTAATCAGCGAAGTAATTCGATCAATTTCTACGGAAGGATTTATGGAAGGAAGGGGATTATTCATAGAGATGGTGGGCGGAAATATATGTTTTGATATCGGGGAGTACCAAACGGTCGATTGATTGGCCTTTTTCCAACCGGTTTCGAATGAGGGTAGAAGAGATGTTGGTGATAACTTGGGTCGAAGATTCAAGCAGTTCCATATTGGGAAAGGTGACGTCGTGGCGATGGCTGCCACGGGGATAGACGTAAAAATGCATTTCTTGAAGCAATTGTTGCCAATTGCCCCATTTTTCAAAGGCAGGTAGTTGGTCAGAACCCATGAGGAAAGAGAAGACGTGTTGGGGATATTGCTGTTTAAGTAGTTGGAGCGTTTGATAGGTAGAGCCTTCAGATTGAAAATCAATTTCAATCGGACAAATTTTTACTTTTTGATTATTTAATTGTTTACTGAAAAGATGACACATTTCCAGACGATCGGTAGCAGAGGCAAGGGTTTTGCCGAAGGCATGATTGTATGTAGGAAGAATCCATAATTCATCAATATGGGGAACGAGTTCAAATGCTTGGTCGATGACAATGGCGTGACCAACATGGGGAGGATTGAAGGAGCCGCCAAAAAGAAGAATATGCATGAGATTATTTTACTCTAGAGTATTATTCTGGCTAGCACACCAAATTGCAACCAACGGAAATAATTCATTAGGCAGCCTGGTGGCTCCAAAATAACCTTCACCCTCAACGTGGTGATAAAGCGGCTTGCCGGAGTTTGGGTGAGTGTCTCCAATAATATTCAGCATGGGTTTGCTGCCGTTGCGGTGGATTTCAAGTAGAGCCATAGCGACTCCATTGGCATCCAAAATTTTGACAGTAGCTCCTTCGGGAATTTCTACAACGCAGTCTGGTTGACAAACTGGCGGAGTGTCGCCGTTGAGCAAAGCAATGAAAACTAATCCTTCGGGCAAGGCGTCAGATTGACATTCCGGTACAATACGAATTTCATCTCTACCGGATTCTGTTTGTTGAATAGTAATGATAGCTCCGTTTTCGGGGCATAAGCGTGCACGTATAGGCATAGGCGGAGATTTTACAATTAGGAGGCTAGCGAATCAAGTTCTTGATTTGATTATATGGAGCGGGGGATTTACCTTCGAGCTGAACGAGATCAGGGTATAGGGTACAGGATTTAGGGTTTAGGGAGAAGGAGAGGATTTTCATACGTTTGTCGCCTTTGGTGGTGGGAACAATGGTCCAGAGAGATGGATATCCGGCGAGGGCACGAGGCAAACGGAAAAGGAACTGTTTGACTAATTGAGCATCAGCATCGATCAGTTTTGCA
>CAZQBH010000059.1:0-1495 GCA_964591645.1 uncultured Pseudomonadales bacterium | reverse complement strand
TCTGCGTGCTGAAAACTTCGATCTCTGCCGATTGCATACATTAATGCTTGCTGGAGGTGTTTGGAGGGGAAGGCTGATGCCTGCAGGGTCTGACCTTGTAGGGCTTGGGTGATGGTGGACCAGGGGAGGAAGCCATCGTCGCGTTTGAGGAGAGCGGCATACGGGGTTGGGGAGGTTGGCGGTTGGTGTTTTTTGCAATTTTGATACAAATCGAGGTCCTCGGATCCCGCAAGCGGGGTCCGCCTGCGGTCCTCATTTGCACCGAAAATTGCATCGTAGTCCAACAGCCACTGGGGGAGTTTTTGGGCGCCGAGACCGTAGAGTTTGTCATAGAGGGTTTCGCGGGTGTCCCTTCGGCTAGGCTCAGGGCAAGCCCCTCCAATGATGGGAATTTCTGCTTGAGCCAGGATATCTCCACCATCGAGCTTTTGATTCATTTCAATCAAGGTGATGCCGGTTTTGGTTTCGCCGCACATAATCGCCCATTCTGCTGGATTGGCACCGCGATAAGCGGGCAGGAGAGAGAAGTGGAGATTTAGGCAACCTTTGGTAGGGTAATTAAGCCAGGATTGAGGGAGGATTTTGCCGTAGCCGGCAGTAATGAAGAAGTCGGGTTTATTGTCATCCCGGGCTTCGACCCGGGATCTATTACTGATAAGTATGGATGCCGGATCAAGTCCGGCATGACGAGGGTCCGACGTAAAGGTAGGAATGTGGTGTTGTTCGGCGAGAAGGTGGACGGGGGTTTTGGTGATAATTTGTTTGCGGCCGACAGGCATGGGCGGGGTGGTGACAACGCCAACGACATTAATTTCCGGAGCATCGATCAATGCTTGAAGAATACGGGCGGAGTAGTGTTGGAAGGAACCAAAAAAGACGATATCCATACTGATTATTGTACCAGAGTGATGAAAGAATATTATAGGTTAATTACCCAAGTAATTCTTGTTTCTTTTTTTGATCAATATCTTGAATGATCTGATCGATTATGGTTTGGGGAAAAAGTGACTGAATATGATGCAGGATGTCAAAACAAGCCTGCTCGTGTTTGTCGGACATTGCGGCAATGTTACCGAGCCAACTAATGAATGAAATGGCTACGTCTTGTTGAGAAAAGGCGAACAAGGAATATTCTTCAGTCAATTTGTGAGGATTTTTTTTACCAACTAGATTGATTTGCCACATGTCAAAGCCATCGATAAGGTGGTGATGGAGATTGATGCGGTACTGACCGAGTTCTAGGTGAGAGTCGGTGAAGGTTGTTGGGTTTATGTTTAATTGTTCTTCAGTCATTTAATTCCAGTTTCTCACGCCAAGATTGTACTATTTTTAGCGGGAGAAAAAGAATTCCTTGCGGAGCTATGAAAAGAAACCAATGGGTTTCCTGTCATAAAAATGCTCCGCAAGGTGGATACAAACTGTCGATCAAAACCGGCGCAATGTAACCAAGGGTTACATTTTTGTCAGTCTGATGACAAAGATAGGTAAATATGGA
>CAZQBH010000058.1:0-7338 GCA_964591645.1 uncultured Pseudomonadales bacterium | reverse complement strand
TTATTAATAGCTCCAACATTCGAGAAATCTTCTAAACCGCTTACAGTTGGCTGTGAGACTTTGGTAAGTATGAAGTATTGATATCCAAAATACCCTCCAATAAAGAGAACGGAAGTGACTAAGAAGGTAAGGAAAATGGGGAGGAATAGAAAAGGTTTGGGGGTTGGAGGAAGAACTATCGGAGGTTGAGGATTGGGAATATTTGTATCAATGGGGGGATTGATTTGATCCATGGTAAACCCTAGATAATTTGTTAAACCAAACGTCCAAGCCGTTTTTTCCGTCTTGGACGTTTTGGAATACGGGAACTGGGTCATGGGCTTCGTCTCTATAGAGTTCCTACCACCCATGTACAACAGTAAGCTTTCTTCGCTTTACGGAAACACAGTTGGTGAGACTAATGAAATGCTTTAATAACCAAAGCACATCGAGCTCCGTCAACCAACTACCGCCCGTTTTGTGTTATAACACAACTCCATTTCAACGGATTTTACAGCAATTGTCAAGTTTTCTTGTGAAGACTACTTTTTACAAGAGGTCATAGTTTGACAGTATTTGTCAGCTAAGGTTTTGAATTGATCTCGGGTCGCGCAACTCGTCTGATAAATGGTGGTACGTTTGTCGTTTTGACAGACAATTAATGCTTGTTTGAACGTATTGGTAGTACATCGATCTTGGGGAGAGATGGAGACGGACAGATTGGGGGCACACGAAGCACAGGCAGCATTAGTGGGATTGTCTCGATAACGACAGACTTTTTGAGGCATGACTACAGCACACACTTTACCTGCAGGACAAGCGGGAGGTGGCGGTTCATAACAATACCCGCTTTGGCAGTCACTATCTTGTTGACAGATCTGGTTACAGGTATAGCGTTTGGTAAAACTAGCTTGCGATCGGGTGTCTGCATTAAGCGCGTTAATTTTTTGTGCTAACACCGCTACGGCTATAGCCATAAAAGCAGTTACGGCAGGGAGAAGTAGTGATGGACGGGTGCGTTTAGCCATGGGTTACTCTCGGGAAAATCGAAAGCCGATCAATAAACAGATCGCCCCGCCAGCCAATAACGCCAGCGTATTTTCGACGGCGCCTGACACAGGAGTATCAGCTGTGCTTAATAGGGTGGTGGTGCGGGGGGTGGCATAGGGAGTGGGTTTGGGAGTAGCAGACACTGAAGCTGAGTTGGAAGCGTCTGAGGCGGTTAAATCTTCATCGTAAATGCCCGCTTGAGCGAAAACAGGAGCACTCATTACCACTAACAAGGCCAGACTTAATAAAAAGGCTTTCATAGTATTAAGATACAAGAAATAAGACACAAGAAACAAGTAATAATAATAAGAAATAGGGTAGAATGGGGCAATGATTGGATATCTCAAAGGAAAAGTAATAGCACATCAGAATCAAGAACTTTGGATTGATGTGGCTGGAGTGGGATATAGGGTAAGAACAAATAACAAATTTACAAATCCACAAATGACAAAAGGTACTGAAGTGGAGCTATTTATTCATACGGCGGTACGGGAGGATGCGATTACATTGTATGGATTTTCATCACTGGATGAATTGCAACTGTTTGAATTGTTGATTAGTGTGTCGGGAGTGGGACCGAAAACAGGAATGGATATCATTGGTAAGGCAGATGGAGATCAGATTGAGACAGCCATTAGAGAGGCGGATGTACATTTTTTTGAAAGCATGAAAGGTATAGGTAAAAAAAGTGCACAACGAATTATTATTGATCTGAAAAACAAAATTGGCAGTCTGAAAGAGATTGACTTGGCTGCCGAAGAAACAGACGATGCGGTTTATTTGGTGCTTAAACAGTTTGGGTTTAAACCAGCAACGATACAACAAGCGATGAAACAGATTGATCGGAATTTGAGTGAAGCAGAACAAATTAAGGCAGGATTACGATTATTGGGAAAGTGACAAAGTATTTGAGGTACGAAGGTATGGAAAGTATGGAAGGTTAATAATGAGTGATGT
Organism: uncultured Pseudomonadales bacterium; assembly: GCA_964591645.1. GTDB lineage: Bacteria > Patescibacteriota > Microgenomatia > UBA1400 > RBG-16-45-19 > CAZKMY01. Next base: position 5,352 of record CAZQBH010000058.1, on the reverse strand, counting down.
ACGACAAGATTTTCGAGTCATGGATTCGCAGGCAGAAGCAGCGGAAGAAAAACTGTATCAATCGCTGCGGGCGACTGAATGGGGTGAATTTTGCGGTCAAGAAAAGGCAAAAAAAGCACTTCAGTTGGGGATTCGAGCTGCCAAACAACGGGGAGAGGTACTTGATCATATCCTGTTATATGGTCCTCCGGGGTTAGGAAAGACCACTTTGGCACATATTATTGCCAAGGAAATGGGAGTTAACATTCGGATTACTTCTGGACCGGCTTTGGAACGGTCGGGTGATGTGGCAGCCATCTTAACCGGTTTATCTGAAGGCGATGTGTTGTTTGTGGATGAAATTCATCGATTGAATCGGGTGGTGGAGGAGACAATTTATCCGGCGATGGAAGATTTTGCTTTGGATGTGGTTTTGGGCAAGGGTCCCGGTGCCCGATCAATTCGGTTGGATTTACCTCACTTTACCTTGGTGGGAGCTACAACCCAGGCGGGTAAGTTATCGGGTCCGTTACGGGACCGGTTTGGATTAGTCCAACATTTGGATTTTTATACTCCCGAAGATTTAGCGGCCATTGTGAGGCAGGCAGCTCAAAAATTAAAAATAGAAATTGATACAGATGCCGCATTACTGTTGGGAGAACGATCTCGGAGAACGGCACGGGTAGCGCTTAAGTTACTCAAGCGGACACGAGATTATGCTCAAATAGAGGGAAATGGGTCGATATCAGTCAAAGAAGTTAAAGCGACACTGGAGATTTTGGGAGTCGATGACTTAGGTTTGGATGGGTCAGATCGAAAATTACTCAAGGCAATTATTGATAAATTTCAGGGGGGACCGGTAGGATTAACGACGTTGGCCGCGGCAACTGCAGAGGATGTGGGCACGATTGAAGATGTATATGAGCCATTTTTGATGCAGGTAGGACTTATTTCCCGAACAAACCGCGGGAGAATAGTGACACCTAAGACATATGAGTATTTTGGATTGAGGAGTGGGTGATCCAGGACTCGAACCTGAGACCTCTATCTTATCAGGATAGCGCTCTAACCATCTGAGCTAATCACCCATACGAACCAATGGATTTTATCATATGATCATAAGAATGATTAAGTGGTAAAATACGCGCTGATGAAAACAATTTTAATCCCAACATGGTTACAGGAAATTTTGGATGACTCGGGTACCGAACAGGGTCCTTATTCGTTTGGGCGTTTTCATGATGGTGAAGTGGAAACGGTAGAACTGTCGAAATTACCGAAGGGTTTTATTGGGATCGCTGAAGATGAGGACGAGGGGGGATTGGCGGTTACAGAGCCAACCGATGGAGTGATTTATCGACTCCATGATGGAGAAATGGAAACATTTTCCTGTGATGAAGAAGAATATGCTTTAGCGCTTCACCGAGATATTGCATGGGAAGAATTATCAGAAAATATGCCTGCTTCGCGACCATTTTGGTTGGGAATTATCTTGAAAACGAAAAATGAAGACGGCGAGGTAATGACGTTGGGGTTTAAAGGCGAAACGCGTCAATCGGCCATGGTAATCCGAGGGCGAATGGAAACGGATGACATGCTGACAGATGCATTAAATCGGGAATTGAAAGAAGCATTAGAAATTGAAGATTATGAGGTTCAAGATTTGCTTGATGATGGGGGTTCGGTAGACACCGATGGAGTTGAAGAACCGCTGTTTACGGTTGTTGTGCTGGTGGATCAATTTGAGCCTTCGCTCATGATTCAAGATAAGATGGTGGGTTGGGTGGGGATGGAGAAGAAATCACTGGCGAATTAGTTTGATAGCGAGATAGTTTGATAGTTAGGTAGCTAAGGAACATAGAGCAATGGAAGAATTGGTGGTACTGGTTGATGAGCATGATAATGAACTAGGGACGACATTAAAATCTCAAGTTCATACAGATAAGACTCCGTTGCATAGGGCTTTTTCTATATTTTTATTTGATAGAGATGGTCGGGTATTGGTTACCCAGCGAGCATTAACCAAAAAAACATGGCCGGGAATATGGTCAAACAGCTGTTGTGGTCATCCAGCTCCCGGAGAGCCGTACGAGCGAGCGATTGAACGGAGAGTGGGGGAAGAATTAGGATGTAGGGTACAGGGCATAGAGAAGGTGAGCGATTATAGATATCGATTTGAGCGTGACGGAGTGATGGAGAATGAAATTTGCCCAGTATATAGAGGGGTAATCCTTGGTGAAGTAAACAGTAACCCCACGGAAGTACATGATTGGAAGTGGATGAAGTGGAACGCATTTCTTGATGCATTACGTTCTGATCAAGATAATGTTTGGTCACCATGGGCAAAGGAAGAAGTAGGGCTTTTTCCCGCTTGACCCTCGATAGGCCATCGAGTAGAATACCCTTTGCTTGAGTTAAGGAGAGTTGATTCTCACCTGTATGTTATTAAGTCCAACAAACAGCGCCGGAAGGTGCATAAAACACAATCTGCTTAAACGATGGTTGTGATGTTGACTTAAAACAGACAGAAGAACAACTCCCTCAAAAGGGAGTTTTTTTATTCAAGCAGCACTTTTAAGACTTTTAGCCTTGGGCCGTTAGCTCATCTGGTAGAGCACTTCATTTGCAATGAAGAGGTGGCCAGTTCGAGCCTGGCACGGTCCACACTCCGCTAAAGCTCCGCGTGGCACAGCCACGAGGGCGAAGCAAGTGTTGTGAAGCAAGTAGTTGATTAAAGATCGACTGCTTACCACACAAATCTTACAAGCACATTAACAAGTGAAGAAGGGTTTTATAGATTCTTAAGAAAGATTCTTATTTTTTGTCTTTAATTTTAATTTTTTATTTTTTTGTTTAGTCAGTAACGCATAGGCTTTTTGAAATAAGCCATTGCAAGAACTAAATTAAGCTACTTTAAAAAAGCAGGTAGCGGATGCCTAGGCATGTTGTAACGAAGAAGGACGTATAAGGCCACGATAGTCGACGGGGAGCTGCCACGAAGCATTGATCCGTCGGTGTCCGAATGGGGCAACCCCCTATACTTTACCGTATAGGACCCCGCCTTTGGCGGGGGGAACACCACTTGAACTGAAATATCTAAGTAAAGTGAGGAAAATAAATCGAATGAGATTCCCTGAGTAAGCGACGAGCGAAAAGGGAACAGCCCAAACCACATTTATGTGGGGTTGTAGGATTCTTTATAACGTTGTGTTATCGATAGAAGAACAGTCTGGAAAGTCTGACCAAAGAGCATGACAGTTGCGTATTCGAAATTGAGAACACAACAGAAGAACACCTGAGTACTATCAGAGACGGCAAACTCTGGTAGGAATCTGGGGCGACCACGCTCCAAGGCTAAATATACAGCATGACCGATAGTGAACGAGTACCGCGAGGGAAAGGTGAAAAGAAGGGTGAGAGACCCAATGAAATAGTACCTGAAACTACCTGCTATCAAACCGATAGAGCCGAGTCAAACTCGGTGATATCGTGCCTATTGAAGAATGAGCCACCGAGTTAGTACATAGCGCAAGCTTAAGTGATTGTCATCACGGAGGCGTAGTGAAAGCGAGCCTGAATAGGGCGTCCTTAGTGGTATGTACTAGACCCGAAACCAGACGATCTAACCATGGTCAGGATGAACTCAACCTAACGGTTGAGGAAGGTCCGCACCGTTGTGAGCTGCAAGTCGCTCGGAGGAACTGTGGTTAGGGGTAAAATGCCAATCGAGTCTGGAGATAGCTGGCTCTCCCTGAAATATATCTAGGTATAGGCTCACGTTAAGTTGCACGGGGGTAGAGCACTGGATGGATGTCCGGTTCGCAAGGGTCGGCATCCAATCAAACTCCGAATACCGTGTTAATGTTTCGTGGGACTCAGTACGTTCGGGCTAAGCCGAGCGGGCAAGAGGGGAACATCCCAGATCATCAGTTAAGGTCTCTAACTCTCTACTTAGTGGTAAAGGAAGTCTTTTTCCAAAAACACCCAGGAGGTCGGCTCAGAAGCAGCCATCCTTGAAAGAAAGCGTAACAGCTCACTGGCCGAGGAAGAGGGCGCCGAAGACGTAACGAGGCTCAAGTAGAGGACCGAAGCTATGGATTTTTTCCGCCGATTCGGCGGAGGGAGTGGTAAGGGAGCGTTCGTATTGCAGTGAAGTTCGACCGTAAGGTCGGGTGGAGCGGTACGAAGTGAGAATGGTGGCATAAGTAGCGTGAAGCTGGTGAGAATCCAGCTCGCCGAATGTCCAAGGTTTCTGGAGCAACGTTCGTCAGCTCCAGGTTAGGCGACCCTAAGGTGAGGCCTCATAGGCGTAGCCGATGGATTACAGGTTAATATTCCTGTCCTTGGGTAGTATCGTTATCAGCTGGGGCGGGGTGCCCTTGGCTAACCCGGGCATGGCGTTGAAGATGCCGTGTCTAATCTGCAAGATAGTCGTGATAGGAAAATCCGTCATGGTGTTTAATCGAGTAGTGGGTAATTCTGATCGCAAGATTGGGAGAACCGGGTGAAGTCAGGGGACAGGAAAAGCGTCGCAGCGAGATACTAACCAAGCCGTACCGACAACCGACACTGGTGGACTGGTCGAGTAGACCAAGGCGAGCGGGAGAACTTTCCTCAAGGAATTCGGCAAATAATCTGGGCGTACGTTCGCAATATGCCCTTCCAGAGGTAACACTTCTGGATACAACAAAAGTTTAGGGGGGGACTGTTTAACAAAAACACAGGTCTGTGCTAACTCGAAAGAGGAAGTATACGGGCTGAGGCCTGCCCAGTGCTGGTAGGTTAACTGCGAGAGTGGTAGTCGCAAGATTACTGCTTTCAATTGAAGCCCCAGTGAACGGCAGCAGTAACTATAACTGTTCTATGGTAGCGAAGTCCCTAGTCGCTTAATTAGCGACCTGCACGAATGGTGTAACCACCCCCTTACTGTCTTGAGGGAAGACCCGGCGAAATTGCATTGGCTGTGAAGATGCGGCCTACTGACAGCTGGACAAAAAGACCCCGTGAAGCTTTACTGTAACTTGACACTGATTTTTTACTTGGGATCGTCTAGTATAGGCGGGAGATGTCGGACTTGTTTTGACATCGCAATGTGTAATACCGCTCGTTTCAATTAGAAAATCTCACCTATCCTAGCTGGAAACGCTATTGGAGGGACCCTGTCAGGCTGGCAGTTTAACTGGGGAGGTTGCTTGCTAAAGAGTACCGCAAGCGCACAAAGGTTCCCTTGGCCCGGATGGAAATCGGGCTGTACGTGCAACGGCATAAGGGAGCTTGACTGTGAGGCAAACATGCCGATCAGGTGGGAAACCAGGTCATAGTGATCCTCGTGTACTTTGTGGAAGGTACCGGGCTTAACGGATAAAAGCTACT
>CAZQBH010000057.1:6282-7374 GCA_964591645.1 uncultured Pseudomonadales bacterium | reverse complement strand
AACTCTTGTTCCTGGCTCGATTGCAATATTGATATTTTGCAGTGTTTCTGACTTATCTCGTGGATAACTGAAGCTTACGTCATGGAATACAATGCGCCCTTTCAATTTTTCCGGATACAATCTTGATGGAGGATCTTTCACAGACACTTCCATGTCTAGAATTCCTAAGTATTTTTCTAAATCAACCATATTCTTAGCAATTCCCCTAATTCTGAAAAACAAGTTAAAAAACTGATAATAAAATGATGTTAAAAATCCGGATACCATTACCAGATCTCCAAGCGAAAATCCTCGTCCCAGCTTGTTTAAGGAAAGCCAAAGTATGAGTATCATCCCAGCTCCCGAAGTAGTTCCAATAGTGATATCCATTAACCTGAATGAATTGGAAAACTTCCACAGCTTGCTGGTCCAAACATCAAACTTATCACTTAGATTGATGCTTTCCTTTGATTCACCCGCAAAAAACTTTACCGTTTCGTAATTGATTATGCTGTCTGTAATTACTCCGGCTACGTCATCCTCCGCCTTATTAAAATCGACCCTGGACTTAAGATTAACTTTCACCAACCACCCAATCAATAACAAATTAACCCCAAACATACACAGTAAAATTGCTGCCAACTCGGGTGACGCATTGCCTAAGAAATACACCGCTACTATTAAATTCACCAATACCGGAAACAACTCGGAATGCATATTCTGAAACAAATCAAAAATAGCTCCGTCACCACGTTTAAATGCGGATATCATCGACCCCGTACTTCTTTCCACATGAAATGCAAAATCCAAATCAAGCACTTTTCTAAAAACTTTTTCCCGAATATCTCTTCCTGCCGGGATTATTACACTGTCGCCCAGGAAATTGGATAAAGACGATAGCCAGCTCCCACCCACAGTTGAGAACCCAAAACACAACAGGTACACAAACATCATTTCCGCAGGACCCTCTTCCGCAGTGTCCAGAATCATCTTTAGCCAATACGGTCGGATGCTTTCGACCACCACAGTTAAAGCTACAACACTTAAATACACAGCCATCCGGGCCTTGTAATGACCCAAAAAATGATAAAACTTGAAAATATATTTCATAAA
>CAZQBH010000057.1:3131-6182 GCA_964591645.1 uncultured Pseudomonadales bacterium | reverse complement strand
TTCTTTATGACAAAGACCAGGTCTATCAATTCATTAATCGTTTCAAGACCGCGAACTACGGCGAACCTTTTTTTATTGGTGATTTTCAAGTTATCCTTCGTGATGCCGGACATATTCTCGGCTCAGCCAGCGTTGAAATACATGTTGATGATCAAATCGTAGTTTTTAGCGGTGACCTGGGCAACACACCGGAAGATCTAACCCGACCCACGGAAAATATCCACACAGCTGACGTTGTCATCGTTGAATCTACGTATGGCGGAAAAACCCATCCACCAGGAGAACCTGAGGACATAGTATTATCCGAAATATCCGCAGTAGAAAAAACTGGCGGCACATTACTTATTCCTGCTTTTTCCCTCGAACGCACCCAGGAGTTGCTCCACATAATTTCCCATTTCAAGTCATCCGGGAAAATTGAAGCAAATACTGGAATATTTTTAGATAGTCCCATGGCCGAAAAAGCCACAAACATTTACGAAAAATATCGCAGTTTTTTAAATGCTGAAATTAAGAAGGATTTTATTTCTTCAGATCCGTTCTCATTCACGGGACTAGAAATTGTCGAAAGTCGAAAGGATAGTGCTCGAATTTCAAAATATCCCGGAGCCAAAGTAATTATCGCCGGAGCCGGCATGATGACCGGCGGCAGAATTATCGGTCACGCTAAATTACTCTTGGGTAATCCCACTACTCGGTTACTCATTGTCGGGTACCAGGGAGAGGGGACACTTGGCCGGGAAATTCTATCCGGCCAAAAAGATGTGCTAATCGATGGATCGCCAATCCACATTAACGCTGTTGTCTCTGATACTCAGGTTATGAGCTCCCACGCCGACGAACCCAAACTCATAGCTTGGTTGAAAACGATCCGGGGTTTAAAAAAATTAATTATCACGCATGGAGAAGATGGTCCCCGGCAGAATTTGGCAAATAGGGCCAAATATGACCTTGGTCTTACCGAAATTTACCTTCCGCATCTAAACGACGAAATTGATATCACTATTTAGTATTTTGGCTTTTATTCTACAAATGTTAGTGCCGTACCCTTTTTATCTGCTCGTCCGGTCCTTCCGATACGGTGAATGTACGCATCGGCTGACTCTGGCAAATCGTAGTTGATTACGTGGCTTACATTAGGTATGTCCAGTCCGCGGGCCGCTACATCGGTAGCTAGCAATATCTTAATTTCATTTCGCTTAAATCTATCTAATGTTCTTTGTCTTTGGCTTTGGCTCTTATTCCCATGAATAACATCCGATCTAAAACCTCTGGAAACTAATTCATCCGACAACTTTTGTACTCCCCACTTAGTTCTTCCAAATATTAAGACTTTTTCAAACTCATTTTTAATTAGTAGATCATGTAACTGATCCACCTTTTTCGCCCGATTGACTACCCTGACAATAGTCTGGTGAATGTTCTCAACCGTGTTTCCTGTTTTAACTGAAATAGTTATTGGATTTGTCACAAACGTTTTCAAGATTTCTTCAACTTTTCCGTCAATTGTGGCCGAAAAAAACAAAGATTGCCGAATATTCGGCATAAACGAAATTAAAAACTTAATATCAGGTAAAAAACCAATATCTACCATATGGTCAGCTTCATCCAGAACAACAGTAGAAAAAGTCGCCAAATTAATCGTTTTATCCTTTACGTAATCTTTCAATCTCCCCGGCGTGCCTACAACTACATTAAATGGTCTACGCAAATTGTATCTTTGTGGGGACTCTTTTACTCCCCCTATGCACAGAACCGAAGAAATTTTCATTCCAGAGCTGAAACTGTAAAACTCTGCTTGAATTTGCGCCGCCAATTCCCTGGTTGGAGTTACAATCAAAACTTTTTCAGATCCGTTCCGCATTATGTTTTCAATTAACGGAATTAAAAAAGCAGCCGTTTTGCCGGTACCCGTATTCGCCATACCAATCACGTCTCTTCCTGACGCAATATGCGGAATAACTTTATCTTGAATAGGTGTTGGTTTCGTATATCCTTTAACCGCAATGTTACGCATTAAATCAGGCGAAATCTCAAAGTCAGAAAATTCGTGGTTGACAGCTTCAACCGGGATAATAGCGGAGGAATTGTGTTTAACTCTGACCATTTGATAGGGATTAAAAGATTTGATCGGTCTAGTTCCACGCGAAAAACCTCCGCGACGACCGGCATCTCTTGAACCACGTGATCCACTCCTGTGACGAAATTGATAACTCATATCTCGATTAAGCAATCCGAAGGACTAGTTTTTCTCTCGAATTCTCGCCCATTCATTGTAACTAAACTATAGGATAAAGTCAATGCATCTCGGATCCCTAGCCTGCCTGATCTCCAGCTCAAATTCGCCCTCAGTTCGTGCCCCTGAAACCACGGACATTTCGTCTTCCAGCTTCCGGTCCAAAGAGATTAACGCCGGAGGTAAGCCGAACTTGGGTTCAATCATCAAAAACCGTAGACACGTTGTACCGCTTACCACTACTGGAAGTTCACCCGGAAACCCCAGGGTATTACCAGTTTCCCATAAGGGTAAGTAGCCATATTTTTTCTCCCCATATATTGTAAACAAATATGCCCATAGTGTTTGCACCTTGTAGGGGATGCCGGTTAATCTAACTGTAAACTTTCGTCCGGCAGCAGTGCTATACATCACGTCAATCATTCGGTATTCATCTGCCAGTTTCATCATTGTCTGTGTAATCATCTCCTTAATTAAACTTTTAGGTGCTTGATGATAAATCAATCGCAAATTTCCCCACACCGCCAACCCGAGAATTAATACCGCGACAATTTTATTTTTGGAATAAATCCTTGAAATTACAAAGCCGCTGGCCACTATAACTCCCATGCCTAAACCCGCATTTGTGTAATAAGCTGTGTGTCCGCCAATTACCATTAAAATTAAAAAACCTAGCATCCAGATTGCTACAATTCTTTCCGCAACCGATTTTTGTGCCTTGTATACAATCCATCCCGTCAATCCTATTGCTACCAGTCCGACCAGCCATTTGTTTCCACTCCCCACCAAATTATCTTTGAACATCCGCACATACT
>CAZQBH010000057.1:0-3121 GCA_964591645.1 uncultured Pseudomonadales bacterium | reverse complement strand
GAATTTTCAGCGCCGATCCTTGCTTGACCAGCACTGATTAATTTAATGACGGAATTTAGGCCCCGAAACTTATACCTTACTTCTGCGCCTATAAGACTGGATAAAATTATTAGTCCCAACGCTGATCCTGTTAACAAATACCCTTTGGAAATCTTAGCTATTCTTTCTCTCAGCACCACCATTAGTAAAATGACCAATCCAAAAGTGTACCCAAACATCAGGTTTAGTTGGGTCGACATTGCAGCCGCCGCAACCATTAAAACTAAACCGTATTTGGCCGCTTTATGTCTCCTGTAAATCAGTCCTGCTCCAAAAAATATGCTTCCAATAGTCAGCACTCCTAACGTTGGATTTCCGACATACATTGCATATTGGCTTTCCTCAAATGACACAGCATACATAAGGGCAGAGATATAACCGACGTTTAATCCAAATAAAGTGAGCGAAGTACCAAAAATCAAAAACACTCCCAGTGCATTTACAACTCTTAATATAGCTGACACCGCAGCTGGATCACCTTCAAACAAGACGTACGCTGGTCCTATCAGATACCAATACATTGGCCCATGAAACAAACCCGGATCTCCGGAAATTGGTGGCCCAATCAGCTTTAAATCGCTTTTCTTATAAATATCTTGCGATACATAAGCGTCTCTGGCCGTATCGTACGCAAAATACACGTTTTCTTTAAACTTATAAAACCTCACGGCTAAAGCCAAAATAAAAATAGCCACTAGTATCAACCATCGTCTAAACGTCGTCATGTATTTTGCCTAATTCTAACTCTTAATAAATTAGGAATGAATTAAAATTGACCAATTGGTTACTTCAAACGGTCTTGACTTAATGCTCTCTTTACTTAGAGAATTCAAATATGTTAAGTTATCTATACTTACCTGGAGATCATGAATAAGCTTTCTAACTTAGCTGTTGTGTTTTTGATAGTCCCGCTCTTTCTTTTTTTGAGAACTTCACCCGTTCATGCCGATGACTGGCCCCAGGATGCACATGACGCACAAAGAACAGGCTATACGCAGGAAGATCCAGGAAATGGTTCTAGGTGGTCATTTGCATGGTTTTGGGAATCTCCGGCACACAATAATCCACCTCGTGAGGGCAGAAGTGTGACTGGTGACGGAAAAATATACCTTCCTGCTGGTTCCTCGGGTTTGTACGCCCTAAACCTGTCAACTGGTGCACAAGTTTGGCGCTATTCCGGAACGTTTAATTCCACACCGGCATATTCATCCGGCTATATTTATGCAGGTAGTCAAAATGGTACGTTTTATAAAATTAGTTCATCCAATGGCAGCTTATCCGCCACTTTTAACGCTGGAAGTCCTATTAATAAATCCGTGTTGGTGGCAAACGGATATGCATACATAGCTACCGAAGCCGGATCACTCTTCAAGATCAATCTTTCCAACATGACTTCAGTTTGGCAGTACTCTGCTGGAGCAAGGATTGATACACCTCCCGCTTATTCTTCACAGGGTATTTTGGTCTTCGGAACAGCTGATCTCTATATTCATGGAGTGAGCGATTCAGCTGGCAACCGCCTCTGGCGTGTAAAGCCATCCCCCAATTCTCCGGGGACCGAAAAAGTTGGTGGATGGAATACGCTGAATTGGGGATGGCCAGTCATTGCTGAAAAACATGGTCTGGTACTAATCCGTCAACAACTCCCTCACCAGTCATGCCTATACAGTTATGACGCTATTTGGCCGACATCAATTAGCGCAGCCCAAACTTACTTGACCAATACACCTAGTGAAAAAAATCTTTTTGTTCTCGACCTGAGGACTGGATCAGAAAAATTCGTCGCCGCGGTGGGTTGCGGTAGCACTGAATGGGCTTTGAGTGGTACAACCTTTGGTTTAATGGGCACTGTTCCCGCAGTTAAAGTCTGGCCTAACGGTGACGAGGTTGTATATATCCCCTTCCGCAACGGTCAAAATAGTCCGCTCGATAGTCGTTGGGATGGCCACATGGGAGAAATGGTATTAGACAACACGACAGTTCCCGGTTTAACCGCCGGTCAATTAAGGTTTGTTCGTATGAGTCGGTATAACGACTCAGGCAACTCATATGTCCACGTTGTTGATGAACAAGCACCATTAACAATTGCCGGAAATAATTTGTTATATGCTCATTGGGGTGGGAGTGAAGGTGTAGTTATTTCTGACCGTTCGATTTCCCGCGGAAATTCTTTTACCAATCCAATCACCACGACAAATCTACCTGTCGTTATCCGCCGTTTAACGTCTTGTTCCAACTACAATTCTGCAACCCACTATGCCAATTGTGGATTGACCCTTTTCAATGATGGCCGTTATTGGAATGGCCCGGGTTGGGCAGTGTACTCGGGAGTTATTGATCCTCCTGGTCTAAATGCAACCAGTTCATACAGTGCTGGAATACTTCCTCGATATACCTATGTTTCGGGCGGATATGTCATAGTTGAGGGCAATGGAGGAGACATGTTGGTTCTTGCACATGGAGGACCGGTTACAGCGACCCCCACATCTGCCCCGCAATTGTCTCCCACACCTACTTCAAGTGCAAGTAGACCTGGTGACGCTAATGGCGACGGCCGGGTTACCGGTTCTGATTACATTATCTGGCTTAACTACTACGGGAAAACTGCCAGCGGTCCTTCCCAGGGCGATTTTAATAACGACAATAGAGTAAATGGTTCTGATTACATAATCTGGCTAACCAACTACGGTACATAGTGAACTTACTGCCCGTTAAACAGCTCGCAACTTCCATTCTCTTCTCCTTCTAGGATACGCTTTCCTATTTGGCCGATTCCACATTAAAACCTGTTACACTCACCAAAAACCAAAATATGAAGACTACGACCTATACTTACTTGTGAGCTCTCTGGATTTCAGGTGGAACACCTATATTGATAATTTATTGGAAGTCTAGGAAACTCATAAAGATTTAGAAATTATTGAAAAAGCAAACAACAGATAGCCTATAATATCAATAATCCCCAATTCCGACTTCTGTGTCTCTGATGCACATTGTTTCGAATTCTTTTTTTGCTTTGGAGTAGGATTATTTAAACAAATTTTTTATAAAACTAATAAATCTAGTCCAGATCGTAGAATTA
>CAZQBH010000056.1:0-7392 GCA_964591645.1 uncultured Pseudomonadales bacterium | reverse complement strand
GGAGAATTGGCGACACAGGCCTTTTATTGCGCCAAGGAACAGAATAAGTTTTGGGAAGTACATGATTTGTTGATGTCTAACAAAGGGTACACTTTATTGAATGAAACCATAAAAAACGACATCACAAAAGCAGATCAAATGGCGGAATTTTTAAAGGCAGCCGTAGATAGCAAGACTATGCTTAGCTGTCTTCAAAGCGGAAAATACGCTGGTCGAATTCAGAGTGATGAAGCGTTGGGTCAGAAATTTGGGGTCAATGGCACACCTAGTTTCTTTGTAAACGCACAAAATTTTGCAGGTGCATACAGTTATGCTGATATGCAAAGTGTTGTCGATGCAGCGATGAAATAGTCAGTTAGTTAGATAGTTAGGCCCCTGGGAAACCGGGGGCTTTTTTTAATTGTCATTGCGGGCAATGACCAGCCTCGACGGCTAGGCGGACCCGCAATCTATATAGATAAGCATAGATCCCGGATCAAGTCCGGGATGACGAAAATATTTGGACAGTGTGAACAACTATTCCGTTTTGAGGGGGTAGGTGCGGGCGAGAGGGAGAGAGAAGGAAAAGACGGAGCCCCTGCCTAATTCAGAGGTAAAGGAAATTTTTCCCTGCATTCGTTCTAGCAATTCTTTGATGATGAATAATCCTAAGCCGGTGCCAGGTATGCCTCGGGCAGCCTCTTCTTCAACTCTAAAGAAACGAGTAAAAATCATTTTTTGATCTTTTTCGCTGATGCCTACACCTTGATCTTTGACGTGAGTGACGAGCGTGTCTTGGATGATTTCGTGGGAAACATCGATTGTCCCCGTATCTGAGTATTTAATAGCATTACTCAATAAATTGGAAACAATTTCGCGCAAGCGTTCTTTTTCTGCCATAACGGTGACCGCAGGGTTGGTGCAGGTATGGGTAATGGTTAAACCTTTTTGCTCTGCCAAGGCATGGAGATCGTGAATGGCTTGATCGATTACTTCGCTGATGGCGATTGGTTTGGTGGTAATGGGAATATTGGTGGCTTCGGTGCGGGCAATTTGCAAAAGATTATTGAGTAAGGTGATTAATTGTTGATTTGAACTCATGACCTGATTAAGGGGATCTTTAAGATTTTCTGGCATAGCTCCATAATGACCCTCGTCTATTAGGGAGAGGTAACCACGCATGGCAGTAACTGGATTTTTTAGTTCATGGGTGGCGATGTAGATAAATTCATCTTTTAGTTTGTCGTCATGTTCTAGACGCTCATTCATGTCCCGTAGTTTTTGGTTGGTACGCTCCAGGTTGTCGATAAGTTGTTGGTTGTGACCACTAACCCGCTCATATTCTCGAGCATTTTGAACGGCAAAACCTAGTTTGGGGGCAATTGCCCCTAAGACTTTTATATCCTTGGTGGTGTAATGCTGGTTATGTGTTTTTTCACCCAAGATAAGTAACCCAAGTAAGCTTTCATTGTTGGTAAGGGGAACAACCACTTTGACTTGATGAGCATCAAGCGCGTGCCGCAAGTGTTCAGGATGTATGTGATTCACTAGAGTAGGTTTTTGATGGGTGGCCCGGACGAGTTCTTGAATCTGGAGTGCATCCAGATCGGGAATAGTGGTAAAGCCATGAAAACGAGTGGTTCGATTCCCATCTTTGTCGAGAATTAAAAAGAGCAAGTGGGTCACGCTTAAGTTTACTTCAAACTCTTGAAAATATTGGGTAGTTAAACGCTCTAGTGTCAAACTGGAGTAACTAATGGCATTTAACCGTTTGATCAGGTGATGAGAGTTGTAATCAGCGTAGGGGAATAGCTGGCGGATAATTTCTTCAGCCCCGTAACGTATGGGACTAAAAGAAATCGCAAATAAGAAGGCAAGACAAATCCAGGCGGGCACGAGCCAATCTGTGGGTAATTCACTGATGACCAGATAACTAACAAACGCGTACAGCGCTCCGGCCATGATGGTGGTAACCGCGTAGGAGGTGGTTTTGGTGCCGGTGGCTTCCTCTTGGGCAGCTTCAAGGATTCGAGCAAACGAAAAACGCGGCTCGTGGGGAAGTTGCTGGAGAGGAAGATTGTTTGGTTCGTTGGACATATGGGCAGTAAAAGTGTTCTGTTTGATGAATAGATTCATTATGGCTGACTTATCTCGAATGATCAAGAGAAATAGTTGAAGGCGGCAATCAAGCTTTCTTGATATAATATACAGATGAATAAATCTGGTATTCGATCTTTATTGGTAATAGGCCTCATTTTGGGTCTGTCAAACAGGGCTCACGCTCAGGTGGTAAAAACCTCGCCTACTCCTGATGCGACGGTGAGTGCGGAAGCGATTCAAGCGACAATGAGCGCTGTTCCTGCTACGGCCTCAGCAGTTCGAGTAGAAGCAAAAAGTGATTTAACGGAACCGTCAGGAGAAGTAAAAGGACGATTGGAACGCTATTTGGATGAACAAAAACTAGATCAGTTGAGTCCGGTTAACTTTGTCCGCTATGCGATTCGGGCAGCAGTCAAGAATGGGGTACCAGCCAACACGATTGTGTTAGTACTATTGTTTCCCGTGATCGCGGCTTTGATTGCGACAGCCCGACATTTGGTTGGACTGCGTGGTTTTGGTATCTATATTCCCGCCGTATTATCAATAGCCTTTGTAGCGAGTGGAGTAGTGACGGGAATTGTGTTATTTGTAGTGATTTTGGGAATTAGTACCTATGGTATGAAATTGATTCGGAAATTTAAAATGCAGTATTTACCTCGGATGGCGCTTTTGTTGTGGTTGGTATCTTTGGGGATATTAGCGACCATATTTATTGCCCCCTATTTGGGAATTGCCGAATTGGCGACGATAAATATTTTTCCGATATTAATATTAACGTTGTTATCGGAAAATTTTCATGAAGTCCAAATGGGAAAAAGTAAGCGGGAAGCGACCGAACTAACCATTGAGACGCTTATTTTGGCATTGATATCAGCCCTGTTGTTATCGTTGGATATGGTGCAACGATTTGCTTTGTTACATCCAGAAATACTAATTGTTAGTGTGGCAATTGGAAATATTTTGGTGGGTAAGTATGTAGGGTTACGATTTACGGAATATCTTAAGTTCCGAAAACTTGTTCAGTAAACAAAAGCCATTATGTCGGTTAAACTTCAACACATTTTAGGCCTTAACGCGAGGAATTATGAGTACTTGAAATACAACTCAACAGCTTCTCGTCGAATTGCTGACTCAAAGTTACTGACGAAGTCCGCGTGTAAAAAAGCGGAGCTATCAACACCTCGATTGTATACGGTGATTCGAAACCAAAATGATTTGGCAAAATTTGATTTTGGCAAGATTACTGATAGTTTTGTGGTGAAACCAAATCGAGGTATGGGAGGCAAGGGAATTATAGTAGTGGAAAAACCCAGTAAGGTTGCCGGGGCGTGGATAACCAGTGAGCGACAGAAGATATATCAAGAAGATATTAAATTACACATTGCTGATATTCTTGAAGGTCGATTTTCGATGAATGATATGCCGGATATTGCCTATATCGAGGAGCGGATTCGAATTCATCCCGTATTTGCTGATTATGCATAGCATGGAACCCCTGATATTGGCGTACTGGTATTTAATCGAATACCGGTGATGGCTTTTTTGCGGTTGCCCACAAAGGAATCAGGTGGCCGAGCAAATTTATTTCAAGGAGCCATTGCTTGTGGAATAGATTTGGCAACCGGAATGACGACACACGCGATTTGCCACACAGAATATGTCTCTCGATTTCCCGGCACAAAAAAGTTGTTGAGTGGGATAGTAATTCCAGAGTGGGAAGGGGTTATGGAGCTGGCCATTAAAGCAAGCGATGCGGCTGGGCTTGGATACATGCGAGCAGATGTGGTGCTACAACCTTCGATTAAACATCCGGGTAAGACAATTCCTAAAATCTTGGAATTAAATGCTCAACCAGGTCTTAAGATTCAATTATGTAACAAAGACGGACTTCGGCGGCGACTAGAACGAGTTGAGGGTTTGGAGGTGGAAACACCGCAAAAAGGAATTCGGATTGCTCAAGAATTGTTTGCAGATCGACGGATACGACAAGCATTAGGAGAAAATTCAAAAACAATTGGAGTGTTTGAAGAGGTAGAGTTAAACGACAGTAAGGGAGTCAAACATTTGGTCAAGGCAAAGATTGATACTGGGGCGGACGGTTCAAGTATTGATGCGGAATTAGCGGAGACATTCGGTTTGTTGAGCGCGGAAGCGGTGTTGTTTACCAAGCGATACCGGAATGCTATTGGGTCAGAAGAACGCCAAGTGATTCCGGTGACCTTTACTCTCGGGGGCAAGCAGATTCAAACGGCCGCTAGTGTAGCAAACCGAAGCGCGATTAAAAGTTCCCGGCCCTTGTTGATTGGACGGCGAGATTTGACGGGATTTTCGATTAAAATTGGCTAAAGGAGACGTATGTCACCACTAAAAAAACTTCAGCAACTATTCAAGCGGCCAGCAGCCAGAATTCATATTGGAGTGGCGGAAACAGTGAAGTTATATGACCATGGTGGCACACCCCATTTAGTTGAAGCAAAAATTGATACCGGGGCGGATCGAACCAGTATTGACTTGACATTGGCCGCATCATTAGGACTGATGGATCCGGCAAACATATTGAAGGAAATTCAGGTGAATAATGCTTTAGGGAAACAGCAGAAGCGACCAGTGATTGGAGTGACGTTTAATTTGGCTGGGAAAACAATCATTAGCACGGCCAGTGTGACTGATCGAGGCCATTTAAAAAAACCTATGTTAGTTGGTCGCAAAGATCTCAAAGGTTTTGCTGTGGTATTTGATGAATAGGTTGAATGTGATGAAAAAAATATTGGTATATGGTTTTGCAAATTGGGGAACGGTGAAAGTGAATATTTCTCAACAAATCGTTGAGGGAATTGCCGACTTTCCTAAATTACAGAAGAGAATTCTACGCGTCAGGTTTGATGAACAATTATTTCTTGATATGGTAAACGAGCAACAATATGATTACGTGTTGGGCGTTGGGAGGTATCCAAGAGGGAGTAAGATTCGAATTGAGCAATTGGGATTTAATCGTAAAAAGATTGGTAAACAATGTGGATTCATTTCTACGGGCGGTGTTGATAACTATCCTGTTACTTGGCACATTCAACCTTTAGAGGGAATGGAAACTACTAACGACCCGGGCAGTTTTGTGTGTAATTTTTCCATGTATGTGCTCGGTCGGTGGGCGAGTCAACATGCGGTAAAATATGCTTTCTTGCATGTGCCAAAGGAATTTGCGGTAAAACGGGTAATTGTAATGATAGATGAAATTTTAAGAAATCAAATTATATGAAGCAAAAAGTAGCGATTGGACTTTCCGGTGGGGTGGATTCGAGCGTGGCGGCAGCGTTGTTGGTGGAACAAGGGTATGACGTCACCGGGGTGTATATTACGTGTTGGTCTGGTCCCGGCTGTCGATCGGAGGAAGATCGGCAGGATGCACTGGACGTGGCTCTGCAATTAAGGATTCCATTCGTGCATCTAGATTTTCAGCAAGCATATAAAGATAAAGTGTATGAATATATGATTGCCGAGTACCAAGCGGGGAGAACGCCAAATCCGGACGTGATGTGTAATCGAGAGATTAAGTTTGGGTTATTTTATGAGTGGGGTTTGGCAAACGGCTTTGAGTTTATTGCCACTGGTCATTATGCACAAATCAAGAAAAGTCATAAGTCTGAAGTCATAAGTCATAAGTCAATTGACTCAAGACTTAACACTCAAGACTTATCACTTGCTCGTAGTGTAGACGAACACAAAGATCAGACGTATTTTTTGTATCAAATACGCCAAGAACAACTTGAACATATTTTGTTTCCGATTGGACATTTGACGAAACCTCAGGTGCGAGAAGAGGCGATTAAACGAAATTTACTAACGGCAACAAAACCTGATTCACAAGGAATTTGTTTTATTGGAGAAGTAAGCGTGTCGAAGTTCTTGGAAGAACGAATTCCGCGGAAGGAAGGCAAGATTGTTTTGAACTCTCCGCCCGCTAAAGCGGGACCCTCCCTTAAACAAAGGGAGGGAACATTGGAAGTAGGAAAACATAGGGGGGTGTGGTTTTATACCATTGGGCAAAAAATTGCGGGTTTGGACGCTAAACAACTGGCAAAAGCAGGGTTTGATACGACCAGGTTGCCTCATTTTTATGTGTTAAACAAAGACATTAAAAACAACATTATATATATCGGAACGGAAGACCAGCTTTATTTTCAAGAGATGACGTTGGTAGATGTGCATTGGATAGATGCGAATAACAAAACACAAATAACAAATAACAAATTGCTTGCGCGGATACGACATGGGGGCGAATTAGTTCCTGTTCAATCAATCACTACCGAACAAACTAACCACCTGACTATCAAACTAATCCAGCCGGTGTGGGGAGTAGCACCGGGACAAGCAGTCGTTTTATACGACAACATGGTATGTCTGGGTGGCGGAATACTTGCATAGTATTGCGGATTGAATTTGCAATAATCTCCTATATATTTGGTGGTAGTATGGTGGAAAAAAATGTATCAGGACAGGAGACAAGTAATGCTGGGCAACCTATCGAGGGGGAGTTGGGTAGGGCCTTGACGCCAGAATCTTTTGAACAGTTACGAAAAGATGTCTTACAGATGGTGATAGAGGGGAAAATCACTTCGGCAGAAGGGGGGCAAATTTTGTCCGATGCGGATAAACAACTACATTGGTCCGGTGATAAATTGGATGATTGATAAGGATAAAAATATATATAATCGGGTGTTGACAGGGGAGCGAGGTTTGGTAAGATATCCCTTGCCATGAAAAACCGTGCATGAGCTCAGTTTACAAGAGGTAAATCAAATTACCCCGTTCTGAGCGGGGTTTTTAAATGGTATAGCACTTTAATCCGCCCTACGCTTTGCGACTTGTTCGCTCGATCATAAAGTCGTGCTTCACATTCGGAAGCTTCGGCAGGATTGCGTCGCTACTAAAGTAGCTCCTTAACAAACGAATTCGTATTTTTTTCCGTAAATTTTTTTGAAACAATTTATAACCAATCCGTCCGGCATAGCCGGACGAGATAAAGCGACCAATTTATATTAATAAATAAGAGCCATATTACGTTTATCAAGGCTTATTCATAAACAACGATCATGTAAACTGATTGTTGTAAACATAAACGTAATGAAACAAACGATCAACACCGCGTCAAACGCGGCTACGCATTTTTAATCGAGTCTAACTCGGTGCCTAAGATGTGGTAGGAAGCCCTGGTACCATTCGGCACTATGTGCCTTCAGGTACAGGATGTTTCCATTTTATTTGAGAGTTTGATCCTGGCTCAGGATGAACGCTGGCGGTGTGCCTTAAGCATGC
>CAZQBH010000055.1:0-7586 GCA_964591645.1 uncultured Pseudomonadales bacterium | reverse complement strand
AAAAAGGCCAAAAGATGAGCAAAAGTAAAGGGAATGTGATTAATCCTTTGACTCTCATTGAAGCATATGGAGCCGATGCTTTGCGAATGGCGTTGGTGATGAGTACGACGGCCGGTCATGATTCGGCAGTAGGGGAAATGAAAGTTAAGGGCATGCGAAACTTTACCAATAAAGTGTGGAATGCGGCACGTTTTGTCGTGATGCAACAAAACGAAATCACAAATGACAAAACACAAATATCAAATCAAAAACAAATGACAAATGACAAAACATTTTTAGATCATTTAGATCAAGTGGTGAAGGATATTACTCAACAACTAAATGATTTCAAAATTGGGTTGGCGGCCGAAACAGCACACAACGAATTTTGGCATTGGTATTGCGATGAAGCAATTGAACAATGCAAACAAGGCGTGATATCGCCTAATGCACTGTATCAGGGACTCATTACTTGGTTGAAATTACTGCATCCTTTTATGCCGTTTGTGACCGAAGCAATTTGGCAAGAAGTGGTTAAGCAAGATGTACTAGCCCTTCAATCCTGGCCCGTCTCGCGTTAGCGGAGCAGGTATTGGGTGATTACAAAAGCAGTATACGCCAACACTAAAAAAGCACCTTCCAAACGATCAAGCCGGTGTTTGGTCCACACTGACCGCCAGAACACTATAAAGACAAGAATAAAGCTAATAACAGAAAACAAATAGGCGCGTAAATCCCCCGTTAGGACAATGGGATTGATGGTGGCCGATATCCCCAAAATAAGGGTGGAATTGGCCACAATAGAGCCAATAATATTCCCAAATGCCAGGCTGGATTCTCTTTTTTTAATTGCTTCAATTTCAAACGCCAATTCCGGAAGAGTGGTGCCGATTGACACTACCAATAATCCCACCAGAAATACAGGAACATGCACTAGATTGGCCAACGAGGAAGCAGTCCGCACGAGCAGTTCAGCTGAAATAATCATGACTGTCATACTACCAATGAACAGCGCGATATGTCGTTCGGCTTTGGCGTTTGCCCATCGATGAACTAGACCGATTCGGGTAATTATATTTTTGTGGGTGTTGGCACTCGCAGATTTTTTGGGGGAGGCGGTTTTAGCTAATTCTTTGAT
Organism: uncultured Pseudomonadales bacterium; assembly: GCA_964591645.1. GTDB lineage: Bacteria > Patescibacteriota > Microgenomatia > UBA1400 > RBG-16-45-19 > CAZKMY01. The sequence goes on along the minus strand of CAZQBH010000055.1, from coordinate 6,469 downwards.
CGTGTACATGACATACATGCCGATCAAAATAAAACCGTCAAGCCGAGACAGGGAACCATCTAAGAGTAAAAGGCTCGGTATAGTGCCAATGAGGAAACCATAAAAAACTTCTTGTTTCACAAATTGACCGCTCCCTTTAACAACTCCTCCCAATACGGCAGCAAGACCCATGACTAACGATATGTTGGCAATATTGCTCCCCATAATATTGCCCAAGCTGAGAGCGTTTTTGCCACTGAATGCAGATGTAACTGCTACGATCAATTCAGGAATGCTGGTGGAAAGGGCGGCAACAATTGAGGCTACTCCGAATGAGCGCAATCTAGCGTGACGAGTAAAATATTCTACTTGGCCAACAATGAGGTTAGCCGCTTTGATCAAAATAAAGGCTAACCCAAGAATGATCGCAAGAGAGATAGAAAAATCTGAAAAGAAGTTCACCTCTCTACCGTACCATATTGCAGGTTATTTTCCCAAATCGAAGACTGCCTCCACGTGACTGCCCAACGCCTTGGCTACATCATGAGCTAATTGAAGCGATGGATTATATTTTCCCTGCTCCAAAAAAACGATGGTTTCGCGTCTCACTCCAACTCGAAGGGCTAGATCTGCCTGGGTTAAATTACTCTTAAGTCGCAATAATTTAATGTGATTGTTCATAGCCCTTTGTGTTCCAACCAAAAATTGGTGAGTGCTTTAGCGATTAGTCCGCCCCCGATAGTAGCAATAAGAAACCAATCAATTTCTGGTTGACCAGTGATCGTGGACTGAGCAGTTTGATATACAATCCCGATGGCAATAACCACAATCATAACCCAAGCAGCGTTCCGTTCAGCCAGCGCCTCAATTTTCACTTCAAGTTCATCTTTCTTCAGGGTTGCCATAATGTGCAGGACGTCAAGACATACAACAGCAGTCAGTCCATAAAGTAGATAGGTTTGGATTGATCCTGATATTCCGGGAATATGTTGCAATCCGATGGTAATAGCAATAAATATCGCTATGTACACCCACCCCTGCCAGGTTTTAGGAACTAATCCCCAACCACCATATTTTCGTCGACTGAACCACTCGCTTTTACCGATCATACCGTGTCCTCCATGTTATATATTTCTCACTTATTTATGTTAGAAATATATCACATTAGCAAGGTTTGTCAATGGGAACGGAATTGGACTTTACCGGCGGGAGTGAGGCATTCGGGGACTAATTCCTGGGGAAATTCATTGGTATCGGCAATTTGGCATGGCATGGTACTTTGACCGTCATAAACCAGAATCCAACCACCTTTCTCTAAGACGGAAAACCACTGTCCTCCACTTGTCTCGCCCTGAAACGATACCATCCCTTTGGCATGATGTTCGGTTTCCCGGGAAACCGTAATCAATACTTCGGTGACTTGTTTGTGATATTTCGTTGCCAATTCTTGCTGCATGCTTTGCATTACACTCATCACCGGTTTGGGATTGCTGACTGAATAGGGGGAAGGGGTAGGAGCAGTTGATGGTACGGGAGAAGGAATGGTGACGGGGAACTTGGGAGTGCAACCGAAGAGAATAAAGCTCATCAAAATACTGATTGCCCAGTTCATATTTTTTCTCCACACGCACCACAGAATTTAGCCCCTGGGGCTAATTTGGCGTGACATTTTTTGCAGGTTGAATCATTGCTGATTTTGGCACCACATTCGGGACAGAATTTTGAATCGGTGGCCAGACTAATACCACACTGAGGGCAACTGGCAGTAATCCCTTTCCGCCAAGTTTTTTCATCTAAATGTTTGTCTTCTTCGGCCATAGCGGCATGCGCGTAGACTTCTTCCACACTTTTATCCGATTGAGCTTTGGCCATTTCAACACCTAAGTCAGGCGCGCATTCTTTACAGAGACCTTTTTTTACATTCCAACACCGCTGGGAACATACCCACGCCTGACATTTGGGACATTGTAGAAAATCTTCCATCAATTGTTTTACGGCTTTATTGTAAGCGGCATCGTGAGCACTTTCCCATTTGGCATCCTTAACTTTGTTGCCGATATCAGCCGCCGTACCCAAGAATCCACCAAATATATTTGACGCTGTTTCTAATGCAGTAGAAATACTTGATAAAGGCATCGGTTCAAATTTGGAACGGAAACCATGACCACATCGGTTGCAAGCTAATTCGAATTGAAAACCTGAGTCGGTACTAATATCTTGAATGTCTTGTATGAAATCGATTTTATCGGCCATGAGTATACTTTCTAGTTACTACATATTGATTCGATCTATCATACCATTCATCTGCTTGTGATTTGAACTATTTGTACTATCATAATAGTAGTAGTTCGAGAGCCCATGACATACTTAGCACCAGATGCATATGAGTTTCCGCCTGTTCCAATAATTACTTTATTGACTCCCGTAGATATGTTTGAGAAGACCTCCCTAGATCAGCATTTGGGGGTGGCTTTGGGGTCAATTCAATCATCTCATGAGCCGGTTTTGGTTTTCGACAACGATATATTTGTGGGAGTAGTGTCATTGACTGCGGTATTTTTCGAAAAGCGACTTCCTCGGTTAACAAAAACGGCCCATCATCTCATTCCCCTCCCCCAATTACATACCACAGACGATTTGTTTGTGTTCATTCGGACCATGTTGGATACCCGATTATATGCCTTACCTGTCCGCGATGATGATCAATTGGCAGGGGTATTGGAAGTGGCGAAGATTTTTACTTGGATGGTAGACCAACCGGCTTGGTTTTCGTTATTAGAACATACCGTCCAGAGTAAAATCCCGATTACGGTTACCAAAGGAGCGTTGGCAGGTGAAGTATATCGATTATTAAAAAGCGAGCGGTTATCGAGGGTGGTGGTGGTGGATGGTGAAGGTAAAATGATTGGCTTGGTCACACGAAATGATATGAGAAATACTTTTTTATCTCCTACTCCAAAACAGCGATTCGCCGCTCCTGTCCGAGGACAACGGAATTCGTTTGATCCGATGGAAAAGACCATGTGGGAAAATACTCCCGTTCAATTAATGATGAAAAAAGAGGTGTATTCCTTCCCGCAGTCCACCATGCAGACCATGCTTAGGGAACTAATCACCTCGGACTACAATAGTGCGGTAATTCTGGATAAAAGCGGCCGGCCAGTGGGAATTTTGTCAAATCGGGATATTTTGGAGGGGTTATGGCGATTACGACCGGATGATTTTAGGTTGGGGAGACACCAGCGGCACAAACGCCACTGATCCATATGTTTCAGTTTTTAATTCCTGACCACTTATGGTAAACCGGGTCAGATATTGTCCGGTATCAGTGATGATGGGCATAATGATTCGACCTTGAGGGGTTAATTGTTGTAGCCATGCCTGGGGAGGTTGACGGCTAGCAGCTGCCGCAATGATCACATCGTATGGACCTTGTTGCGGGACTCCGGCACACCCATCACCACACAAGACTGTCACATTGTTTAGGTGTAATTTTTTTAATCGAGATTTGGCTTGTCTGGCTAAGACTGGAATTCGTTCGATGGTAATAACTTGTCTGATACAGCGACTGATAATGGCAGCTTGATAACCAGATCCCGTACCAATATCCAAGACCGTCTCCTGACCAGAAAACTCAGCTAATTCACATGCTCGAGCGACGATATAGGGTTGAGAAATCGTTTGACCAAACCCAATGGGTAATGGATAGTCACCGTACGCTTCGGTACGCAGCGAAGCATCAACAAATTGTTCCCGAGGAACAGTAGCCATTGCCTTAAGAATACAGGTGTGAGTAATGTTTCTGGCCATCAGCTGGTTGACCACCATGATTTGGCGTTGACGCTTCATCACGGTTTTATTTTACCAAAGGGGTACAATAAGATTACAATTTATGTACCGTTACCAAGGAAAGGAATCGTATGTCAAAAACTCAAGAAAACTTACTCAGGGCATTTGCGGGTGAAAGCCAAGCTCGAAATAAATACACACAATTTGCAAAAGTGGCTCGAAAAGAAGGATTGGAATGGATTGCCCGCGTGTTTGAGGAAACTGCAGAAAATGAACGTGTCCATGCGGCTGAAGAGTTTGAGTTGATTAACGGGCCGGTTTCCTGTGAGGCAGTTTTGGAAATCGATGCATTTAAAACTACGAGTGACAATCTGAAGATGGCCGCCGCGGGTGAGAAATATGAATGGACTACCATGTATCCTGATTTTGAAAAAATAGCCCAAGAGGAACATGAGGTTCGGCCCGCGCAGCTGTTTGGCAAACTGAAAGAAGTCGAAGCTACTCATGAAGAGCGTTACATCATTTTGGCAACCAAATTGGACGACAAAACCCTATATGACAGTGAGGCAGAATTGACCTGGAAATGCGTCAATTGCGGCTATATTCATGTCGGTAAACAGCCGCCTAAAGCATGTCCCGTATGTCTTAAACCATCCACTTGGTACATGCCTATTGGATTAATTCACTAGTCTTAGTGAATTAGTCAATAAACGTAAGCGCGTTACCAATTCTGTCGGCTCGACCAGTGCGACCGATGCGGTGGATGTAATCTTCGTAGGTTTCGGGAAGGTCATAGTTGATGACGTGGGTAACGTTATCAATATCCAAGCCGCGAGAAGCTAAATCGGTGGCAATCAGTACTTGAATTTGATTTTTCTTAAATAAATCCAGAGCTTTTTGTCGTTGGTATTGGGTTTTGTTGCCATGAATCGAAGCAGCTCGGAATCCCCGGGTTTGGAGTTCTTTGGTAAGTTTTTCCATACTCCATTTAGTTCGGCCAAATACCAGTACTTTGTCAAACCCTTCTTGAATTAAGAGATCATGTAAGACTTCAATTTTTGATTTGCCGTTTGTTTTAACAACGTCCTGATTGACATGATCTGACGTTTGGCGCGTAGCAACAGAAACAGTAATCGGGTCATGCAAGAATTGATTCATAATACTTTTTACGTTTTCAGGGACGGTGGCTGAAAAGAAAAGCGAATGACGATTCTGAGGAAGTTCGCGAATCATTTGTCGAACATCGTTGATAAAACCCATATCCAACATTCGATCGACTTCGTCAAGCACGATGGTGGTGTAATCTTCGTAATATAAAGAACGGCGGTTGGTTAAATCTTTTAACCGACCGGGCGTTCCGATGACAAATTGAGGGCGATTTCTTAAACCACGGATTTGTTTTTCAATATTTACTCCACCAATACACAAGACTGACGACAACCCTATGTTGTTGGCAAAAGCCCAAAATTCGTCTTCAATTTGAACCGCTAATTCCCGAGTAGGAGTAACGATTAATACGTTTTGATTCGGTTGTTTTAGTACTTTATCAATCAACGGAATGAGAAAGGCAGCGGTTTTTCCCGTACCAGTGTTTGCAATACCGACAACATCCCGTCCTTGCAAGAGAAGCGGAATCGCTTGATCTTGAATGGGAGTTGGTTTGGTATAACCGCGACTGACGATATTGGCTTTTAACGCATCACTGATGGGAAAATCTGCAAATTGATTCCGGGGAATATATTCCACCGCAGTTTCTTTGGTGACTGCCTGTTTGATAAACATGGCCGGATTGTACGACGGGGTCCGTTTGACAGAATATCGTACCGGGTGACGAGCCAGACTTTTTGGACGGGCGGAAAAACCACCACGACGAGAATGATTAAACATAAATAAGTCCTCCTTGTGGACTTTGACAAAAGATAGTTTTTAAACTACTTTTGATGACAGACACAAGTGAAAGACTTATTTATTGAAGAAAGAAAAACAACTATCTCAACGCTTTTACCAATGTACTGTTGTAAGTTTGTATAACGGGAAGCAGTATATCATGGGAAAAACGAAATATCAAATTATAGGATATAGCACCAACTACCGAATCTTAGTGATGGCAGCTTTTTCTGCTTCAACCAGAAGCGGTTCGTGTTGCTGGTAAAAATAATGTGCTAGGCGAAGATGGACGATGCCGGCGTTTTCTCCGGCCGGATTAGTAATAAACCAGGCCCGATATACTATGGTAGCGTAGTCCGGCCGAAACTGATAAGGGGCTACAGCAGTAGCCACACGCTGATAGCTGACTTTGTATGGCGGTCCATAATCACCCTTGATCTGATCAGTTTGGTTAATAAACGCGAAGGTGAAAAAGAGGAAAACAATATTAAGACCAATTACTGTCATGAGTACAAATTCGGAGTAGTGTGCATATGACTGAGCAAGCTTCTGGTACCCGAGACCGCAGAGAAAGAACATGATTGGAGCAAGAATTTGATAATACATCAAGCGGGGAACGTTTCCGCTGACCAGATATAAACACGGAACAATCAATACTATCAGCGCTAATGGTCGAAAAGGACCTTTTGAGATGGCTCCAACAAGACCGATCATGGCTATCCCAGCAAGAGCCAGAGAAGCAATCACATTCCCCGCGGTAAGCGGATACGTATTAATCAATTCGTCGTAGCTTGTTCCACATAACTCCGACCAG
>CAZQBH010000054.1:4503-7648 GCA_964591645.1 uncultured Pseudomonadales bacterium | reverse complement strand
GAGGTCAAACCACCAACGGTAACAGTAACTTTGCCTTCACTCCCACCGGCAATGTGGGGATTGGGACGACCTCACCAACTTCTCTGTTCACCGTAAATAACTCTGGGATCCTAAGAGTTTCGGGCACTTCTACTGGTCCCACTTGGCCATCCAGCGGCTCAGGCATCGATATTAGCTATGACGCCGATGGTTCATTCTCCGCTGCCAGTGGTGGAGGTGGTGCTGCCACAATCGTTCCCTACGATCGAACAGGATCTGCATATAAAGATCTCCGGATTCGTGGCCTCAATACTGCCTTTGACGCCAACGGGACGACCGCCATGTTTTTGGGTAGCGGTGGCAATGTGGGGATTGGCACCACGGGTCCTGGCTATAAATTTGATCTGCTTGGGGCAACCACCGACCAACAACTCCGAATTCGCGGCGCTTCCACCGATGTTGGCGGCCTTGGATTACTAAGTGTTTCAAATGGCAACGCCATGATGTTTTCCGGCACCACCTACGATTCCTCTGCTTGGGTTGCCAGAAACACCACAGCCGCCATACTCTCCCAATGGAACGGAGCCACTCAATTTTATGGCGATAGTGGTCTAACGAGCGGAACCTCCTATACCCCCACTGAACGCATGCGCATCACCAATGCTGGCTATGTCGGCATCGGTATCACCAACCCAACCTATACTTTTTCCGTCGTCGCTACACCCACATATTCCACAGCCAATATTACCAACGCTCAAACCGCAGATAGCTCCAATTATTCATCACTAGCACTGCGTGTTGGAACTGCCACTACCGGCACAGCTACTAGATTTATGAAGTTTGTTGCGGCAGCTACTGGCGATAATACCGGCACAGGCGTGGGACGAATCAGATTAGCTGGAACTACCGTCGCTTATGAAGGAGGTGGTGCTGATTTTGCCGAAAATTTTAATATCAACGAATCGGTTGATTACGGCGACATAATTTCTCTTGATTCTACTGGAGTAGGCCACAAATCAAACGGTGATATTCCTATCGGAGTTGTTTCCAACAATGCCACTTTCATTGGCAATGCAGGACCAGAAGCAAATGCTGATAATCAAACTCGGGCAACAGTGGGGTTGCTCGGTCAAATCCAAACGCGAGTTTCCACCATTAATGGCATCATTCATAAAGGAGATCCATTAACCACCTCTAATCTGCCTGGAGTAGCAGTAAAGGCCATTTCTGCCGGGAACATTGTAGGGAGAGCCATGGAGGATTACCTCGCAGAAAATCCCCAAGCCATTAGTAAAATTCTGGTTTTTGTTCAACCAAGTTGGTATGACCCAGATATCTACCTATCCAACAATGGTGATGTTTATATTCAAGGCCAAGACAACAGCTATGAGGTTGCTACTGCAACTAGAAACGTTATTAGCCGTATCGGTCGCTTTGCCGAAGCCGTCATTGCCAAACTCACGGTTGGTTCTTTGACGGCGAAGAAAGCGCAAGTCGATGATTTAGCGGTTGGTGGCAAAGATATTCATCAACTCGTAGCCGACGAAGTAAACCAAGCCTTAACACAATATACACTTGCGACTCAGTCAGCAACTACAATCATTAACGTCCCCGTTCCTGAAGTCGCCGGGGTCATCACTGACGTTGCGACACTGGCCGCCACGCTGGATCTTCACACTGACACTATCGCCTCCACCTCTTCCCGACTTACTATTCTAGAATCCCAGCAAGAAACACCACCTTCTAGCTTCGAGCTTCTAGCTTCCAATCTCGCCACCATGTCCGCCCGCTTAGCCCAAGTTGAAGTAGATTTGGACAACCTGGAACTCACCGCTTCTGACTCTGCCCTGGTTGATACCCTCACTGCCTCCTCCAGTTCTTCCCTATCCCCTGACCCCTCTACCCTGTCCACTGATCTTAATCTAGATGTTGAATCTATCTTTGTTTCTGATTTCTTATCTGTCATGGGTGATACCATTCTCACCACCGTTACCATTACCAATAACTTAACTGTTTCAAATATCAATTCAGCTACTGGTAATCTTACTATCATGGGTAATTTACTCACTCTGGATGCCGTTGGTAATGCCGTCACTATTAATGGTGATTTAACCGTCACCGGCCTCGCTTCATTAAACGAACTCACCACCACTACCGCTACTGTCAGTGGAAGTTTGGAAGTCGGCACTATATATAATGACAACCTAGCCAAACTTGCTTCCCAAAGTGCCGAACTGGCTGCCAAAGTTGCCTCCATCTCTGCCGTTCTTGGTTTGGAAACCAGCACCCCCGCTGCCACTGTTGATCCACATGTTTTTATTAAACCAGGTACAGCATTATACCCAGCTACTCAATCCGCCAATCTCCCTATGCCCTTGGAAGAGTACCTCGCCACGCAACCACAGTAGTAATTTATTCAAAACCCATCATTTACCTGATTTCCTGGTATAATTCACCGGCCGATTCCAAATCGCATACTTTTTATCGAGTACAATAAAATCATGGCCAAAGATAATCACTCCAATGAATCTCCCTTTGTTAAAGGGAGACAGGCTGAAAGCCTAGAGAGTTCCCCTCGCTCAAAAAATCACATTAATCAAATCCATCCCCTTAGTCGGTTCTTTATGAACCATAAATGGTTTATGCCCATCGTGTCGTTGTTGATCGTTGCAGGCGGCACTGTCCTGGCTATTCAACTCGGCAAGGGCTATCGCCCGTCTACCAAAGGCCTTACCGGCACCGGACTACTTGCCGCCAATTCCTTCCCTGCAGGAGCTGAAGTTTATTTAAACGACAAATTGACCAGCGCCACCGATGATACCCTCAGTCTGCCTCCCGGTAACTATAAAGTCACCATCAAAAAAGACGGTTACTTACCCTGGGAAAAAATGCTGACGCTCAAAAAAGAACTGGTTACCCAAACTAATGCCACCCTCTTTCGTTCCGTGGCTTCCATGACCCCGCTTTCCTTAAACGGTTCAGTCAACACAGTTCCTAGTCCCGACGGTCAAAAGCTCGCTTATGTGGTCGCTACCGCCTCTGCTACCGCCAAAAACGGATTATATATAGCTGATCTTTCCTCATCTCTGTTATCGCTCCAACGCAGTCCCCGGCAAATTGCCAAATATCCAAGTGAATGCCCGCGAGCTGCGCGATGTGAGCGCGG
>CAZQBH010000054.1:0-4493 GCA_964591645.1 uncultured Pseudomonadales bacterium | reverse complement strand
ATCGATCTCACCAAATCTGACCTTATTTGGTCTCCCAACTCCAGCCAGATCCTGTTACATGCCGAAACTAAAACCAACCAATACAACTATCTCTTAGAAGCTGATCGATTAAATGACATTGATGCCTTACCCGACATCACCGCGCGTGTTTCCATTATTCTATCCCAATGGGAAGAAGACATTGTTCTCCGCGAAACCAAACAATTTGCCCTCCTGCCGGAAGCCATGCAACAAATCGCCACCACAAGTGCTACTAATCTCTATTTTTCCCCCAACGAAGACCGACTCATGTACACTGCTACCCGTTCTGCTACCATTCCCACCGGTCTTGTTCCACAGCCTCCTTCTCCTAATACTCAACCAGAAACGCGCCAATTGGAACTTAATCATCTCTATGTATACGACCTAACTGAAGACCGTAACTACGATTTAGGGACCATTACCCTTCCTGACCCCAGCCTTAAAAAAGATTTATTACTATCAAAGCTATATCAGCCCACCGACATCGTTACTGCTACCACCGCTGCTAGTACTCCCTCTCCCCTTCCCGTGACCTCCTATACCCGGCTTCAAGACCCAAAAAACTTCAAACACACCGTTGCCTCGTTCCGGCTCCACTACTCCTCCATTTATGTTGATGGTTTCCAATGGTATCCCAATTCCACCCACATTCTCATCACCAAGCCTGCCTCGCCAACTGGCGGGACTGATCGCGTTGAAATTGTTGAGTACGACAACACCAATCGAACGACTGTGTATTCGGGACCATTTGACAATGGTTTTGTTTACCCCTGGCCTGATGGCTCCAAATTAATTATCTTGACCAACCTGAACCCAGCCACCTCCAACTCCCCTAACCTCTATACCGTCGACATCCGCTAAGCTTCCCCATTTACATTTCTATTTACTACTCATCATATGAAGTAAAAAGAAATGATTTGATTAACCATCTTGATTGACACGTTCCCATTATTAGTATAATATTATACCAATGAAATCATTGTATATCACGACCACCGAACTTTTGCATGTCTTCGCCAAAAACCAAATTTCCGTTATTACCCCTACTACCCTTGCGTATCTTTTCCCCCAAACCACCACTAATACTCGATATGCTTTGCTCAAACGATTACTTCAAAAGGGGTTTATTAGTCCCATCAAACCAGGAGCGTATCTTCTTGCTAATCATCCATTATCTATCTATCAAATTGCTCAAATTCTCGTTCCTCAATCGTACATTAGCCTAGAAACTGCCCTCAACTATTACGGCATCCTTTCTCAATTTCCTCAAACCATCACCTCCGTAACCCCCGCCAAATCCAGACAATTTGACAGAGAAGTTACCTATTCTTTCTCCCATATCAAACCAGAACTCTATCATGGATATCAATTGGTTGATAAATGTCTCATGGCCACCCCAGAAAAAGCGCTTATCGACTATCTTTATCTGGCTTCAAAAGGGTTACGCAACCCTAATATCGACGAGCTTGATCTCTCGTCAATCAATAAAAAAGAACTTATCAAATATCCCTGGAGCCAACCTTATGCTGAGCCACGATCAAGTTAACCAGTATGTTAAAAGTCTTCACTTTCCTCCTTACCCCATTATCCGGGAATATTTGCAAACCGCCTTTATCTTATCGTTTTACCAAAGCGAAACCTTAGCTCAGACATTTTTTAAAGGAGGCACGTGTTTGCGTCTCATCTATCAATCAGGTCGTTTTTCTGAAGATTTGGATTTTACTACCAACCTCGATCCTGCGCACATCATTGTCGAACTAGAGCGCACTACCAACATCTTAAAAAATGAATTTCCCAACCTTTCGTTTAAACAAAAGAAAACCCTTGCTGGTAATTGTTTTATGGTTAAATATGCCTATCCAGAAATCAAAATGCCCATCTCCATTAAACTGGATTTTTCTTCCCGCGAGAATGTTCTTGATCCTCAAGTTACCACCCCTACTTCTGTCTATCCATTTCCCTTCTTTTTTCCCATTCCTCATCTCTCTCTCAAAGAAATCCTCGCCGAAAAAATTCGTGCATTAACTCACCGTCAAAAAGGCCGTGATCTCTATGATCTTCACTATTTACTCAGCCGACAAACTCCCGTCGACCTTGATTTTATCAACCAAAAATTGGCCTTTTATCAAGAATCATTTAACAAGGATGAACTTATCCAAAAAATTACCAGTTTCCCCATCAAAGATCTTGAATCTGACTTAGCCAGCTTTATTCCTGCTACTATACGTCCAACTATCAAGAATCTCCCTGAACAAACCCTCTCTTTACTCAATCAAGCACCACGGTAAACATGTGCCGATACCAGGAGTCGGACCTGGATCAAAGGTTTAGGAAACCTCCGTACTATCCCTTGTACTATATCGGCATGCTGAGCCAGAAACCCTTGTTCCCTGCCCGCATTGCTACGCAAAGCGTTGCAGGCGGGTATCCATTGAACTACGGGAGCAGAGCTACTTGCTTATTGTACCAAGGAAAACGGCGAATGGTTATTTACCCGAGTTCTAGTTATAATACCCCCATCATCGGGATGTAGCGCAGTTGGTAGCGCGCCTGGTTCGGGACTAGGAGGTCCGCGGTTCGAATCCGCGCATCCCGACAACTCCCCTGCCCGCAATGCATACGCAAAACAATAGCGGTGGGCTTGCCCACAATGCATACGCAAAGCGTTGCAGGCGGGTCTCACTCCGACAAGTTTTTACGTTCCTTTACCCATCGGGTATATTGAAGATCTGCCGTCATAATGTGGTTAATCAACCAGTCACCACAAAACGTGCTGATTTTACTTGCCAACTCCGGTGTCGACCCCGTAGACCTCAACTGGTTTTGAAATGCCACCATTTGTGACACAAATGACATATGCGACCGAGTATGTTCTGTCAGTTTTGGAAATTCATTATCAGCCATATACTGCTCTTCGTTTTGAAAATGATGTTGAGCATAATTGACCAAAAACTGCAGTATTTCCCCTACTTTCTCCGTCGATTTTCCTTCTTTACCAGCCAGTTCAAACTGATTAATCTTGTCAATAAACTGCTGATGTTCCAGATCAATATCCCGCTGTCCTACTGAATAAGATGGGTTCCAAAGATACATATATAACTCCGAGATAATTAACTGATTCTTACAATCTACTATTAATTTAGTAGTAGTGCAAATCAATCATTCCCAGTAGTTAAATAGTCTGTTGGCGTCTGATTCCCAGTCGCTTCAGTTCCGGTCCTACCATTTCTTCATTTTTCCTCAACGCATCTTCGTTGCTCGCTATGGTTATCCCTGATACTCTGCCTTCACCCCCACAACCCACCTCATCGATAAAAAACACAATCCCCGGAGCCAACTCTTTCGCCACCTGGCTCCGTACCCAGGCTTCCTGTAAAAGCATGGTGTGACAAAACTCAAACTCGGGATTAGTAACCATTACTTACTTCAGTATACGCTCATACCAAAACCCCCGGTGTTCACCAGGGGCCTAACGATCAAACTATCTCACTACCCAACTATCTCACTATCTCAGGCTCGTTCTTCTTCAGAATACACAAAAATTTCAATATCTTTTTGATAGTTAAAGATGTCATGGTCCTCAAACATGATTTTTTTCTCTTTTTCAGCACTCTCCACTCCATCAGAGGCATGAATTAGATTCATTTGCTGAGACATACCCAAGTCTCCCCGAATTGAACCAGCTTCAGCTTCGCGAGCTTTGGTAATGCCAACCAATTTACGTACCGCATCTACGCATTCCACCCCTTCCCACAGCATTGCGACTACGGGAGTGAGTTGCATGTAGTTACGCAGCTTGGGAAAAAACGGTTTATCTTTGTGATGTACATACCAAGTCTCTAATTGTTCATCGGAAAGCCGAGTCATCTTTAATGCGACTAGTTTCAAACCCTTCCGTTCGAACCTGCCGATGATCTCACCCACCAATCCTCGTTGTAATCCGTCCGGTTTTACCAACACCACTGATTGTTGCATATTCATAGATACTCCCCACGGGTTATTAAATAGGTGCCTTTATCTTAAGTCATCGTCTTCAACAGCGCAACTACCCCATTTTTGGAAAAAATCACTCGCTCCAGAGGGAAATGAGTAGCAAATACTAGGATGTAAGTGCCATTTTTATCAAAAAATCATTTCAAAACCTGTAAAATAACACTATTTAAATTGATATAAAGGCAAATAGTACCATTTTTGAGCAAAATGGCCAAAATTGAGCAGCACTCATACATATATGCTGATAATGAAAATAGCATAATTTTTTCGCTGACAAATTTTTGAACACTTTTACCCCACTTTTTTTCCTAAAAAAACTTCTATTTTTTTTCTGTACCCTGTCCCCTATTACCTGTACCCTAACATTAGAATGATAAATCAATCAAAACAACATTCGTACTATCTACGGGTATTTTTCAGCTCCAAAACGCATTACACTACCGGCATGATCTTCGGACTCATCAACTATACCCAAGCCG
>CAZQBH010000053.1:0-7727 GCA_964591645.1 uncultured Pseudomonadales bacterium | reverse complement strand
TGCCTGGAGCAGTCTTCCTCTCCAGAGCAATGTTACATTTGATGCGGGGACGAGTGTTTATTGTAATGCAGCTGCACAGCGAGCTAACATTATTGCGAATGCAGGCTGGGTAATTAATGATGCCGGTTTAAATTGTGCACCAGTTCTAACCGCAACTATCAATCAGGCTGATAGTCAGGCAGATCCTACTAGTGCAAATCCTATAAACTTTACCGTGATATTCTCTGAGGCAATTGACCCATCAACTTTTACCGCATCTGATATTTGGGTCTCATCCGGTTCTGCATCGGTTGGTAATCCAACAACAAGTGACAATATTACTTGGAATGTACCAATTTCTATGTCTGGTCCTGCAACTGTGTCTGTTGAGCTTGGGTTTGGAGCTGTGGCTACTTTTGGTGGCACAATTAATGACGCTGCTACCTACACAGATAATTCTGTTACTTACACGGCCCCGCAGTCGGATTTTAGCCTTACGAAGACTCTTATCACTGGCGGACCTATCCAGTCTGGCGACGAAGTTGTGTATCGTCTTACTATAAAAAATGAGGGGCCTAACAATAGCCAATACGCTGGGTTTATATATGATATATTGCCCGCAGAATACAGCTTTGTCGAAAATACAAATCCCAATGTTGCATGTATGGATATGGGCGCCGGTGAGGATATAAATGACCCGTATTTTAGTTTATTCTATGCGGAAAACCATGTACTTGGCTGCATGCCATCTAGCTCCATTCCGCTTAATAGTGGTGATTCACTCGAGTTTGATATTATCGGCAATGCATTATTAGATTTTTCAAGTACAAATACTAGAAATCGGGCGATGTACTTTGATGGTAGCAATGAAATGAGTTTCTTCACTGAGCTTATGGCTGCTGTAGCGGGCAATGTTGACTTTACTACACTGTCTTACAATAACGTGACAAGTACGACGTATGTGTATCCTCCCGCCAGCCCTAGTCCATCGACTACCCCCTCACCCTCACCGTCGACTACGCCATCGCCATCGCCATCATCAACGCCAGCTATATCTCCCACACCTGCAAATTCTCCAAGCTCTACTACAATTACCTCACCCTCGCCGAGCCAAAGTAGTGCACCTAGTTCGCCGCCAGATAATAATAATCCAGAGAATGCCCCTTCTTCGCAGCCACCAGCGCAAGGATCTGGCCGATCATCAAGTCCTGCTCCTAGGTCATCCGAAAAGGAAAAAGATAAGGCTACGACGACCATGTTTTTTGGCATCGTTCCAGAAAGCGCCCTGAATAGTGTGCGCTTATTACCTCAGCCCGTAGCTCGTACAATACCTTTTTTGCTAATTCTCATTTTGTTTATTATTGCGTGCCTTTATGCTCGTCAGGCCTGGCTTGAATATCGCACATTGGCTCGTCTGCAGCATATTTTGCTGCGTTATCGGAATACTCAAGAGGCTAGTAAGAATTTTGTTGCACTCACGAGTCACTATCTTAATACCCCGGTAAATATTTTGCAGGCCAGTGTTGAGCTAATCGTCGCGACCAAAATCTTGAGTAGAGAGGCTAGTTCTCAACTATCTCTTTCAATAGGTAATCTGGCCGACGATGTAAAGGCTTTGGTCTCTGACAGCCAGGTTACTTCATCGCATGTTGCGGATGGCGCTGCGCAACTGGATAAGCTAAAGATACGCAATCCATTCATGAGTGCATTTGTTATAATACCGATTCTGGTTGTCGGGATTGCATCAATTATTTTGAATGCGCTGTTTACTGCAGCCGACCGTTATCGTCTTGATAGTATTATGTTAGTTGGCCAGGTTGCGGCTTTCATTTTGGCGGCCGGCTTGATTGTGCTGGCTTGGCGATCATTCAAGCGGAACCAAGCTAGTAGAGATATTTATAAGCAGCAAGTTGGCTTGGAACATGATCTCTTAGCTCGTCGCGTTGAGTTCATAGAAAAAAGCTACGAGGAGCTCAACGCTGACATAGGGTTAATTCAGCATTTTGGAAAAGCAATGCCTCCAGACGTGGCAGCCACCAAGCCATTCTTCAATGCAATTACTATGTTCGAAGCTGTTCTGGTTAAGTTTGAAAGCTTCATCAGGTTTTCAAAGCCAATTGAAGTGTTGCCGGCAGCAGTGTCTGTGCGTCCTGTTGTCGAAGCATCATTTACTAGTCGTAAGGATGCGCTCTCTGCTAAGAAGCTCCGTGTAGCTCAGGATATACCAGTAAATATAACTGCCAGGCTTGATCCAGACGCCCTAAATCAGATTATTGATTCGCTTATTGATAACGCTCTTAAATTCAGCCAGGATGGCGGCGAAATCTCCGTGATAGCCAAGATTACGAAGGGTGCCGTAGAAATAGTCATAAAAGATACTGGTATAGGAATCGAGCCTACTAAGCTTTCGCAGCTCATGACGCCATTCTCACGCGCTACGGATGTAATGCGGTTTGATTATGAGGGGATTGGATTGAGTCTATATTTGAATAAGGTATTGTTAGAACAGGTTGGAGGACAGATGACTGTTCAGTCAACGATTGGGAAAGGTACAGCGGTGACCGTAGTGCTCCCAAGCGATCTATGACGCATTGGGCCCAAACGCCTCCACAGCAGACGGGTTATCGCCAAGCTTTCATGATAGTCATGCTTAATGTAAGCTAGGTATATATGAAGAAAATTCTAACCCTCGCTCTGCTGTCTCTCGCCGGTACCCTTGCTATGTTGCTACTGGGTGGCGGGAAGGCTCAGGCCGCTAGTCTTACACTCAGTGGTGGCTGCAGTATTGATAACGCAATTTTGTCTGCTAATAACAATGCTGACACCGGCGGGTGTACGGGGACTGGGATATACGGCGATGATGAGATCATTGTTCCAGCTGGTACGTGGAATGTTGGAGCTAATGTGCAGAGTGAAGGGAATCTTACGGTAACTGGTGCAGGGATGGGGGATAGCATTATTGATGCCGGAGATACTTACGGGGGTATTGTTTGTAGTAATCCTGGCGCAGGTTTGTTGAACTTTAGTGTTAGTGGATTAACGATACGAAACACCATTAATAATAGCGGGGCGTTTCCGCTAGCAGCGGGTAATTGTAATTTAAGCGTTTCCGATGTTGAAATTACCGATGCTCACGAAGATGCGAATATATATTTCCTCTTAGAACAGGACGGAGTAACTGCTCAATTAGCTATCTCTAATGCATATGTTCATGACAGTAAGGGGAGTGGTGTAACAATTAACCAGGGCGGAGACGGAGTAGTAAATACCGTTAATGTAGAAATAGACAACCTTACTGTTACGCGCAGTTCAAGCGATCCGAAAATACTTGGTGGAGTTTCGGTGGCAACAGGCGATACGGGAGGCAACACTGTAGCTTCAACTCGCACTGCTAACGTGACCGTGCGCAATAGTACACTGACAGCTGATGGATCAAACCCATACTACGGTGTATTTGGAGTCACTCAGCCAGAAGTAAGTGGCACAGTCGATGCCGTGAATATTGCATTAGAGAATGTGACGATAATTGGTCATTCGATTGACGGGGCATTTCCTGCCAGCGGGATACTGGCAGGAGCGTTTGCCGGGAATGGTGCAACTGCAACCACTAGTATTACCACCAAGAATGTTTTGGTAGCAGATAACTTAGCCAATTCGGTTGCAGCTAATTGTTATGCTACCGGTCTTGGAGGAGGTGGCACAGAAACCGCAACTATCACTTCCTTGGGAAATAATATTGCTGATGACGCGAGTTGTGGGTTTACCAATACAGGCGATCAGGAGAACGTCACCAATATTCTTTCCACCCTTGGTCCCTTGCAGGATAATGGTGGCAGTATCCCTACGATGGCGTTACTGACTGGTTCGCCGGCGATTGATGCTGGGGCTGCTATTAGTGGACTTACATCTGATCAACGGGGTGTTGCACGGCCACAATGTGCTACTTTTGATGTTGGCGCCTACGAATTTGATGGGGTGTGTCCGGAGCTTGTGAATAATAATTCTGGCAACAATCCGGCTGGCGGCACTAACTCAGGTGGTACCCTCGCAGCAACCGGCGACAACCTCTACACCTACCTCATCGCTCTTGCCACCCTCATGTTCTCAGGATTAGGCCTGGTGCTGGTGCGAAGCAGGCGATGATACACGTACTTTATTTACCGCAATGGTTTTGATGGTTAGTATGGGATTAATGTTGCTCTTTAGCGTTTTTATTTATGAAAGAAAATAGATACATCGTGAAGAAGTTTGCCTCTTTTGTTTTGGTTTTTGTAACCTTTATATGTGTGAGTCTGGGATTCGCACAGACATCACACGCGGCACCTTACGATCTCGAAGAATTTGATATACCTACAGCTGATTCACTGCCCTTTGACATTGTAAGAGGTCCAGATGATGCTATGTGGTTTACGCAAGGGGTGGGGAATCGTATAGCTCGTATGTCGATCGATGGAACGATTACAGAATATGTTATTCCTTCGGCCGGTGCTTTTGCCACCTCGATAGCTACAGGGGCAGATGGTGCATTGTGGTTCACGGAACGCAATACGAATAAGATAGGGCGCATTACAACGAGCGGTATGATTACGGAGTATGTGCTTCCCAATGCCGATAGTGAACCTTCAACAATAACTTCTGGTCTTGACGGCGCTCTATGGTTTACCCAGGATAATGGTAACCGTATCGGTCGCATTACAACGAGCGGTATGATTACGGAGTTCAGCATACCTACAGCAGAGAGCGTATCTACCGATATAACTTCTGGTCCTGACGGCGCTTTATGGTTTACACAAAACGCGAGTAATAAAATTGGGCGCATTACAACGAGCGGTGCGATTACTGAATATGTTATACCAACGGCTGGTAGTGAGCCCATAGGTATTACCGCTGGTCCTGACGGAGCTTTATGGTTTACAGAAAGTGTTGGCAATAAAATTGGCCGTATAACAACTGCCGGTGATATTACGGAATATACATTGAGTACTCCTTCTTCAAATCCAATTGGCATTACTACCGGGCCTGATGGGAGGCTATGGTTTGCTGCTGCTGGTGCGAATCAAATAGGACAGATAAGTACATCGGGCGAAATACATACTCGGCTGCTGCCTACGGATAATAGCTTTCCATATTTCTTTGCAGTTGGACCCGATAACCGTGTGTATTTTACTCAAGCAGGAGACCATCAAATAGGGCGCATTGAAGTGGTAGAGCCGAATACGCAAATGACAGATTTTTCACTGCCCAGCCAAAGCTTACCGCTTAATGTAATCACTGGTCCCGACAGCGCCTTGTGGTTTACAAATCAAGCTTTTAATAAGATAAGTCGCATGTCGATTACTGGTGATGTTACAGACTATACAATTCCAACCTCTGGGAGCAACCCAGTTGATATAACTGCCGGTCCCGATGATGCGCTATGGTTTACCGAGCGCAATAGCAATAAAATTGGCCGCCTAAGTCCAGAAGGTAGCTTTACCGAGTTTAATCTTCCTTCTGGAGGTGAGCCATGGGGTATCACAACTGGCCCGGATGATGCGCTGTGGTTCACGTTGAGTGGCAGTAATAAAATTGGCAGGATCACCACGGCTGGTACGATTACGGAATATGCCATTCCTACTGCTGGGGGTGTGCCATTGGAAATAGTGAAGGGTCCCGACGATAGCCTGTGGGTTACTTTAAGTGGCAGTAATAAGATTGCCCGCGTAACTACAGGCGGCATAATAACCGAATACGACATACCTACCCCAGGCTCTTATCCGTCAGGAATAACTGCAGGTTCGGATGGTGCGCTCTGGTTTACTCAGATAGCAGGCAATAAAATTGGCCGCATCACTACTAGTGGCATAATCACAGAGTTTGGGGTGCCAGATGTGCTTGGTGCCCCAACAGATGTAGCGGGAGTAGGCCCGACAGCCATCACGTCCGGGGCCGATGGCGCCTTGTGGTTTACGGTTGGCTTGGGGAGCAGGGTGGGTCGAATGACTACTGGCGGCGTTATTTCATGGTACCCTACAGCCGCACTTTCAAGTTTTCCGACCAGTATTACTACCGGCCCTGATGGTGCGATATGGTTTTTGCAAAATTTTGCGAATAAGTTGGGCAGAATCCAATTAACTGCCAGTACGCCATCGCCTTCTCCGCAGACGGGATCAAGCGACAGCTCCACGCCCTCTACTCTAGTGAGGGTGGGTCCATGGCTAGCGGGAATGCCTGTACTTTTAGCCCTAGTGACAACAGCAGCCTATATTTTGCTAGACTGGCGCCGGCATTTAAGGCCACTTGCCGCCGAGGATCCAGATGTGAGATACACATTGCCACATCACCTAAAGGTAGTAACATTGCCAGTTGCTAAATATCGCGTTAGCGTAGTTGTTGGGCATAGAGATAACTTCCGAAGATGATCGTTAAATCTCTTTAAAAAATTCGTAGTCTTTTGCAGTACAACTAGAAATAATAACATTGCACTGAGTTAGGGGCAGCTGTGTTTAAGGCTGTATACTTGCAATATGCAACATTGGTTTAAAAATTACATCTCAACATTTGGTCCGCAATTTGTGCGGGGCATTGGTGTGCTGGCTGTCGAAGCGCACTTTGAGCGCAAATTTTTTTTAGCCTCAATCCGACCGTTGCCAAACTTTTTTATTATAGCCAAACGCTACCACAAGAATGACGTTGGCGCAGCTCACGTCCGCCGTGCGGTCTGGTCGGCCATTGCGATCGCCTGGATGGTCTCGATTACGGCTTTGGCGTTTTTGCGACTTAATCCAGTACAAATCATCGCACTGATTCTTATTGTGATCGTTCCAGCACCATATGTTTTGCTAAGGATTGCCGCCTGGTGTTTACCGAGACGCAAAAAAGCTAGTCGCACCTAATCTGCGCCAGGTATACTTACTATATGCAAACAGGGGTGAGATTAGGAATTTTAATTGGGGGTCCGTCTCCCGAATATGAGGTCTCGCGCGCTTCGGCCGAAAATATGCTGCTCGCGGTTGAGCAGCTGGGTTATACGCCGAAGCCAATTTTAGTCACACCTGATCAGAGCTGGTATGTGTACACAGATAGGGCTTCGTATCTGGCAAATGAATATGAGGAGGCCTTTGGTGTGCGTGATGCGGTGGAGAAGTTGCCGTATCTCATTGATGCTGCGCTGATTGCTATGCATGGTGTGTTTGGTGAAGATGGCGGCGTGCAGCGACTGCTCGACCGGGCAGGGTTGCCGTATCAGGGGAGTGGTGTGCGAGCGAGCAGGCTGGCATTTGATAAGCACGCGTCGAGCCAAGTGTTGCGTCGAGCTGGCTTTGCAGTGCCAGACTACACTGTGATTGAGCGAGCTAAATGGGTGGTGGCCCGACCGAGGATTATTCGTCAGGCGGTGGCAGCGTATGGGTTACCAGTAGTGGTAAAGCCAAATGCTAGCGGCAGTTCAATTGGAGTGACAATTGCTCGCGACATATCCGAACTTACGGAGGCACTGGAGCTAACAAGTGCACAGCACGGGCAGGTAATTGTGCAGCGGTTTGTGCGTGGACACGAAGTGACTTGTGGAGTACTGACGCAGAATGGTGAAACTTTTTCTTTGCCGCCAACGCTCATCCGCCCGATTGGCCGGCAGTTTTTTAATTATCAAGCTAAGTACACGGCTGGTGCTTCGGAAGGGATTACGCCAGCACCTTTCTCGGAAGCCACCAAAGCAGCAATTGGACGCACCGCCCTTGGCGTACACCGCGCCCTCAAACTACAGGGTT
>CAZQBH010000052.1:4989-7781 GCA_964591645.1 uncultured Pseudomonadales bacterium | reverse complement strand
GCTCAAGCACTGGAAAGTGCCCGCCCATTCTCGCAACAATTGGCTATCAGTGGCGATTTTCAACCACCGCTCTACCATATAGTGGTACATTTTTGGATGTCGGTCGGAAAATCGGAATGGTGGTTGCGTTTGGCTT
The DNA here is from genome assembly GCA_964591645.1 of uncultured Pseudomonadales bacterium. Lineage (GTDB taxonomy): Bacteria > Patescibacteriota > Microgenomatia > UBA1400 > RBG-16-45-19 > CAZKMY01. The sequence continues at coordinate 7,645 of CAZQBH010000052.1, read as the reverse complement.
CAGTCATTCCTGGTCTCATTACCATCTGGTTGGTTATGCAATTGGGTAAAAAATTGTGGAATGAATCCACTGGCTTGATTGCCGGTTTGTTGTTGGCAACTTCGCAGTTTCATGTATTTTATTCTCAAGAGTTGCGGCCATATAGTTTGGCCACCATGTGGGCTTTGCTGGCCCTGTATTTCTTTTATCTAATGAGAGAAAAGAAACGGTTTGCTTGGTTAGGTTTTTTGCTGTCTGGGATTGCCGGTTTGTATTCAATGTATGTTTTTCCGGTCTTTTTACTGGCATTGCTCTGTATGGTATTTGTATATTATCGGTCCCAACGTAAACAAATAGTTGTATTGATGATGGGCATGGCGATTGGTTTTATCCCTTGGCTTCCCAAATTTATCGAACAATTACAGGTTGGTACCGGCCTTTCTGCCGCTATGCCTGCGTGGAATGCCATGGTAAGTCCGCCATTACTCAAAATGATACCGTTAACTGCCATCAAGTTTTTACTGGGCAGAATCTTGGTAGATTTTACCGCCAGGGATTTGCTGATGATTGGGAGTGTGGGGTTAGCCTGTCTGATTTTACTGCTTTATTCACTTAAGCAAAAAAACAGCCGGATCACCGCCGTTTGGGTTGGTTTACCCATTATATTTGCCTTTTTAATTTCAATTAAAATTCCTGTTTTGGATCCAAAACGGGTGATGTTTTGTTTGCCTGGCCTCTATTTACTATTGGCTGCCGGATTCAATCGCCAACCTGTTACCAAGATTGCTATAGCCATATTATTATCCATAAACGTCTTGAGTTTGTTTCGCTATGCTACCGATGCCAACCAACAACGTGAACCCTGGCGACAAGCAGTATCTGCTGTTGAGGCTGTCAGTCTGCCGCAAGATAAAGTCGTTTTCCCACTCTTTGATTCGGCTGCCCCTTGGGTATGGTATCAAACCAAAAATCTGGAAAGACTTTCGAGTGATCGTCTTGAAACGGGTATCGAGGGGGCTCAACAAGTATTCGTTTTTGACTATTTAAGTGATCTAGCCGATCCGCAGCATCAGATCCAACAAACCTTGCAAATCGCCGGGTATGAAGAAGTTAGTTTTGATCAATATCCGAATATCGGCAAAGTCAGGAAATTTAGCATAAAATAAACACATGACCTATTGTCTGGACATTTCTCCGATTGTGTATGGTACTGGCGTTTCCATGTATACGGCCAATTTAGGCCGGGCATTATCGAACCAACTAGGGGATTCACTCTGCTTTTTTGGTAGTTCGCTTCGTCAAATGGATGTGCTCACACAGTATGCTGCAGCCAATAAGACCAGACATATACTGTATCCATTTCCCGTTCGCATCATGTCAAAATTGATGCAGTCAAATTTTCCAGTTGATTTTTTTACTGCGGGTTCATTAGTATTTCATACGTGGGATTGGTATTTGCCCAACAGTCTAAAAACCAAAGTAGTCATCACCATTCATGATGTGGCTTTGTTTAAATATCCCGACATCGCCCATCCTGATATCCGAGCCCATCACCAAGAAGTGATGAATCGGGTCAAATCGAATCATCCTGCCATCATTGCCGTCTCTGAAGCAACCAAACAAGATCTTGTTGAACTATTTGCTATTGATCCCGACGAGATCACCGTGATTCACGAAGCATTGCCGCAAGAGCAATGTGTCCGGGCAACCGATGAAGCAGTCGCGCAAATCAAAGAAAAATTAAATTTAACTAAACCGTATTTTTTAATGGTCGGCACGCAAGAGCCGCGAAAAAATATTCCCAATCAAATTGAAGCCTGGCGACCGTTTAAAAAAGACTTTGATTTAGTCCTGGTGGGTAAATCAGGCTGGGAAACGATTAACCCCGAAGCAGGACTTATTCCGATAGGCTATCGCAGCGGTGAAGAACTGGCTGCGTTATATCGCGGTGCCTCAGTAATGTTGTATGTCTCGTTGGCCGAAGGATTCGGGCTACCCATCTTGGAAGCATTTTTTCATCACACACCGGTGGTGACCAGCAACGGTTCCAGTTTGGCGGAAATTGGTCAAGACGCCGTCATCCAAGTTGATCCATTGGAACCCAAGGCGATTAGTGCTGGGATTCAAGCGGCAATGGATAATCGAAATGAACTGACTACCAAATGTATCACTCGTTTAGCAGATTTTTCCTGGGAAAAAACAGCCGAACAAACAAGAGCAGTTTATCAGAAAACACTTGAGAAATAAGTATGGATAAAAATACCCCGTACCATATCGGCATTGACGGCAATGAAGCAAATGTTAAAAATCGTGTCGGCAGCAATCACTATGCCTACGGTATCTTGTGTGGCATGTACCAATTACATCCAGAAAATACCCGTTTCACCATTTACCTCAAATCTGCTCCGCAGAGTGATCTGCCCAAAGCCACCGCGTGGTGGCAATATCGGGTGATCAAACCCACAGTTGCCTGGACTCAATGGCGCTTACCGCTTGACCTCTATTTCCCGTTCAACCAACCGGACGTATTCTATTCTCCGGGCCACTATGCGCCTCGGTTTGCTCCTATGCCTACTGTCGTTTCTATTATGGATTTGGCGTTTCTTAAATTACCCAAGTTATTCCTTCGCTATAAACGAGGCGCCAAACAGTTGGCGGATTGGACCAAGTATTCAGT
>CAZQBH010000052.1:780-4889 GCA_964591645.1 uncultured Pseudomonadales bacterium | reverse complement strand
GCATTACCGGCAAAGTATCGGTCGTGGCATCTGGTATTTGCCGGTCAACCTGGTTGGATGATTGATGAAATTGAAGCTGCTCTAGCTGAGAGTCCCAAAAAAGCTTTGATGCACCAGCTGGGGTACGTCAATCAATCAGATACCCCCGCACTCATGGCTGAAGCCGGTTGTCTCATGATGGTAGGCCTGTATGAAGGCTTTGGTATGCCTCCCGCAGAAGCCCTCGCTTGCGGCACCATTTCGGTGGTTTCAAACAACTCTTCTTTGCCTGAAGTAGTCGGGGATTCAGGGGTACTGGTTGATCCCTATTCGGTTGCCAGCATTACGCACGGTATAATAGTGGCACTTGATATGACCAACGAACAGCGAATCAAGCGACTAGATGCAGGCCAGAAGCATATAATGAAATTTGACTGGAACCAATCAGCTGCCAAAATACTAACTGTATTACAGAAGGTACATGCATAATATGTCATCCCCCTTTACAGACCGGTACGGTCACTTGTTAACTTGGACAGAAGCTATTCACAAAATAAAAAATCGTTTTTACAATTATTTTCTTGACCTTCAAGTCGCTTTGCTCTGGCATTGGAGCTATTTTCCGTCGCATAGTCTCCGCCGCAGTCTGTTCCGGCTCGCTGGCGTTCATATCGGCAAGCATTCATCGCTTCATATTGGTACCCACGTGTACCAGCCCAAAAATATTTCCATCGGCGAAGACACCATTATTGGCGATCATGCAACACTAGATGGTCGAGCCCACCTAACTATTGGCAATCATGTGGATATAGCCTCCGAAGTGATGATCTTTAATAGCGAACACAATATAAACGATCCCACCTTTACTGCTATTGAAGCGCCGGTCGATATTGAAGATTATGTTTTTATTGGCCCCAGAGTTATTGTGCTTCCGGGAGTTACCATCGGGAGAGGAGCTGTTGTGGCTGCGGGTGCCGTCGTCACCAAAGATGTAGCTCCAGGCAGCATTGTGGGTGGCGTACCGGCGAAAGTTATTGGAGAAAGAGAACTTAAAGAATTTACCTACCGATTAGGCCGACCGCGATTATTTCAGTAATCTATGAAATCAATTAACCTTTCCATTTTGATCGTAAATTATAAAACGAAAGACATTACCAGGCAGTGTCTCGAGTCGGTGTTGGCCTCAAAAACCCACTACACCTTTGAAATAATTCTGGTTGATAATCAATCGGCCGACGGTAGTGTGGAAGCGTTAACTAAAAAATTTCCCAAAATCACGATTGTTGCCAGTCATGAAAATGGCGGTTTTGCCAAAGCTAACAATTTGGCCGCCAAAAAGGCGATCGGGGAATATGTTTGGCTACTCAACAGCGATACCATCATTGCTCCTGACACCATCGAAAAACTGCTTGATGCGGCATATAAAAAACACAGCTATGTCGCATCGTGCAAACTGCTCAATCAAGATGGGACGATTCAGCCCCAAGGTGGGGCATTACCGTCATTGGGCCGAATCGCTCTATGGATGCTCAACCTTGATCGGTTTGCTGCCACCAAAGATATCTACCAAAATTACCGAATCGAACCGTTTAAACATGATCATGAGCCTGAATGGCTGGGTGGCACGGCATTATTAGTTAGACGGGATCTATACCAAAGTTTGGCTGGTCTTGATGAACATTTTTTTATGTACGGTGAAGACGTGGAATTTTGTTTGCGAGTGAAGGCCGGGCATTTCCCGATTCATTACTTTGCTGCACCAACCGTAGTCCATTTGGGACAAGCGAGTGGTAATAGTCAGAAAGCCATCTTGGGTGAGTTTGCTGGCTTGAAATATATCTACCAAAAACATCAACCGCCAGTAACCCTGTTTTGGTTACGGGTCTTACTCAAAACAGGTGCACTTTTACGGACCATCATGTACACTTTTACAGGAAATAGTAATCGAAGGGATAGCTATGCAAAAGCTTTTACACTGGCTTGATGAGCACGGCCTTATGATTTTGGCCGGATTTTTGTTGATTTTCATTCCCTTGTACCCAAAACTTCCCTTGTTTGACATTATTCCGGGATATATCGTCCGAGTTCGGATTGAAGATTTTGTGATTTTATTTACCGCGATCATTTGGTTTATCCAATTGCTACGCGGCAAAGTCACTGTGCATCCGATCATGACCAAACTATTTATTGCTTATGCAGTGATTGGATTACTTTCTTCGCTTTCGGCCATGTTTATCACCCGCACAGTTCCTCTGGTAGATATTCATGTTGCCAAATTATTTTTAAACTACTTTCGCCGTCTGGAATATTTTTCGCTTTTCTTTATTCTCTTTTCCGCTATCAAGTCTATTAAACAAGTCAAACTGTATATCGCCCTCCTGATTGTCAGCATGTTGGCGGTGGCCACTTATGGATTTGGTCAAAAATATCTCTATTGGCCCGTTTTTTCTACGATGAATCGGGAGTTTTCCAAAGGAATGGTGTTGTATTTGAGTGAACATGCTCGGGTTCCCAGTACCTTTGGGGGTCATTACGATGCTGCGGCATTTACCATGATAGTAATCACTATCCTGCTTGCAGTTACTTGGTATTCCCCCAATAAATGGTTGAAACTAACCGGTTCCATCGCTTTTGTGGCTGGGTTTTGGCTGCTCATATTGACCGCATCACGCACCTCATTTATCGCCTACTTGGGTGCCATATCGCTTCTGGCCTTTATGAGTATGTTTGTCAAAAAATGGTGGTGGCCGATTCCCCGATATTTGCTGGTGCTCGTCTTCAGTATGGTGGTAATGTTGTCATTCGGTGATTTATCTGAACGATTCTCTCAAGTTTTGGGACTGAATCGGTTTAAAGAACAGTTTTCTCATATATTGCTTGCGGCAAAGGTAAACAAACCATCAAATGGAAAGGCTGTTTCGGATACGGATCTAGTCTCAACCCCATCGGATACTCCACCCTCAACCGAAAAACCGCTTCCCGGCGACGTCTATGAAAATATTCCGGTACCGGTTCCCGAAACCGATGCCAATGGGCAGCAAACGGGTTCTTTTAAATTGGTTTCTCGAACCTACTCGGACAATGCCTATAAGTATGGTCTTTCCGCGGCGATTCGTTTGGATACTACTTGGCCACTCGCCATTGCCGGTTTCAAACGCAATCCCTTGCTTGGTTCAGGTTATTCAACCTTGACCAAAAGTGAGGTTGGCCAGTTTACGGAAGCTGAATCCACTGACAATGATTTCTTGCGGAATCTCGGGGAAACAGGGTTGCTCGGAGCCATTAGTTTTTATGGCGCGGTGATTGCCGCGGCTATTATCGCCTTAAAGGCAATTAAAAAGACACAGGACACCACCATGAAGGGCTTGTTAATCGGCTATGTAGCCGCCAATATTGGCTTATTGGCTAATGGGGTATATATCGATATTTTTGAAGCATCCAAGGTGGCGGAAGTTTTTTGGGCGCTTACGGGAATAGTATTGGCCGTTTCTGTTATGGACAATACGGCAATTAAACCAGCCAAAACCAAAGCAAAATAACATGAAGCAATCGCTTATATCTATTGCTGTCATTCTCACCCTTATAGTAGGTTTTATTGTTCGGCTTAAAGATGTAACGGCTCCGTTAGCTGATTGGCATTCGTTTCGCCAAGCCGATACAGCTTCAGTAGCCCGTGAGTATGTTAAACACGGCATCAATTTACTTAAACCAACATATCAAGATTTATCTAATATCCAATCAGGCCAAGATAATCCTCAGGGGTACCGGATGGTGGAATTTCCTTTGGTCAACGGTTTTGTTGCCTGGCTTTATCGGGCTTTTCCTATCACGCATCGTTTTGAGCTTCATGTTATTTACCGCTTAGTGAATATCGTTTTATCGCTCGTATCAGCGCTTTTTATGTATGTCCTGGTGAGACGGCTCGAATCACCGTTGACGGGATATTTGGCAATGAGTATTTTTCTTTTCTTGCCGTATAGTGTGTTTTACTCCCGCACAGTTTTACCAGAAATTGCCATGGTGACCGGTTCACTCGCTGCCTTATACCTTGGTGTTCGCTGGATTGATGAAAAACGGTTTGTCGTTTTTGTCGGGACGATTCTCTGCGCGGCTGTGGCTCTGTTGGTTAA
>CAZQBH010000052.1:0-770 GCA_964591645.1 uncultured Pseudomonadales bacterium | reverse complement strand
CCAGTAGCTGCATTTTTGCTGTTCCCGCTTATCCCATACGCGTTTTCGAGCCAAGGTCTAAAAGTAATGAAGCAACCGTTATTTTATATTCTCGGCGCATTATCCATCTTGCCCTTGTTGTGGTGGCGCCAATGGATCTTGCAGTATCCAGCAGGAATTCCTGATTCTGATTGGTTGTTCAACGGTAATGGGATTCGGTTCAAGGGAGCCTTTTTTCAATGGTTGTTTGCCGATCGCCTAGGTCGATTAATCTTGGGTTACTGGGGGTTGGTATTACTAGCCACGGGTGTCTTAGCCAAAAAGAAATCAAATATGTTTTTTTGGCTTACCGTTAGTTCGGTTGCCTATCTCTGTGTCTTTGCCACGGGCAATGTCCAACATGATTATTATCAAATTCCTCTGATTCCTGTCATTTCCATTCTGGTTGCCTATGGAATTCAATATCTCCGCCGGACATCAGCAGGCTTGATTGCCCGTTATGGGCTCATTGCCGTCTGTTTAATCGGTATGTTTGCCTTTAGTTGGTACAACATACGGGGGTACTATGCGATCAATAATCCGGCTATTGTGGCGGCAGGGAAAGCTGTTGATACATTGACCTCGCCTGATGCGCTCGTGATTGCTCCGTATATGGGTGATACGGCCTTTTTGTACCAAACTAACCGCCGCGGTTGGCCGATAGGGAATGAGATAGAAAAGAAAATTGCTGCCGGCGCCACCTATTATGTTTCCACTACTTTGGATGATGAAACCCGACAACTCCAAGCCAA
>CAZQBH010000051.1:0-8135 GCA_964591645.1 uncultured Pseudomonadales bacterium | reverse complement strand
TCCTTCCCGATTTTCTCAGGCCCCAGGATTACTTTTTTTCTTGACCCAACCCAGCATATATTTTGCAGAAGAATGGCCCCGGGTGGTTTATGAACCAGCGCTTCATCCCCTACCCCGTCCAGTTTGGAACAGAATATATGAATGGGGGCGACGAAACTGGATTAAACAAATTGACAAAGAAGCGGCCCGATCGGCAACCCGAATATTAGCTACATCGCAATACATGCAACAACAGTTATGTTCAATCTATAAACGAGACGTTCTTCGTTTACCTCTTGGTGTTGATGCCCACATTTTTTATCCCATGAGTGATTCACCCAAACGACACTTTTTGTTTGTTGGGGAAAAGGAAGTGATAAACGGATATCCGCTGATTACGGATATGGAAGCCGCGTTTGGTCGACAGTTTTCGATTAAGTATGTATGTTTGAGTGAAAAAGGATTTCGGTATTCAGATAAAGCATTAGCTCATTTGTATCAAGGGGCTATTGCCACGTTGTGTTTGGCTGTAAACGAGCCTTTTGGATTGGTAGCATTGGAATCAATGAGTTGCGGTACACCGGTAATTGCAATTGCTGATGGTGGATATACAGATACGGTATCACATCGACGAACCGGTATTTTGATACCTCGAACTATCAAAGCGCTTCATACGGCAATGCAGCTTTTATCAACAGACGAGCAATTAAGAAACCGTTTAGGTACCGCGGGACGAGAAAAAACGCTGAAACATTTTACTTGGAGTAGCCATATACTATTATTAGAGCAAATTCTGGATGAGGTGAGTCATGCCTAAATTGTCGATCATAATTGTGGCGTATGAAAACATGGATTGCTTGGCTGCTTGTTTGGCGTCTATCCCCCAAGAACCATGGATTGAGGTATTGGTTGTAAACAATACTCACCAGAATCGGGGGTTTGGGGCGGGATGCACAATTGGAGCAGCATTAGCTCAGGGTGAGTATCTATTATTTTTAAATCCTGATTGTTTGGTGGATAAAAATGCTTTACAACAAATGCTTGAGATCATTATGGCGGATGATTCGATTGGAATCTTGGGTCCGCGGTTGCTTGATGATAAAAGGAAACCCTATTCAAGTTGTAATGCCATTCCCACCAAAATAAGTGCCCCGATTGTTTATTCTGGATTGAATGCGTGGCTTTATAATACCCCGCTGGTTAAGCGATATTGGTACGATCATGTGGTGCCTTCTACTCAGATTGAAGTGGGCTCAGTTAGTGGAGCCGCACTGATGATGCGGCGACGTGTTTTTACCCAAATGGGTGGGTTTGACGAACGTTTTTTTCTGTATTGGGAAGAACTTGATTTGGCAATGAGGGTTCGTCTACTTAAGAAAAAAGTTGTATTCGATCCAAGCGCTTCGATTGTCCATTCCGGAGGATTATCAACCATCCAACCTCGGTCTCAGACAATGCAGTGGTTTAGAGAATCGAGAGTGACTTTTTTCAAAAAATACTTTGGCTGGGGTTATGGAACATTGTTAGAGGGTTGGTTAACGATAACGGAAGAGTGGCCTCTCGTTTTAGCGGGCTTATTGGTATTGATTGGGGCGACTGTTTTATTTCAAAGCGGTTGGTGGTTATTACCGGGACAGTTATGGTTTTTGCAGCGATGGCTCTTTTTGTCGGTGTTTTCTCCGGCTTTTTCTTTTTGGATAGGGGTCGTTGGAACCATTATGGGAATGATCGCTTTTTATAATGAAACATCTCTCCTGCGTAGATGGCTTTCAACCCTGATGAGTTTTCTGGTAGCCGGATTATTTTTGGCAGCTGCGCCCGTAAATTGGTTGTTACTGATCATTTGTGGGTTGGGATGGATATTTTTTGATAGCGTGATTACGTCACATTGGTGGCGCAAAATATTTGTCGGGATTGCGCTGGTGGTAAATGTAGGTTTTTTGAGCGCAATACTGATAAAAGATTTGGGGTATCAGGGGTTCATTACTTCCGGAAATCAGTGGCAGGAAGTGGCGGCTGTCATTCGTCATAAGGCAAAAGGAAATCCAGTAACAATTCGGTGTGTGGGGTGCTCCTCATCGGATGAATGGGAGCTTTTGAAATGGCAATTAAAACAGTATGGCGTTTCTATGCAGTCGTGGGGCGAACCAGTGTATGTAATTGTGCCCCCTTTAGCTACTTCAGATGCAGCAATTACTGGTACAGCTTCAGTCATGGTGGGGTCGGTGAAAGTGGCTTGGCCGTTTGATGCGTTATGATCACCGTAGTTATTTTGGCGAGGAATGAACAGAAAAATTTAACCAGTTTGTTACCTGCGTTGTCTTGGGCAAATTCAATTTTAGTGATTGATGACAATTCAACTGATTCGACCAAGGTAGTATGTCAAAATCATTCAGTCACCTATATTTGTCATCCTCTTAATCAAGACTTTGCCGGTCAGCGAAATTTTGCTTTGTCTTTGGTACAAAAGGGGTGGGTGTTGTTTGTTGATCCCGATGAACGGTTGGACGAACAATTGGTTCAAGCAATTCAACGCATTGCCCAACAAGATGAGAATCACCATCTGGGTTATCAGGTGCACCGGCAAGATTTTTTTGGAGGTAAACTGCTTCGCCATGGTGAGGCGGGAGGAATTTGGTTAACTCGGCTGGCATATCACACTACGCGTTCTTGGAAAGGACGCGTTCATGAGACGTGGGGCATTCCTGAGGTCAAGCAACTGACAGGGACAATGACACATAATTCGCACGCGTCTATGGATCAGCTGTTCCAGGCAGTACATATGTATGCGTCGATTCGAGCTCAGGAATTACATGAACAGGGAAAATTGTGGAGTATATTTGAACAAATCACTTATCCAATAGGAAAATTTATTTGGAATTATGTGATTCGCCTTGGTTGGTTGGATGGTTGGCAAGGATTTGTGATGGCGGTGGCGATGTCGTGGCATTCGTGGCTCGTTCGATTCTTTTTATGGGGATACATTCCTCGAATGGGGAAATATATTGCTTTGATGCCGTGGTTGCTTTTGCCCTGGGGCCAGTTAACTCGGGTAGAGTTTGGAAGTGGGGCATGGTATGGATTTGAATTATTTATGGGATTAACAATACTGTGGTGGGTGATAACTAGACAAAAAGTAACAATCCCGTTTCCGAATTGGGGATATGCCCTGATGGGGTTAACGATAGCGATGGGCGTATCGTATATTCTCTCGATTGTTGGAGGAAAACCATGGACGGGTGGGTTGTATTGGGCAAGGTGGCTTTTGTATGTTGGGTATTTTGCGATATTGTGGCAGGGATCAACGTCTTGGTTTCGTGTGTCTTGGGCAGGAATTATCCGTTTTATGGGAGTTGGACTATTGGCAGGAGGCTGGTTGCAATATGTGTTTATGCCGGACATGCGATGGCTTAGGTGGTTTGGTTGGGACGATCACTATTTTCGGATGATAGGACTTTTATTTGATCCTAATTTTATGGGGATCATGTTGCTGCTCTATGGAATTTGGATTTGGCTGAGAGAACAAAATTGGCTTAAATGGAGTCAATTAATCCTGGTTATTGGAGCGTTGATCGCGACCTATTCGCGTATGAGTATGCTTTTGTTAGGATTGTTGTTGATTTTTATAGTACTCCAACGTCGACTTTGGAAGTATGGATTAGCAGGATCGGTAATTGGAATACTGATTTGGGTCATTTTACCTAAACCTGGAGGAGAAGGTGTTAATATATTACGTCAGTTTAGTATTTCTACACGTTTGCAAACATGGGAACACGCAGGAGCTTTATTTCGGTCGCATCCCCTATTTGGAATTGGCTTCAATCAGTACATGTATGAAGTAGCACCAGTTGGTTGGTTTGGGGTAGATTATCATCCCTCAGCTCCTGATAGTGCTTGGTTATTTATATTGGCAACGACGGGAGTAGTGGGTATGGGGTGTTTTATATGGCTATTGGCGGGTTGGTTCAGAGGAAACGGGCATCATGTGTTTACGTTATCGCTCTTGGTTGTTTTGCTCCATTCTATGGCAAACAACACATTTTTTTACCCATGGGTACTGATGTGGCTGGGATTGTTGTTGTTGGAAAACCAAGAAAAAAGTACACCTAAACAAATTACTTAGAAAAGTTGACGGTGAGTTCTTGGGTAGTTTGATTACCGGCGTGATCTGTAGCGGTAAACGTTAATTTGTTATCACCATCTTGAAGTTCGTATTTTGAAGAAAATCCTCCGTCTCCTTTAACTACCAATTGGCGGTCGTTGACGGTTACGATAGCGTTTGGGTCAGTCGTGCCGCTAATGGTAATGAGTTGCTTGAGGGTACCAAAAACTCGATCGCCATCTTTGGGTTGGTCGATGGTGAGTTTGGGCGGTTCGTTGGTATACATAACAAACTGGACCACACTTTTTTGACTTTGATTGCCGGCTATGTCCGCTGCGGTAGCCGAAAAACTGTTTTGACCTTGACTGAGAGTAACATTTGAAAAAGAAAAATTTCCCTGACTATCAGTGAGGTTTTCATCTATTTTATCCGACTCTCGGTAAAGACTAATAGTTGAACCAATTTCCGCAGATCCTTCAATGGTGATGGTACTACTTGCAGTAGCCTCGGGAAGTGGATTTATTTGAGGGGGAAGCGGGGCAATTTTATCTTCTTGTTGGGTGATTTTGGAAGTTTTGGAATTACCCAACACAACTGCCAGGTTGATCAGTGAACGGATACCCACAGTAAAGAAGAAAATGAAAAAAATAATAATACCTGCCACGATGGAGATTGTTTGGCGAACAAGTTTGCGATTTTCCTGTTTCGCTAAACGGGATCGTCGGATAGCGGGGGTATTTGATGGTGTGTTGGTAAATGAAGTCATTGAATTCATTATAACAATAATTTGTTATCTCTGAGCCGACGGTGGGGATCCCACTTCGTCCTTCGACATGCTCAGGACTACTGCGGGACACGGTCGAACCCACTTTCTTGCTTGAGCCGACGGTGGGGATCGAACCCACGACCTGCGGTTTACGATACCGCCGCTCTACCAACTGAGCTACATCGGCTTGACAGACGACATTATACCAATATGTTGGTCAATTATTTGGGCTGGTTCAGAAGCACCATATTTTATATAGAAATCACGTAGTTTGGTAAGCGCTGAAATATGGGTAGGGTCCAGATAAGTGGCCTGGCGGTACAACCTTTCTGCCTGATCCAACTGCTGTAATTTTTCAGCGGCACCTGCGGCTTTTTCGTAATCAGCTACGGTTATTTTGTCCTGGATCACCTTCATTGAATTGGCAACCTGAGTCTGCTGAAGGTTAAGTTGATGAGTTTGACGATTTGATGGATCAAGCGTTAGTGCATTGGAGAGGTATGATTGGGCAACTTCGGGAAATTGATAGCGTAATGCTATATAGGCTGCATAGGCATCGTTGTTGGCAAAGACATTCACAATTCCTTGAGCGTGCTTGTTTTTGGTATCCATAGGTGTAGAGGAAATATAAGCGGGTATGGGTTCAGCGGCCATGGTGGCGGGGAGTATGGTTGACACTTTAAACAATTGATGGACAGGTGCTAGGAAAAATGGTCCAGACTCTAAACCAATGTAGTCAGCATAATAATTCATACCACTAGTGAGGTAGACCGGCCGTTGATGTACATTCCAGGAGATTAACTGAGCCAAATAGTCTGGTTGGGTAAAGTTTAGATAGGGATACAGGGCAGTATCTTGAGTTATTTGTAAAAATTTATAGGCAACAATATGAGGGAGGACTAAAACATCAGGTCTGACATGTTCGATGCTATGTTGATAAAACAGGCTATAGCAATCGACATCAGTGGAGCAAATAATCAGTGAATTGGTAGGGACAGCTTCTAACCGTTCTTTGGCAACTGCATACGCGATAGTTCGACTGGAACGACGGGTAAACACCGATTTGTTTTCACTTATTTGGACAGATATGAGCAGTAAAGAAATTAAAACGACAATGAGCGTTTTCCGACGATTCAGTTTTAGGAAAATATACTCATAGAGCGCAAAGATGCCAAAGGCAATACCGATGGCAACAATCCCCATTCCCATTGAAAACTGGCGTTCCCCTACTCCCGTGAAGAGGGTGGATTGAAATGAAAGACTGGAAAGACGCATGTACCCGGCGAGAAAAATACTTGTACAAAAAAAATAAGTGGTAAGGATTAGTGCTAACGGACGATCTTTTTTCCATATATAAAACAGTCCAATCAAGAAAAACAGCATGCCAACAAGACCGTAATATGTAAACAACATTTGGATGTATTGAACCACGCTCTTGATAGTGGTTGCATCAAAAGTGGTAGGCAAGACAAAGGAAGTTTGATAATCAGTATTTTGTTCCAGATTGAAACCGGTGTAATCCTTGCGAGTAAGGTGATTCAACCAACCGGTAAATGTCTGTATCATTCCCCATGAAAAGGTTTGACCGTGTTGGTTTTGGAAAAATAGCAATGAATTACTTAGAAAAAAGGTAATGATAAACAACAGTATCCCTCGGCCTGCTGCCAAAAAAAGAGTGGACGTTTTTTGCGGGAATCGAAGTTGTTTCTGAAGCAACATGAGACACAGTCCTGGTAACAGCAAGAGTGCTAGTTGGAAATGACCAACGAGGAGTCCAGCCATAATCCATGTAGCCCAAAAATATGCATTAAAAGAAAATTTCGGCTGATAATACCAGCGAAAAGCTAATAATAAAGTCAACCCCGTTAAGAGGGCGGTAAACGAGTAAATTTCAAAAATAGTGCCATAGAGCCACCATTGATATGAGAATGCCAATAATCCGGTGGCGGTTATGGTGGCGAGGTTGATCGGGAATGATGCCGATGATTTTTTTACAAGATGAGACAATATCTGACGGATGAGGTAACCAAAAATCACCGTGGCTGAGGCTTGATACACACCAGCCAGCAGATTGGCAGCGTGAGCAACCGGTAAAAAAGGCAATAATTTGAGTAACCCGTGACTAACGAAGATAAAAAGGGGAAATCCGGGCGGGTGGGCGACTGAGTTAAAATTGGCGATCGTAATCAACTCGTCTGAATCAGCATGGCCGGTAGGCAAAACGGTTGATGAAAAACCATACACACAACTCAATAAGACAAAAAAACCAATGGGAATAAGCAAACGTTTTAAAATCACTCTATCATTCTAATTCTGATTGATGTCATTGAAAATATCATATTTCATAGATGTTTTTTGTTTGGTATTATGATTAAAATTGCTTGGTGGACAGAATGAAATCGAAAAAAATCAAGGTTAGTGTCGGCATCTTTTGTCATAATGAAGAAGCTAACGTACGTCGAGCGATCACTTCAGTGTTACAGTCAAAAACATCGATCGCAACCATATCTGAAATTATTGTGGTGTCATCGGGTAGTTTTGATAAAACAAACTCAATTATTAGACAATTTGTTAAAAAAGATAAACGTATAAAATTGGTTGAAGAGATTTCGCGACGAGGGAAATCATCGGCCATTAATCGTTTTATTCGAGTAGCCCGCGGAGATGTCTTGATAAGCATGAGTGGGGATTTGCGGGTACATAAAGAAGCTATTGAAGAGATGTCACTCCCCTTCCTCAACCCTGAGGTAGGTATGGCTGGTGCCCATCCAATACCAACCAATTGCCGATTTAGTTCGGTAGGGAAAGAAATGTCACTATTGTGGGAGCTTCATCACCGGATTTCTTTGAAACGAGCCAAATGCGGAGAATTGGTGGCATTTCGTAACGTTATTAGACAAATTCCGGTCAGTTCGGCGGTGGATGAAGCCAATTTGGAAGTGCTTTTAAAAATGGTTGGGTTCAGTGTTCTCTATGTCCCACGAGCGATTGTGTACAACAAGGTCCCTCTAACGCTACGAGATTTGCTCGTTCAACGCCGGCGGGTCGAAGCAGGTCATTTGTGGCTTTCTACGCACTATAATTATCATGTAGTGACCATGGAGCACAATAAATTACTTTCGGTGTTGTGGGAATATTTTTGTGACCAACCCAAACAAATAGTTGTAATAGCCCGGTTATTGGCGATTGAATTGTTGGCTCGTGGATTGGGATGGCTCGATTATCGGGTTTTGAATCGCAATCCCTTTGTTTGGCAAATGGTGAAGCGATAACCTCAACAACTGCAAG
>CAZQBH010000050.1:0-8701 GCA_964591645.1 uncultured Pseudomonadales bacterium | reverse complement strand
TCTTCATGATTTCTAGGTTGCCTGCCTAAAAATGCATCAACACCACAGCCAACATCGAGCCATAGTTCAATTCCTAGATTTTCCAAGGTTGTATAAAGATCAATTACATCATGAGAAGTCATATTTTATGCTAATTCCTTATCCATAACATACTCGTCGTGGAATAAGCCATCACCTAATTTATTTCGCTCCTTATTGATTATGGTAAATCTGAAACTTGTATAGAGAGAAACCGCAGCCATCTGATCAGCATTTACCGTTAGCTTGACTCTCTTTATGTTAGATTGAATCAATAGCTTTAGTAAATCGGAAATCAATAATTTCGATACACCTTTACCTCTATGATCTTTTTTAACATAAACCGCAATTAGCTGTGCTTCTCTATCTCTAACGTCATCTTCAGTCTGAAACGCCCCCATCATGCCAACGAGCTTTTTGTCACTGGCTGCAAACACCATCCAATTACCATTACCTTCAATGTAACGATTTAACCTTGATTTCCATTCTTCATCAGAATCATCTTTCTGATCCTCATATGAAGAGCTAAATGCCTGTGGCTCGAGTTTTAATGCTTCTAACCGCAAATCTCTATAGTCTTGCCATTCAACTTCGTTTGGATATAAAACTTTATAGTTATTCATAATAATGAATTTCTAAACAATCACTTTTAATAAATGTTCTCTACTGTACTGGATTTTTCTTTCTTTGGTAGCAAAATCTAACGCGATATTTACTCCAGAAACTATTCCCAATCTTGCTCTTACTCCATATACAACTCCTTCAATAACACAGCTTCGGAATGGAACGATTTTTCTATCGAATATGCTAATTATTTTTTCTTCGATCTCATGATGAGATAGTTTTGTATCAATATCAATTTGGATATGTGGAAGCCAATAATTCACCCATTTATCATCTGTTTTCTCGACAGGAAGAAGTTCTATCAAAGGATCCTGCCAATTACCCTTGTTGCCCATAAACAGCCACAACCCTTCATCATTCGAATCCATTTCATACAGATGCCAATCTGTTTTAGCTATTTCGTTTTTAATTCTTTCTCGTTCTTCGGCCTGAGACATGACTTTATAACAAAATCCAATATGGTTTAGTCCGATAATCGAATCAGTTTCAGATAAGTAAGCAAATAACTGTTTTAACTTTTCCAAATCTACAAATTCATTTTCCAAGGGATTCGTATTTTTTAGTAATGATTCGGAAGGAACAGGAAATGTTATTTTTTGATGATTTATTTGGATCAAAGGCTTTTGATTAACCACTACCTTCATTTGTTCACTGTCAATGAAATTAAGTTCGCTATCAATTGAAAGTATTCTAAAAACTTCAAAAAGTGTGGCCGTTAACTGTTGTTTAGAATTCATGTCATCATAACAGTAGTATAACTGAGAGATAATCAATCGTTAATTAGATCATGTTTCTCGAGTAAGGTTCTAACGTCCATTTAGGGTTAAGCGAGTTATGGGACGTTCTCTTGAGGAGAAAAGTTGGCTGCCGGGCAAGGATTCGAACCTTGAATACCTCGTTCAGAGCGAGGCGTGATGCCATTTCACTACCTGGCAATACAATTCGTCATCGCTTACCCTAGGTTAGGCGGGCTACCTGGCAATAGATGATCGGCGCAATTATATCAAGAAATTGGGAATCTGTTGATAGAATGTTGTCATGGAAATAGGAGCAACATTCAGTCCCCGCCATTTGCGCTTTCTAGGCATTGATCCATTGGAAGCAATTAAAGTGTATGCTTCATTACATTTTCGGTGGATTCGGTTAGGTTGTTATTGGGATGAAATCGAAACTACAGAAGGACAATTCGCGTTTGACGAGTTGGATCAAATCGTGGAGTTTTGTCGGCTTAATCATATTTCTATCGTTTTATCGGTAGGTATCAAAGCACCTCGCTGGCCGGAATTTTACATCCCCGCTTGGCTTTCAGAAAAAATGCCGTTGAATTTTCGCGGTAAAACTATTTCTATTACTCATCATCTGTTGTATCAGCGAGCACTTCGATATATTGAGGTATGCATACAACATTACATAACTAATGAGGCTGTTGCGGTTTGGCAGGTCGAGAATGAACCACTCGATCCATCGGGCGAATTCGGGTGGAGGATAGCGACTGATTTTCTAAAAGAGGAGGTTGATTTGGTGAGAAACATTGATCCTGATCGAAAAATTCTCATTAGTTTATGGGGCAACGAACTACATAAACGCGGGTACTACAAACAAGTCGTTCCCTTGGCTGATTCGGTGGGAATTGATTTGTATTCACGCGTCCCTCTATCAGCAGCTCCGACTATTTATAGAGGCCCGTCCGACACGATCAAGACGATTCAGACAATTTCAGCAGAAATTGTGGCAGCGAACAAGGAATTCTGGGTTGCAGAATTGCAAGCAGAGCCGTGGGGCAATGATACCGGTTTTGGACCAATACAAATTCAGGATAATTGGCATTATGCTCAATCACTTAATCCACAAGTAATTTTGTGGTGGGGATTTGAATGGTGGTTAATAACTAGCTGGAAAAGAGAGATTTGGGACTTTTTGGAGCAGCTTCATTAACGACAATTTTTCTACCTTTGAGTTCTGAACCGTTAAACTTTTCAATTGCCGCCAAACCTTCAGCGTCATTGGCAAATTCTACAAAACCGAAGCCTTTAGATCGACCAGTTTGCCGATCTGTTAATACCACTGCATCGGATACTGTACCGCAAGATTCAAATAACTGACGTAATTCTTCACTGGTAACTACCCAAGGAAGAGAACCTACAAATAATCGTTTAGCCATTCCACACCTCAATCTGGCTGATTGATAAAGAATCCACCCGTTGCCGTTTGGAAAGTTAGTCTATTGTATCAAATTATTTAAATTATTTTTCTCATAATAATATGGTATTTTTACTACACAACATTCCCACATTGACCGCCCTGTATTGGGTGTTATAATTCGTTCAACCTTAGAAAAGGCTTAAAATTTAAGTCACTTTTGGTATATACATGAAGCATACTACTTGGTTGTATAAAACGACTGCCGTTGTTAATACATTTTCCATGGTGCTTCAACTTCTTTTCCCCGTTTTATTTGGACTTGCCGCGCCAGTACAAGCTGAAGGATCTCCAGCAGCATTGCTGACATATAATGCTGACAAGAACATATTCAAACTCACTGTGTCGACTCAGCGAGAAGTGCATTATTCCCTCTGGTATTCCCGAGCCGATGGTCCAACTGAGGCAATTACCGGTTCGGAAACTCAATCGCCCCAGTTTGAAAAAGAGCTCTATGCCGGTACCTGCTCAAATGGAACTTGCACGCCTCATTCAGTTAAGAAGGGTTTGCTTCATTGGTCGGCAGGCCAGATGCAGGGAGCAATAGTATTTAAAGTTGATAGCAACTCTTTATCAACTATTTCCACGTATGGAATAGAGAAGTTTGATATAACTCCGAACGAAGAAAAATGGCTCAATGAAACTGATGCCTCTCCGCCAACTTCTTCACTGGCGGCACCTACTGTGGCTACGCCAAAAGAATGCCTGAGTGAAAATGCAGTGATAAAGAATTCAACTGTTGGTGCCTGGAAAAATGATCTTGAAACTGGTGTAGCTGGAACAATCGACAACGTTCAACTGGGTGTGAAATATGTCTTCCCTCAAAATCTAAATGTGTCGGTGACGTTTACCTGTCTACCTAAAGACGAGACGTTACGAACACCTTTAAAAATTCAGCAAGTGAAAACGTCTGAACTTAAATTACCTGCGGATATGACCAATGTAGCCGAATATGCCTATGACATCACTACCGGCATGGAAGATGGTTCTTTTACGTATGATGTGACGTTACCAAAAGTAACCGATAATACGTCGATTTCGTATATCGAAAAGCCTATTGAAACGGCTAAAAATTATCAAGTCGGAGCAGTGGAAGTTCAGAGAATCAATGATGACAACATCAGTCAGCAAAATGACAGCGTGAAGGCTACCGGTATTGACCACTTCACGATTTTTATTGCGACATATTCCGATTCTTCTTTGGAAGTTGAGCAAACTCAATACCATCGAGGAGAAGAGGTAACTGTCGGAGCGAGTGGTTTAACTAGTAATGGATCGACATATTATAAAATTGTCGTTTATGATCCAAGCGAATCACTAATTTCTTCTTCGAGTTGTCAACGAAATATCTCCTCTTTGTCTTACCGTTTTACTTTAAGTGGTTCTGCTCAGATTGGGACAGGATGGAAAGCAGAGCTTTTACGAGCCAGTAGTTCAAGTTGTGCTTCCTCAACAATTGTTGGTACAGATTATTTTGAAGTTACTGCGAGTACGACTCCGACAACGTTAACCAATCCAACTTTATCGAATAGCTGTGGTTTGGATATCGCTTTGGTAATTGATAATTCGAATAGTATCGACGGCACTGAATTAAACCAAATGAAGACCGCTATGACTGGCTTGGTAAATGCCTTAACCGGAACACCGACTCAATTTTCAGTCACACGATTTGGAACAAATGCCTCAGTCTTGCAAAGTTTTACTTCAGACACATCTCTCGTAAACGCCGCCATTAATTCAATAACTACTAATGGTGGAGGAACGAATTGGGAAAATGCACTTAACAAGGCTGCTTCAACATTTGACCCACGGGCAAATAAACCCAATTTAATTATTTTTGCCTCTGACGGTAATCCAACATTCCCTAATTGTGGTGGCAGCAACACCTGTGCAAGTGATGTGAATGCAGCGATTATTGAAGCCAATCATGCAAAACAGATTACTGCACGGATTTTGGCTTTGGGAATTGGAAATGAGCTATCAACAAATAATTTAAAGGCAATCTCAGGATTGAATGTGAACACGGGGGATGTACTTACCTCTGATGTAATCACTACAGATTTTTCTGGACTTGCCACGCAGTTGGCTACGTTTGCCACGCAGACATGTGGCGGAACCATAACCATTAATAAATATATTGACAGTATTAGCCCAGAAAATTTGGCAACTAATGCCTGGACATTTACCACAAATGTTGCAGGATACACCTCAGTGCAAACAACAAATGGCCAAGTAAATCTTCCTGTTCCTGCCGGAAGCGGATATTCTATTTCGGAAGCTTCTCCATTAATCGGTTACACATTTGGATCAGCCAGTTGTCAGAAATCAACCGGAGCAACGGTGGGAATTGCAAGTGGCTCAAGCATTACCGGTATTACAGTTGGTGCAGACGATATTATTTCCTGTAATTTTGTTAATTTGCTCAGTTGTCACGCTGGTCAACATACTCTTGAGGGGAAAATTAAAAGTAATGGTTATACTACCGGTAATCTTTGTTCCGGTGGGGGTAGTTGTTGGTCGGAGGGTGAAAATATCCCGGCTCGGCTAACGATCACCGGACTTGATGTCGGCGTTACCAATTCCGTAGTGATCGAACATGACTACCAAGATGCTGGTATTACTGGTTATGAGAATTTCAACTCAGCCACCAGTGGTAACGGAACCGCAACTGGCGTTTCGCTGAGCGCTCCTACCATTGTCTCTTGTGGCAGTGGTACTACGTGTAAACAATATACATTATCGTTTATCCCAGCAGCTTCGACCGTTCAACTTGATTGGAATGCGCTCTTAAGTGATACCGCGGCTCAATGGAGTGGAGCTTCATTGCACTATCGATTAATTACTGGCGCATGCGGTGGAGCCGGAAATAAAGATATTCCAATTAATCCCAAGCAAATTACAGTGTTGGGTTCAATTACTCCGATTAAGTCAACTGCTAATGGAGCGATGCCTTCGGATTGGACCTTTGCCATTACCGGAAATACTAGTGTAAGTGGGATCGCCAGCGGCACGACGGCGATAAATTTGGCTTTGAATGCAAATAATGGTGATGCCTTATATACCATTACCGAATCTGGACCAAGTGGTTGGGAGTTGGACAGTGTTTCGGGTGATTGTACAAAGGCATCAAGTAATTCTGCTACAGTGACCTTAACATCCACTAAACCTGATGTTACATGTACTTTTACCAACAAACGTACTGTAGGCACAATTGTGGTAGATAAAGTAACTGACCCGACCGGCAGCAGTCAAAGTTTCGCATTTACCACGACAGGAGCGGGTTATGCTGGTTTTAATTTGACAGATAGCGCCACCCCAAATAGTCAAACACTACCAACTGGAACTTATAGCGTCGCGGAAACATCTGTTGATGGCTGGAATTCACAATCAAGCTGTGTGAGTTCTTTGGGCAATACTGAAACAGCAAACAGTCTTCAACTTCATGCCGGCGAAACAATTACTTGTACTTTTACAAATACATTACAGCGAGCATATGTAACATTGGTTAAGGCAGTTGTGAATAATGATGGTGGCTTGGCTCATATCACTGACTGGACCCTGACAGCAACTGGAGCCGCGTCTTTGTCTGGAATATCCGGAAGCAGTGCGGTAACACACGCACAAGTTACTCCCGGCACATACCTTTTAAGTGAATCAAACGGGCCAACGGGTTATGCTGCCAGCCTGTATAGTTGTGTGGTTAACAGCTTACGGTCTGTCCTAGGTAACTCAATTACTTTAGTTCACGGTGATGAAGCTGTTTGTACTATTACCAATGATGATATTGCTCCACAATTAACAGTTATAAAGCATGTCGTTAATAATAATGGTGGAGGTAAGACAGCGGCCAATTTCACCATGAATGTCACGGGGACCAATGTCTCAAATTCTTCATTTGCTGGCAGTGAAAGTGGGACGACAGTAACGTTAAATGCTGGTAGCTATAGCGTTGATGAGGCAGCTACTAGTGGGTACACCAAATCGATTGGTGCCAATTGTTCGGGTACTATTGCTGTTGGCGAGACCAAGACTTGCACCATTACCAATGATGATCAAGCTCCTACGCTGACTTTAATCAAACAAGTAATGAATGATAATGGAGGGAGTGCTTCAGCTTCGGCTTGGACCCTCTCAGCAGCCGGGCCAATTTCGATTTCCGGAATTACGGGAGCTGCTGCCGTAACGAATGCTGCAGTACGTGCCGGTACGTATGCTCTATCTGAATCTGGGCCAAATGGATATGACGCCGGCAGCTGGAATTGTGTGGGTGGAACACAATTAACTAACACCATTACTTTAACTGAAGGTCAATCAGCTACATGTACGATTACCAATGATGATCAGTTAGCTCATCTCACCTTAGTTAAACAAGTCGTTTTGGATAACGGTGGCAATGATCCAGCAACGGCTTGGACTTTATCAGCCACCGGACCCACACCAATTTCTGGAGTGACTGGTAATGTAACGGTAACGAATGCTGCGGTGAGTGCAGGTACATATACCTTGGCTGAATCAGGTCCTTCGGGTTATTCAGCTGGTAACTGGTCTTGTGTCGGTGGATCTCAAAACGGTAGTCAAATTACCATCGCCAATGGTCAGTCAGCTACCTGCACCATTGCCAACGATGACATTACCCCCACATTAACGGTGATTAAAGACGTGATAAACGATCAGGGAGGCACGGCAACCGTAAGTGCATTTGGGATTACTTTAGACAGTACGCCTGTAGATTTTGATAATGGTGTCCCGGTTAATTCGACAACAACTCGGTATACGGCTACCCCTATGGTTGCTGCTAATCATCTTTACACCGTAGCTGAAGCCGGAGCTGCTGGTTATGCTGCTGGTTCATGGAACTGCGTGGATGTGCAAACCGGACAATCTATGGGGACGTCTTTCTCATTGCAGGAAGGTCAAAATGTAAAGTGCACGATTACCAATGATGACCAATTTGCAACGCTTGTCGTAAAGAAAGTGGTTAAAAACGATAATGGTGGCACTTTAAAAACGAATGATTTCAGCTTTATTGTCAACACTTGGCCATCAACACAGTTTGAGATTGATGGGCAAAATGATCTATCGGTTTGGGCTGGAACATACACGGTTACCGAGCCCACTGTGACTGGTTATGCCACAACTTATGATAATTGTACAAACGTCACCATCCCCAATGGCGGTACAGCTACGTGTACGATTACCAATGATGATGTTGCACCTTCATTGACCTTGGTTAAGTTAGTAACGAATGATGGTGGTGGGACCGCTTCACCAAGTGCTTGGACTTTATCAGCCACTGGACCAACTTCGATTTCTGGAGCCGGTGGAGTAGTAAGTGGGGCAAATTTCAAGGCAGGAACATATGTTTTGTCTGAATCGGGCGTGGCGGGTTATACAGCAGGCAGCTGGAATTGTGCGGGAGTTGCTAACGTCGGAAATTCCGTTACGTTGGGCTTGGGCCAATCAGCCACATGTACCATCACCAATGACGATATTGCTCCCCGCTTAAAGTTAATTAAGGTCGTTACCAATGATAATGGTGGGACAGCAACACCAAGTGCTTGGATGTTAACTGCTGCTGGTGAATCAGGTTTTAGTGATACTGGTGACTCTGTTGTATTCCACACGGTTAAGGCTGGAGTGGAGTACACTTTGTCAGAATCAGCTGTACCGGGATATGAGGCAGGAACGTGGAGTTGTAACGGTGGAACGTGGAGTGGAAGTAACGTTACCTTGGGGGTTGATGATGAAGTAACGTGTACGATTATCAACAACGATCAAACAGCTCACCTTACCTTAGTTAAACAGGTCGTTTTGGATAACGGTGGCAATGATCCAGCAACGGCTTGGACTTTATCAGCCA
>CAZQBH010000049.1:8508-8718 GCA_964591645.1 uncultured Pseudomonadales bacterium | reverse complement strand
TGCCACACTCAACCTAACGAAAATAATGTAGAAACCTTGGCATGTGCGGTGGCGTCAGCATCGTTTCAGAAAGATTGTGGTGCAGAACAAATAGATATCTTTTGTAATGGTCATAATGCCCAAATATCGCGGCGCTATCCGACAGATTGTACGACAAGTTCACCGCCACCGACCGGAGAAACCCCCCTTACCTGTACTGGGTTGTCATCA
>CAZQBH010000049.1:0-8498 GCA_964591645.1 uncultured Pseudomonadales bacterium | reverse complement strand
GCGGGGGCCAGTCCTCAAATTGGTCAGACGGTGACATTTACATGTGGACATGCAGGCGATGGTTTTTCGACCTATCAGTATCGGTATAGTACCAATGGGGGACAGACATATTCTGAAGCAACCACCAACAACACGCTGACTATTAGTGCGGCGGGATCATACACAGCGCAATGCCGGGTATGCAAGGCTGACAATACCTGTACTACTTGGGGGCTGACACAATAATGACGAGCAAGAAAATCATATTGTTGATTTTTGCCACAATGGTAACAATTGCGTTGGCAGTAATTGCAGTGGTCACATCCATGAAATTGAGAGAAGTGGCGACAGTACCGGTAGCTCCCAATGTGCCGGTAAGCCAACCAAAAGCAGCTGATGGCAGTTATGCCTGCCAAGTATCGTTTACCGTGACTGCACCAGTAACACCCACGCTAACTTGTACGGGCTTGACTGCAAGCAACACCGCTCCGGCGTTAAACGATACAGTGACGTATACATGTGCTGCTGCCGTGACGGGGATGACGGGTGTCACTCCAACCTATGAATTTAGGTACAAAAAACCAGGCGATGCCGACTTTACGGCAGCTACCAGCACCGGCAGTACGTGGTCTTTGTTGTTGGATGAAAATGGCAGCTATAGCGTTCAATGTCGAGCGAATGGGGGGCGGCAGCTTGTTCCAAGTCAGTTACGATTTCCACCACTACTACCCCCAAGATTGCCTGCCAAGAGGGAACCTGTGCGTCTGATAGTGACTGTAGTGCCGGTCTGTCATGTAAGAGCGGCAAATGTGTGAATCCGTCCTGTGAGAGCGATGCTGATTGTGTGTGTCCGGAAGATAAACCGAAATGTAATATTGAGTGTAATCCCAATGTGTCGGATACTGGCTGCTCGGATGGGTATGTGTGTGAGCCAAATAGTCGCCGCTGTCGGAATAAATCATGTACAGATCGGGAAGACTGTACCTGTAAAGTGGATTCATGTAATCAAGTGTGTAATCCGAACGTGTCGGATACTGGCTGTACCGACGGCTTAGTTTGTGAACCGAATAGCCGCCGCTGCCGCAAATCAGCTTGTACGAGTGAATCGAGTTGTACCTGTCCGACGACGTCGCCGACTCCGATACCGACGACGATTCCCAAAGCGGGAAATCCATTGCCCGGTCTCATGTTTGTATTTGTGGGTGGGACATTAGTGATTTTGGGAATGCTGGTGGCTGCGGCACTGTAAAATAAATAACAAAACACAAATACACAAACATTAAATTAATAACAAAACACAAATACACAAACATCAAATTAATAACAAAACTTAAATAACAAACATCAAGTAAATAACAAAACTTAAATAACAAATTCACAATTCAATAACAAATAATTAATTATTAAATATTTAAAACATTTGGTATTGTTTTGTTATTTGTGGATTTGATGTTTGTTATTAATTTGTTATTTTTATGTGGCTTTTCTATTGATTGCGCTGAAGATAAGTACGAGCTCGTGGGCTTCTTGCCATAACTTTTTTGACTCTGCATGATTATTGTTTAGTGAGGCGTTAATTATTTGTAGCCAATGCATCGTTTCCTTGGCTTCTTTTTTGCAGATACTCACTTTGGCGTGAAAGTCCTTTTTTGAATCAGCTCCGTTTGCTTCCCTATAATTCGCTCCAATGCTGGTTCCGCTTCTTACTAGTTGAATTGCTAGGGGCTTCATAATCGGATCAACACCTACTTTTTTGCAATAAGAAACGATTTTTATTCCAAATTCCGTTGTCCGATTTTCCAGATCAAATTTATGCATATAAACGTATTATAGTCGGTACTATTTATTATTTGTTATTTGGTATTTAATATTGTTTTGTTATTTGTGGATTTGATGTTTGTTATTGATTTGTTATTTGTGAATTTGTTATTTGTTATTTTGTAGTTGATCGAGTAGAATACTTCCGTTACCTAAAGCAATCTTTTTGTAAGGATGATATGGCAAAAGCAAAAAAAGGACCTCGTCAAAATTTTGGGTTGAAATGTACCGTTTGTGGTAATTTTGGCTATTTGACTGAGCGGAATAAATTGAATACTCCAGAGAAATTGCAACTTCATAAGTATTGTAGTGTGTGTCGCAAAGCGACTGTACACAAAGAAGCTTCGAAGTTGAAGTAAGTTTTTTTACACGGACTCGATCGGTTTTGTGGTACTCGCATCGTCGGCGTCTTCGACTTGACATATCTGCGTTCCAAAAACCTGGATCTCGTCCTCTTTTTATGATTGCGCGCGTAATTTGACAATTCGGCTTTTTAAGATGTTCCAAAAACCTGGATCTCGTCCTTTGGTTGGTTTG
The DNA here is from genome assembly GCA_964591645.1 of uncultured Pseudomonadales bacterium. Lineage (GTDB taxonomy): Bacteria > Patescibacteriota > Microgenomatia > UBA1400 > RBG-16-45-19 > CAZKMY01. The sequence goes on along the minus strand of CAZQBH010000049.1, from coordinate 6,164 downwards.
CGCGCGCAATTTGACAATTCAGCTTTTGTTTTTAGGGCGTTGAAAAAAACCTGGATCTCGTCCTTTCCTGTAATAATTGATTTTTTCTCAAAATAGAAGGCACGGATTTTGGTATAATACGACTATGCCAATACCAGATACAGTGAGTCGGTTTTTTTGGGGTGATAATTTAGGTGAATTGAATGTTGAAAAGCATGGTAAATATATTGCTCAGATGTTATTGGATCGGGGAAATACGGAAGCGGTACGTTGGTTGTTTACGCAATTTTCTCCTGATCAAATTAAAACGTGGTTACCTTCTCTTAAACTATCAAAAAAATCTGCCACATTTTGGTCAATGTATTTATCTCGAGAAGGGGTTTGATGTATCAACAGGTGTTATTTCTACAAACAGCTCGAGTTCTTCAGCTTTTGGTAACAGAACCGATGGTGGGTGAGTTTTATTTATCCGGTGGTACGGCACTGGCATTACAATTAGGACATCGAGGATCTGAAGACTTAGACTTTTTTTGTGAACGATCGTTTGATCCTCTTTTATTACAACAACGATTAGAACGGCTAGGTACGTTGACAGACACTGAAGTAGGGCAGGATACAATAAACACATATCTTGATGGCGTGAAATTGCAGTTTTTGGGGTATCCGTATCCGTTGTTGGAACCAATGGTGGTTTGGGAAGGAATTAAACTATCATCGTTGTTGGATATTGCTTGCACCAAGCTGATTACTGTGTCGATGCGGGGGAGTAAAAAAGATTTTGTGGATGTATATGTATTATTGCAGCGGTTATCATTGGCAAATATGTGCGCGGCAGTTGGTAGAAAGTATACCGGAGTAGATTATAGTGTTCCGCACTTATTAAAATCACTGGTTTATTTTGATGATGCGGAAGGTCAACCAATGCCGCGAATGTTTTTGGACATATCCTGGGATATGGTGAAGCAGGGAATTGTTTCGGCGGTGAGGCAATATAAGTTTTGATAGGATAAATACTTCCGTAATTACACCTATAAAGTTATGATTTTGGTCGGTTCATTTCGGTGGCTTGGGGCTGGATTTGGGGATGGTGGGGAAGTAGAAAACCTATAGTGGTGACCTCTCTACCGTGTATGTATCCAATATGTAGCAATTGGTCTTGACTAGATGATAAATTGCATAGGAATTAGGTAGGTCTTGAACAAAGGCCTATATAAATGTACAATATGTAGTGTAAATTATCAAAGTGAGCGTTATATGTCTATCGACAGAGAAGTTAACAAGGATGTTCCGGATATCATTGGGACGAATGTTGTTGACTTGGGTTTAATGGCCACTACCACATTGAATGTAGCGGCAAATCGACGCATGAATAGGGCATTCCTCACTTGTGGGTTGGGGCTGGCTTATTTATTCGGAGCAGCTGGCTGTGATGCCGTGTCACCAACCATCTCTCCAAACCCGGCAGATACCAGACCGGCGATGACGGAAACTTTAGCTGCTGCCGAAGGGTTTAATCCGATTGAACAATTGAACAATGAAGAGTTTAAAACCAAACTGCCCACGGAATATGCGGAGTTAACCACCAAGTTGCAGACCTCGGTGCCTGCGTGGAACTCAAAAGAATTAAATATCGATTATTATTCTTTTCGTCGGCAAGAAAACGGCAACGACGTTCAAGCTGGTTGGGCAACCATCATTTCAGTTGATGGCATCAAATATGTCGGCAGACCATCATCGGATGGAAAATTTATTGTAAGTCCTTTGTGCTACCAAAACACCGACGAAGGAGTCTCGTATTTCACTTTGGATAGTGAAGGGAACATGGTTCCCTTTATGGAGTCTACCGCTTCAGGAACCACGGCATATTTGCCCGATGGCACAACCGTTACTTCTCCCGTAGTGTTGGAAAATCCCAATGCAACTGGTGGCAAGATAGCGTCTCCGGTGGACATGGACTTATTTACCTCAGTGTCTTTTGACGAGAGTACGGGAGTATTAACCGGAAAGAGTATTGATGGAAAAGACAAGACTTGGGATGGAACACAATGGAAGGAAATAGTTACCGCTGAATCATTTGATGTGACTGAAGTGATGAAATCGCTTGATCTTGATCAAGTATATAAAAATTCTACCGAATTGTGGAATTACAGAATCAAAGCCGATAAAGACGGAGTGATTTATTTATATCAATATGATACTTATACCGATTATCGCCCAAATTCTGCGGTGGCAGATTTGGCGATAGCCACATACGATACGGATACCGGGAAGTGGATCGAGAGGACTCCGGAGGAAATATATCGTAGTCTTTATGATCGGAGAAATACGACTTATTCCGGGCAATCATTTCCCGCAAGGTCTTATTCAATAGGCAATAAAGTTCCCGTGACTTTGTATGATTATATGCACACGGGTGAATTCCAATTCTATGAGATAACTGATAAAAATGGTCAACAGAGTATATTAACAACGGAAAATATTGTCATGGAAGACAGTGTGGGTGAGCTACATGTGGTGCAGCGAGCATTAGCTTTAGGGCCAGATGGTACGCGGGAAGCGACAAATGTAAAGTTGCAGATTTATGTACCATCAGAGATACATCCGAATTTTTTTGCATTGAAATATGAACCGCTTGATATGCTAATAAAATACGGAGTTTTGCTTCGGGGTGAGCCTGGCCAGGTGGCGGTATCATCAGGTATGACCGAAAAGGAGCGAAGTTTTTTTGACAGCTGGGGATATGTTGATTTAGGTTTAACCCAATATGATGCAAAAAAGGTAGCTTTAATTCAAGCAGATTTACAAATGAACGATACGTGGGTATTGCCGGAAGGCTTGGAGGCAATAACAAGTTTTAGACAAGATAAAACCACCCTGATGCCCAACCATATTTTGCCCGGATATGAGGATTATATTTCAATTGGTAATCGCAAAGCCGTTGACGAAAAAATTGTAGTAGGCCTTTCTAATTTGCCTTCAGAGTTAAATTCACCGAATTATTAGAGATAAAAGAACATATTGTGATAGATAACCAATTCTACTAAGATGAGGTTATGAAGATAGTAGCTAAATGGATGGTTGTTATTGGTAGTTTGGCATTGCTGCTATTGGGTGGTCTGGCAGCGTTTATTTTAATCAGGGTTCCTCTTGATCCAAAGTTGTCGTACGTGCAAAGTACCGACAATAATATTGCCCAGGTGAACTGGACAATAAAATTATTGCGGCCAGTGCATTTGTGGACGTACGAACGAAATGGGCTGCTTTACTATATGGGAGTTTACTGGAATGAGGAACATAAGTTGCAATTGGTGCGGGTGTTGGTAAGCGGTACAGTCGATGGCAATATTACGGTAAATCATACCCTATTACAACCAAAAAATGGTAAAGCGGTGGTACCCGCGTCAACCCAAGCATACAAGAAGGTGGCTCATTTTGGCAGGCGAATCGAAATAGCCTATGCGGATTCGCAACAAAATTATGCCGGATTTACTGCGTATCGATATAATTTTTGTGAGCCATCGCCTCAGTTGTGTGTGACCGGAGATTATGAAATGAAATATCCAGAAAAAGGTACTATAAAAACGATCATACCGTTGCAAATAAATGAGCTTAACGATGATTAAACCATCTCTAGTCCTGTCGTCATTTTGGGTGGGTTTTTGGATGTTTTTGGCATGTAGTTCTGTGGTATGGGCTGATTCCTATTGCGGAACGGGTCAAACATGTCCATCGGGGGTATACCGATCGAATGCGCGCTGCATATATTATTGCAGTGTGGAGAATGGAGTTTGCACTGATGGTTGGTCGGATAATGTGAGCGGCACATGTACGGCTACCTCCGGGTATGGTTGCCGCAACGCAGGTAGTGATAATTGTTGTGGCTTTACTGTGAATCCGATTGTGGGTTCTTGTGGTAGCTGTTCTTGGAAAAATTCTCTTGGTGATAATCAATGTACTTGGACACCCAGAAGTGTTTGGTATGACTGTTGTCCGGGGGCGAGTGGTGGCAGTTGGGAGTGTAAAGTAGATGGTGGGTGTGATTGTTACACAACAGAGACGGGATCGTGTCCGGTGGACAGAAATAATGAAAACGGCTTTTATTTTCGTGACTGGAAATATAATTGGAGTAACGAACAAGGCGCACAACAATATAATGGCTTCTTATCCCTGCCACCTTATACGGTCGAACAAACGAGTGATAATGGTTCTAAGTTGTTGCCTCCCATCCCTAGACGGGGAGAGTATGCAGCTTGGTGCTCTAGTCAAGGATACAGGGTCACTTTAGATGGATATATTTATATAGCTCAAGCGGGCAACTATGCTTTTAAGATAGAAACCGGCGGACAATATTTTCGAGCTAATGATCCAGGGACCTACGGGAGCCAAGCAGAGAATTTTGGAATAGTCATTGATAATGCTGACGCGACTAAAATGGGTTGTACGGGGTATGGAGACAAGACGGTTTTGGATACAGGCTCAGTGGCATATTGTTCCAAAAACGGGGATGCAACCTGGGTAGAAAATCAAAATAATCGTTGGAATTTAACAGCTGGATGGCACTCGATTCAAGTATGGAAGAACCACCATACAGGAAATACTGGTGATCCTGATAAATTGAGGTTATATTGGTGGCCGCCTTCCGGAAGTGGTTTTGTAGTTATGACTAGAGGTTTGACAGGTGAAGGTGGGGGGCCGATCATTCGGCCATGTAGTAACCCATGTACCCCAACGCTTCCCAGTGCACCTACTCAGTTATCTCCAGTCGATGATGCCCGGATTGTTCCGGCTAGTGACACATCTCCGTTGCCGAGTGTAACATTGTCGTGGTCCGCTCCCTCTAGTTGGGGGAATGGTTGTCCTTCCAACAATACCAATTATTGGGTATGCGTTGGTTCAACTACAGCAAGAGCGGGAGAAACGGATGCAAATAGATGCGATATTGTAGGAACAACTGTTCCAGCGGATCAGTTGTCTTATGTCATATCATCAGGATTAGTTGAAGGAGAAGACTATTATTGGCGGATCAAAGCAATGAACGGAGCTGATAATGGGACTAGCTCACCGATTCGAAAGTTTACGATGCCATTTCGAGCGAGCGGAAGTGTGTATGAAGATACTGATCCAAGCAACCCTTGTTTGGGTAATAATTATGCAACAACTAATTACAACGGAATTTCATTACGGCGAAGTACATTACCCAATTATCTTTCAAGTACAACCGCGTCATCATTTAGTTGGCTTAAACCATATTATGGAAATTACACGTTTTCAATTAATGCTCCCGGTTATGTGTGTCGTAGGTATGGGGGAACTTGCCCGATTATAAACTGTGGTTCGATTCCACTAATTTTTTCCAGTTCAATCCCGGCGTATGCGTCTCTCAATAATCGGTTTTATATTACTCGCCAAGCTGCTCCGTGGTGGCAGGTGGTGATGGGGGATGGGTATGCTGCCTCGGTCGGAGTGACGACACCTCCGGGTCAGACATTGATGCAAAACTACGGCAGTACGACTAATTCTTCCGGGGTGTTGATGGCGGCTAATACGATTGATACGGCAGCGGCGGCTGTTGGACCAGATGATCGGTTGTGGGCAGCGCAAAATTCTCCCTATACCACTCTACCCAGAGAAGGGTTTGCCTATTTTGTCCGGTCATTTGAATTGGGAGTAGCACCTGTAGTGGACACTGTTGACGATCCTGGAGATGATGGTGTCTATTATTTAACTGGAGATTTTACTACTTCATCGTTTAATTTACCTAGTACTGTAACTGATAGCCGCACCTACTTTATTACCGGCAATCTTACGGTGGACACTGATATTATTGTGAGCCAGGACGGGTTTCTCGCGTTTATAGTGCGGGGAGACGGTGCCAATCCAGGCATCACTATTGCTGGGAATGTGACACAAGTGCAGGGAGTGTATATTACCGATGGTTCAATAACGGTAGCAAATATGACAGATGATACTATTGTCGGGATAAATCGACAATTCGAGGGCCAGGGAATCTTTGTGGGATGGGGTGGGGTCAGCCTCTTGAGAGATTTGGATAGTGCCGATCCTACTGATGATTTAGCCAACAATCAAGATCCCGCCCACCTGTTTATTTACCGACCTGACTTTTTGATCCATGCACCTGATGGATTTAAACACGCTTCAATTCAGTGGCAAGAGATAGCTCCAGG
>CAZQBH010000048.1:3736-8748 GCA_964591645.1 uncultured Pseudomonadales bacterium | reverse complement strand
CACTCGGCAACATAGTGGGTTCAGTGACGTTTGTTGTTCTCCCCTACTGGCACACCCACTTGAAAAATTGCGCTGTAAACAGTTGAGAAAAAAACTTAATATCCCGTCAGTGAAGCGATCCATCGCCTCCAACCAGGCATCGATCCGACTACATGTAATAACTGAGCTGGTTTTCTCGCAATCGCGTCCGGTTTAATTTGATTAAAAGCAGCCTCGGTCTGAAAACCCCAAGTTACTGCTATCGCCTTCACCCCTGCCTCTTTGGCCGCCAGCACATCCCGAGGTTCATCGCCCACATAAACAAGTTGTTTTGGTTTAATTTCCTGGTCCTCCAACATTCTTTCAATCATCCTGCCTTTGCCAAATAGTCCGCCGTCAGTATAAACAAAACTAAACAGCCAATCCCATCCATGGAGCACTAAATAATCCCGTACATTCGCCTCGCTATTGGTAGTTACGATTCCTAATCGATACCCTTGGCGCCGTAATACGGTCAACACATTCATCAGTGTGGGCACGACTCGGATGTGTTGAAGTTGTTTACTCTGCCTGTATTCAACCAGTTGTAATCCAATTTCGGTTACCCGCCGATAAATCCATCCCCATCCAAACCGTTTTTCGTCTGTCTGCGGTAGCCACCGGCCGAGCGATTGCTCCGTTATTGGCTCTTGACCAACTTTTTTTATCCAGTGATTCATTTCATGCACGATCGGTTTTAAAGATTCCACCATAGTGCCGTCAAAATCGAGCACAATTACTTTAATCCCCTTAATTTGTTTCATGAAATATCCTTTTTTAATCTCACCGTGGAACTCATCGTTGACCAGCCATAAATGACAGTCGGGTTACCAGCATAGAAGTTCCTACCAACAAAAATCCCCCAATCCAAATCACGAGCGCCAAAAACAACCGGGTCAATTGCAGTTGAAACATCCCTTGTAAATTTGCCAACGTATACGGATCAAACCAGGCAATCAAACCAGAGGCTATCGCCACCATCGCCACCTCCCCGCCGACAATCCAAATCAATCTACGACGCTGTTTCTTGGTGGTTGCGGGACTAAATTGACGTAATTTCATTCGTCGGCCCCAGTAACAACCGGCGGGTATCCCCAACAAACAATGAAATACTGGCACACCCATGAAAAAACCAAACATACCCGCAGCATAAAACGATACCGTTCCTACCAAAGGCAACCATCCGATGACATACAAATTTTTTTTCGTCTCCTGCCATTTCATAACCCCATATACCAATCCCCCCACAAAGCCGATAACTGCCCCCCAAACAATAGAGCGCTCCGACAGAAGCAAAAAACTCCCCCACCAACCAAACAACAGCCCAATCAAAGGCCATATCGCCACTAATAAAAAAGTAAACAATTGATCCATGTACTAGTTCATCGTAACACAAATGGCAGACTGGAGATCACCGTTCTAACCGATTGAATATCAGTACACAACATCAAGCGTTCACGCAATTCGGCCGCTCCTTCAAAATTTTGGATGTAAATTTTAAAGTACTTTTTAAGCGGCGCAAAATGTTTACCCTGAGCGGAGCCGGAGGGTTTATACAACCGTTCATGCGTTGCCAAATGAAACAATAATAATTGTATACGTTCATTACGATTTAAGTCTTCATATCGCTTTATTTTGTTAAATATCCAAGGGTTATGAAACACACCTCGACCAACCATTACTCCATCAACACCCCACTGGGAAATTTTTTCATCTGCTTCGGCCAGCGTGGTGATGTCCCCATTCCCAATAATGACAGTCGGTAATCCTAGTTCATCCCGAACCTTGACTACTTTTCCAATTTCATCCCAATGACAGGGCACTTTAGATAATTCCGACACCGTTCTACCATGAATGGTTAACGCTTCAATACCCTGCGTTAATACAAAACGGGCCCATTCTTCTGTTACGATTTCTTTATATCCAATTCTAATTTTCACCGACACGGGAATCGCTCCGTTTACCCCCTCTTTAACCGCTTGAATTATTTCTGCAGCGAGCAAGCGGTTGTTAATCAGTGCACCCCCCGCTCCTTTCTTTATAACTGCTTTGTCCGGACAACCCATATTAATATCGATTCCGGCAAACCCGCGGGTTACCATCTCCTGAGCAGCCGCATAAAAATGATCTGGGTCTAATCCCCACACTTGTACGATCAATGGCTGCTCAGTTTTTTCAAATAGTAACGCTTGTTCTACCTTCTTTCGACCGCGTGACAGTAATCCGTCCACATTCACGAATTCAGTAAACATAACTGAAGGTCGTCCGCAGTGGGCCACTACCTGCCTGAACGCCGCATCAGTTGCTCCCTCCATCGGTGCCAAACAATAAATTGGCTGTTTTTTATGCCATTCAAATCGAATCATGCCGCATATTATACTAGAACCGCAATCTTTCCTCTTGAGAAAAAATTATTTTAAGTATTGACAAATATACGTAATCATTGTAAGCATTAGTTGCGATCTACCACTAACGAGCTAGCAGAAAGGACAGGAACTGTGACTCGAACCGCAAGCGTATCGCCCCCATCTTTGAATTCATTACCTCCCACCAACTTGGGAAATAAACCAGCTACAGGCTGGTTTTTTTATATTTATTTTCCAAAAAATATTGGAAGGGGGGTGAACAATACACTATGAATTCCATTAAACTTATAGCCGCATCCATCGGGCTGTTTTTCTTTGCCGCCACTCCCGCATTTGGATATTGGGGCGGATACATGCATCCGACCGTCACCATGACCTACAATAGCGCCGTAATAACGAACGACGTCAGTAGTCTGGCAGTTACCGGCGGTAATACCCAAGGCAATACTGTCATCGTTGAAAAAGCCGGTGTTGATGAGGTTGCAGTTGAGGGCAACAACGTCCTTACAACCGGTAAGGCAATGGGTGAGACCAGCAGCATTGTCGTTGCTAATGTTTCTCCCAGTTGCAATACCTGTGCCCAACCTACCGAGGGATTTTTCCATTTCTCTCAACCCAGCAACACCTTTACCACTAACACGGTCGTCTTAACAAACAGACTAAGTGGTCAGGTATCTTCCGGTGAAAATATGCAAGGTAATGGTATCAGTATTACCCAGGCACATACCGACGAGACTGAGGTTGGAGGCAACAATACGCTAACCACAGGTATGGCGGTTGCCAAAACGCGTTCTATTGTGGTGGTTAACACCCAATGGGACGGTGCAAATTAACAAAGGGCAAATTTTATGTACGCAAAGGCGGGAGAAATAGATCATTCGAGGCCCACCTACTCTCCCGTCTTTGCTGCACCAAGAGTGATATGAAACGATTAATTCATGTATGTCTCATCGGTCTCATTGTGTTCCAACCGCTTTTTGTGCCCCTAACGGTTCAGGCAGAAGAAACTAGTAATGTACCGACTGATGCATCATCCAATGATGCACCGAATGGTGCGTCACCAAGTGATGTACCATCTGATACGTCACCCACACCGGAACCAACTCCCGAGCCCACTCCTGAGCCACCCCCGGCACCAACCGATGCGTTATCAGCTTCCGAAGCTGCCACCATCTCCACAGAAGCAGTTGCCCCCGACACCTCTGAAACTGTCATTATCACCGACAACCAAGCCACCATATCCGCCATAACTCAGGTCGATGCCTCCACCGGCCAAAATACCACCGTCGCTCCCGAAAACGCTATAACTACCACCGGTGACGCTATAGCCATCGCCGACCAAACCAATGTCGCCAATGTCATCGCAGTCAATTCTCCTTTTACCGTAGCTACCTTTACCATTACCCCAACGCAATTAACTAATCTTGATCTCAACGCTATCTGGCAAGAACTACAGATTGTTCGAACCGCTGCCGATCCGGCGATGTTAACTACTTTTTTGTCAGGACATAATTATATTTCACTGCAAAATTACATTATGGTCACCGCTTCCACTGGAGACAATCAAATTGTCGCGTACAATGCCTCACTTCAAACCGGCAATGCTATTGCTACCGCTAATCTGGTGAATCTAACCAACGCCACATTGATTAATACCAGTTTGCTTATCGGTATTATTAACATTCTTCCTGAAAGTACAACCGACTTAATTTTGCCTCAACCGATTGCCTTTTTAGCTCCCCATTCGAGTTCCTCATCTGCTTCTCCAGCTTCGTTATCCTTTTCCAATACCGCATCCTCATCCAGTGCACTCTCTCTTACTGCTACCAGCGGTAATAATACTCAATCAGCCACCGAAAACACGCTGACTACCGGAACGGCCATTTCCCTGGTCAATCAATTAGCGCTTATGAATTTGTCTTTGTTCAACACTTCATTTATGTCCCTCTTTATTAATAATGCCGGTAACTGGCACGGCTCACTCGTTGATTCCTATCTGATGCAGTACTTGCCTGATCCTGGTACATATACCTATTTTTTCGGTAACCAATCAGCTCCCGAATCCTGTGCAGTTGACAGTTGTACCCCCACCAATATCGGCATAGAAAATCAAGCTACGGTAATTAATCAAGTCAGCGTTACTGCTTCTACTGGCAATAATCATGTCATCAGTCAAGGAGATGCAACCCTTTCTACAGGACACGCGACAGCAATAGCCAACCTCGTCAATCTGTTTAATCTGAACCTGATTAACAGTCAATTATTTATTGGTATTGCCAATATCATCGGCAATTGGTTCGGCAACATCATTTTCGCGTATCCTGATGTTGGTGTTCGTTTTACCGCTGCTGCCACCGAAGCAACTCCCGGCAGTACTGCTACCTACGCTATCACCGTCGGTAATTACGGCCATGAAGCTTCCCCGGTCACAATTTCTCTTGATTTACCCAACGATACCTCCTATCAGTACGATTCGAGCGGGGTGATTCCATCCATCTCCGATTCTCACGTATCTTGGAATCTGGGCTCATTCGCCCCCCACGAAGAAAAATCATTTACCGTGACCATCAAAGTTGACGATTCATTTTCCTTTATCAGTCAAGCCAATACCCAACGTCCCACACTCAT
>CAZQBH010000048.1:0-3726 GCA_964591645.1 uncultured Pseudomonadales bacterium | reverse complement strand
TATGCTGCTGATACGCCTCACCGTTCTATTACCCTCTCGGTAGCCACTTCCGCCTCTGGTCCCGAACTTGGATTAGCCCAAAAGAATGATCATGCTACTACCCAGGTGTATGAACCTGTTAATGCTGATTCCTCTACCGACGATCGCCAAGCAAAACTAGAATTATCCGTCACCAACAATGTCAATGATTACGTATATCTCAACGACACCGCAACCTTTGAGGTTTTTATTCGAAATACCAGTGACGTCCCTGCAAATAACACATTATTTACTCAACAAATTTTTAACGATCAACAAGCATTGATAGCCACCATCGCTATTCCCTTGGGAACAATTAATCCCGGCAAAAAGGGTACCCTTCGTTTCGGAGTCACCTTTACTGATGATGGCGTCACCTATCCGGGTACCTACACCACCATGGCCACGGTAACCGCCCAGTCTCCCAATGGCAATTCACTTACTTCCAACCAAGCAGATACCAGTCTAACCCTTCGCGCCCGTCCACAAGCCAAAAACCCATTTGTTCCCTCCCCTGTATATGCTCAGGACGAAGGAACCGTTCTAGGCACAACCCAATCAACTTCCTCATCTTCACCTGATCTCATCGCCTATATTCTCCTCGTTATCCTCTCCATTCTCTGGTTCATTGCCAAGCGTAAACCCCAGCGTCTCTTCGATTATGTCACCTACACTTTTGTTATCGGCACCCTCTGCTACTCGATTTTCAGACTCGCTACTTTTTTCCTAAGCGGGTGACCTGCTTCTTTTTCTTGGAAGTGGTGGTAAGGTCTTGTTGAGTCAAAGCCCCTACATCACCCACCGTTTCTTGAAGCGATTGAAAGGTTTGCGAAAGCCAGCCCGAACCGGATTTTTGAACCTTCTTTAATGCTTGAGTTGTTTTTTTGCGATTTTCTTCTTTAGAAAAAAACAACGCTCCGACCGCCCCAGCTGCCAGACCTAAACCCAACCATAACGGATTCATTTTTTTATCTTCTGCCATCGTCGTTCACCTCCTTATATTTTTTTACCACTTTTTAATTACCGGACCATCAGCCCCGTCTTGGACTTCAAACCCCAAGGTTCGAATTTCCTGCCGCAGCGCATCGGCTTTGCCAAAATCCCGTACCTTCCGCGCTTCCTCCCGGGCATCAGCCAATTGGCGAACCTGTTCCGGAATATCTGTCGCCGTCGGTTGCCATTTTGCCAGCCCGAGTCCAAGCACTTGATCAAATTCTGCAATTAAATCTGCCTTGTCAATGCCGGGGATATTGCTCTTGGCCGCTTCCCACACGACTGCCAACGCTTCCGGAACATTGAGATCATTATCCAAAGCTTCAACAAAAGCATGTCGAAAATGTTCCACCTGCTGCAACTTTTCTTCTGATAATACGGTTCTATTTGTCTCTTGTTTGGATCGCCAGACTAATTCCCGTACGTTTGTTAATGCGGTCGCTGCAGATTGCAACGCATCCCAGGTAAAATTGAGCTGTTTGCGATAATGCCCGGTTAAATAAAAATACCGTAATGCCAAGGGATCAAAACCTCGATCTATGACGTCGGCAAGTGTATATGCATTACCCAACGACTTGCCCATGCGTCCGCCGTCTACAGTCAAAAATGCCGCGTGGAGCCAATATCGCGCCAGCGGTTTTCCCGTTGCTCCCTCAGATTGTGCAATTTCGTTGGCATGATGAATCGCAATGTGATCTACCCCGCCTGTGTGGACATCAAATGATTCGCCTAAATATTTCATCGACATGGCTGAACACTCAATGTGCCAGCCCGGAAAACCCACCCCCCAAGGACTTTCCCACTCCATTTGACGAGCAGCATGCGAATCATCCTGAGCGGAGTCGAAGGATCTGCCGCCAGGATAAGAAAATTTCCATAAAGCAAAATCGAACGGGTGATGTTTTTGCGGATCATCCACCAATTCTTCTCGGGTCGCTACCCGTTTATCGACAAGCTTCTGGCCGCCCATTTTGCCGTAGTCTGGAAACTTGGATACGTCGAAATAAACAGCTTTATCCGTTTTGTATGCCAAACCCTTTTCAAACAAACGTTCCACCAAAGCAATTTGCTCCTGAATGTGATCGGTCGCCCGAGGCAAATACTGGGGCGCTTCAATATTCAATGTATCCCGGGATTCAATAAAATCATCGATATAGAACTGGGCAATATCCCAAGCTGTTTTATGCTCTCGTTTAGCTGCTTTTTCCATTCGATCTTCGCCTACGTCGGCATCGCCAAGATTGTCTCCCGTTAAATGACCCACATCAGTAATGTTCATTACCTGAGTCACTTCATAACCGTGGTATTCCAAAGCTCTGCGTAAAATATCTTCGAATACAAACGTTCGCCAATTTCCAATTTGAGGATAAAAATAAACCGTTGGTCCGCAGGTATACATCCCCACTCGTTTATCATGCAAAGGAACAAATTCTTCTATTTGTCTCGACAGTGAATTGTATAACTTCATCTTGCCCTGATTGTACCATCGACTCAACACTCAACACTATGCACTATACACCCTACTACATCTTCCCCTGCTGACCCTCGTGAGACCCTTGTACGGCCTTAATTTGTTGTTGCCACACCTCATCGTTTCGTTCCCGCTTTAGCTGGACAATTTCCTGTTTCTTTTGCTCTTCCTGTCTTGCTTCTATTAATTCTTCCTGGTCTTTTTCCTGAACTCGTTTCTGATGATATGCCACTTCCTCCTGTAACCGCTGCTGATGCAATTGATAGGCTGCTTTAGCTTTTTCCTGTGCTTCTTGCTGCTTCAACTGCAGCAATTCATTTTGTTGTTGAAGTTGTGCGGAGTTTGCCGAGGGGTTTGCAGCCCCCTGTTCAAGCTGCTGTTCTCCCGAAGCGGGTGGAGCATCTTGAGCTCCTCCTAAAATCTGTTCCAAAATCTTAGCTGGCTCAGTAACCATTTGCGAAGCCGCTTGTGAACCCGTTGACTTCAGTTGTTCTACCACTCCTTCAGCAATTTGACCCAGAGGATTAGTACTTACAGGATTTGACATACCCCCATGCTACCACAAAAGACTGTCATATTGACCAATTGCCTCTAATGTAATACAATGTATTACATATGCGTTCTATCGTAAACATTTCTCTACCTCAATCAATGTTAGATGAAATTAATCAAGCCGTAGATGACGGGATGTTCGCCTCAAAAAGTGAATTCTTCCGAAAACTTGTTCGGGACTGGATGGAAATCAATGCAGCTCGCGAACTTAAACATGCTCACGACGATATTGCCAAAGGCAACGGCACTGTGTTTAAATCTATTAAGGATTTATACTGAATTAGTGAACGTAATTTTATCAAACAAATTCAAGAAAAACTTTCGTAGTGTTCCGAGAAGAATTCAACTGTTAGCCGAAAAAAAGATCGTTTTGTTTTCAAAAAATCCCCAAGACACATCTCTTAAATTTCACCGTCTTTCCGGGAGGTTGTCTCTGTATTGGTCCTTCTCTGTCAATTATTCCTATCGAATAATTTGTGAATGTATCGACGAAAATACCTTTTACATTCTTAACATTGGCACTCACGAAATCTATAAATAAGACCGCAATTTTCTTATTCTTCAAACTCTTTGTTCTTTTTCATATCTTCTTCAATCAATTTCCGCAAATACACCGCTCGTGGTAATCGTTTCTTTTTCGCTACCCAATCTAAATACGTACCAATTTTTGGAGAAATGAAAAAATTAAATCG
>CAZQBH010000047.1:0-8946 GCA_964591645.1 uncultured Pseudomonadales bacterium | reverse complement strand
TGTTGAATACGGCGCCTTCGCGGAAGACGTGATCCTTCGGCGCATCGCAGTTGTGGAGCAAAATGAACGACTTGTCCGTCAACGCCTCCGCTGGCGGAAGGACGTAGCGGGCGAACGGGTCGGCGAGCGGATTCCACCGCATACAGAGGGCGATGCGAAGCCCGTCATTGCGGTTCAAGACTTCTCCTCAACACAGTGAACCGGGAGCCACACGCCTCCACGCCTATCACCCCAAATATATTCGATGCCGTCTCGGACTCGCTTATCACCAACGGCACCAATCCCCCACGAAGGATCGGCGCCGTGAAAAAACGGGTCGGTCGGCGTTCCGCTATAACTTTCCCAAAATGAATCCGGGACGATGGCGATGTCGCTGGAAATCGCTGGATTCTTTGGCGATACTCTCACGGCATTCGGTGGCAGGAGAGGGTCGCCGCGATCAAAATGCGATTTGCGGTCATGCGGAACGCGCGGAGCGCACGGGAGTTCGCAAACCGCCCACGGCCTGTATCGGCGGACCTTTTCTCCAGGGCACAGATAATCCACGAGTTCTTGACATGCCCGGTGATATGTCGGGTACGCCGCGTAAAAATCCCGCAACTTGAGCAGTTCGCTTTCTTGAACCGTCGTGTACGCCTCACGGCCGTCCTCTGTGACTGCCCAAACGAACCACTGCGGCGCGTCCGGGTCCGGCGCATTATGAAAAACGATTTTTTCGCACACAACAACCCCCGTTGTTATTTGTCCGCTTCTGTGATCTGCCAGTTCTCCCATTTTACCGGCGACTTCTTCCGAATCACGATCATGTTGCTGTCGGCTTCGTTGACTTGAATCGACTCGACTTCCTCGAAGAAGTGACGAGCGACGGCGGCGGTCATCGCGAACCCCTCTTCATGCCCAGGGGCGTTTTCACCGCGTCTTCCGCACTCCATCCTTTCGACATCCTGTTTGAGATGACTTGGTACTGGATACCGTACCTCGCCGCAGCGTCCTTGAGCAGCATCATTTCTCCGTCGATTTCAAACATTTTTGGTCTTCCAGGTTTTTTTGTAGGTGTCGTGAGTGCCTCAATGACTCCAACCCCTTGGGCAATTCGATACCGAAACAC
This sequence comes from uncultured Pseudomonadales bacterium, assembly GCA_964591645.1. Lineage (GTDB taxonomy): Bacteria > Patescibacteriota > Microgenomatia > UBA1400 > RBG-16-45-19 > CAZKMY01. The sequence goes on along the minus strand of CAZQBH010000047.1, from coordinate 7,838 downwards.
TCCAACCGGGAGGGAATATTTTGCGCACGCCTGAGCTTGCGTCATTTCCTCGCCGTCAACACTGACCATGACGTTGTTCGATCGGTTGTTGGCTTGGACATCTCGCATTGCCCATCGGCAGTTCGGCTCTCGCCTCAACGGACCGCACTCGGGGCACTCTGGCTTCCCGCACCAATACCCGCCGTCGTTGTCGATTCGGTCGATTTCGTGGTTTTTCGATGGCCGACTTCCCATGTCGGAAAGAAAGTTTTTAAAATCGCTCGTCCATCTGGCACAAACCTTAATCCCACGACCGGCGTGCCTTGGGTAGTTGTCCTTTTTCTTCTCGTCGCACCTTTCCTTCATACCTTTCCATACCCCATGCTCATCGGTCTTGAGCAATTCGTCGGCCGCTCTCTTGCATCCGCAACTTTTCTTTCCGTCAAAGCGAACCTTGTTTAGCTCCCAATGAATAATCTCGCCGCACTCACAGCGGCATTCGACGAAACGAACCCGTTGGCCAGCCCCATTGACAGACAGGTATCCGACGCCAATTACTTCTAAGGAGTTATGCTTTTCACCGATCGCGGCAAGGGCCGAGGCGTTGGATCGCCGGATGGCATTCTGTTCCGAAGCAATTGATCTTCGGCTTCTTCCTAGTATGATTTCTTCAGACATAGCATCGCTCCTCCAAGCGGTGTTGTTTAGGGAGTCCGTCGGAGCGCAATACCGGCGGACTCCCGAATTCTATCAAGCCCATCGTCAATCGTCACTGGTTTGCCAGTTCACATACTCCTCTTTCACCTTCTTGCGAATCGCTGTGATGTTGCTCCCGGACTCGTTCATGTGAATCGTCTCCACTTCCAAGAAGTGATCGCGAATCACAGAGAGGACATTGTCCGCGTCGGGAAGTCGGCGCTGATCGTGGGCCAGAAGCCAGCCGCCGACTTTCAGAACCGGGAACACTTGGACCATGAACTTGCGGCGAAGAAAATCGGCACCGTCACAGAAGGCAAGATCATAGGTCGGCTCCGTGGGAATTTGGGCTTCCCATTCCTCCCACGTCAAGAATTCCGGCCCGACGCCGCCAAACTTGGCGATGTTGTCCTTCGTCGTCTGAACCCAATACGGTTCCGTTTCGACGGACCAGAATTTTGAGTCGGGAGGGCGGACGGCAGACATGATGCCGGTCGATCCCCCACTCCCAAACTCAAGGATCGACGACGCGCGGCTCGCGTATTTCACGAGCACGGCGGCGTCGTTCTTGCTCAGATCACCGACGAACGGCGGGACCGTGATGCCGTTTCGCTGGAAGGATTCGAGGGCCATTATTTCTTCCCCGCCGGTCGCCCTCGCTTCTTCAACGGAGTCACGATGATCGCCATAAGTTGTCCCGTGCCAATCGCCCATCCGTTGCCGCCGATGACTGGCATTACGCCTCCGCGAGCACAAAACTCCTTCGCAACGCGATCGCCTTCCTCTTTCGAGGTCGTGATATAGTGCGAAATGCCGCCGTACATATGAAAAGCGACGTTGACTTCCTCCGGCGTCTTCTCATTCGGCGGCGCCAGCGTCTTCGGTTTCCGCCCCGGCTTCTTCTTCACCACCGGCGCCGTTGCTGGCGCCGCTTCAGTCTTCGGCTTATTCTTCGAGCCTTTCGGTCGTCCCCGTCCCATCTGCAATTTCCCCGTTAAGTAAGTGGGCGAATAAATTCTACGTCAGTCCCTTCGCTTCGGCGCGTCGGATCGCCTCGTCCAATAGCGACTCGATGGGAGTGGCCATCGACAACTTGAACGCCAAGCCCGACAGGACCGCGTTTTTCGCTGCCCGGATGGTGTCCGTCCATTTATAGTGCGTGGCGTTTTGCCGCATCCGGTCCAGAATCATCGGCCGGTTCTGCTTGACCCACTCCACGCCGCCGAAGTCCATCTGTGCGGAGAGTTGGTTGCATCCGCAATTCGGCGCGGGGTTGACCCCGAGCATTGACGCGAGTTCCTTGAATTCCGAACCGACACCGCCGGGGAGAAGACCGGGGACGTGAACCGGCTTTTCCGGCCGGTCAGCGGGATTCTTCGAGAGAACGGCCAACCCGTTGTTATTCGTCGCCCACGAGACGGTGAACCACTCGGGATTCTTTTGCAGGAACGCCCGGATCGCGTGATTGATCCCCGCCGTCTTCTCGCCTTCGCCTGCTTCCCCGAAAGAAACGGTGTCGTGAAAGACGATGAAGCGGCGGCATTTCACGACATGCTTCGACAGTTCCCGCGCGACCTGTTCGGCCGTGTGGATCGTGTCGATGAACAGAAGATCGCAGTCGGGGATTTCGACCTGCGTACTATCGGCCTGAATCACGCGGAAATCGGTGCGACCCGCCATCGGTTTCAGACCGTTCGCCGACGGCGACGGGTGAATATCCACGGTCATCAGTTGCCGGGGCTGACCAGCGAGAAGCGCGACCGTCGAAGTGGCGTAGCGCGTCCCGAGTTCGACGACCGTGTCACACTGAGCCGCGAGTTCCCGAAGGCGGGGAAGGTGCTCGTTGATGTCCGACTCTTCGGCGCACTTTTGCTGATAGAGCACGTCCAGCGCGGGACTCGGTTCGGCAGGCGTGAACGGAACGGGTTCGGCCGGTGCATTCACGATCTCCGTGAGGTTCCCGTTCGGATAGAGCCGTTCGTTTTCCGCCAGCATTGCTCGAATTTGTTCGTCGCTCACGTTGAACGCCTTCCGGTCCTTGGGGACATGGCCGGTGACGGGAGTTCGAGGCCAGTCCGCCCCCGCTTGCATCTGATCCCACTCGGTCTGGTTGAGTTTCCGCGTCGTGATCGTGTGCTCCAACAGTTCCGAGTACGGGGGCATCGTCCCGGACACGACGTAGGGGCGAATCCACTCGTGGACGCCCATCGGGTTGCCCTTGTGGTCCTTCCAGTACCGCTCCCATTCCGAATCCCGAACCGCGCCAGCCTTGATGAAGTTCTGGATGATCGGGGCCATCTTCAGCCCGTATTCCTTGAACTGAAGGTAGTAGTTCCGCACCTTGTCCCACGTCGAGGCGGAATACGGAATCCCCTCGCGATAGAAGTCGTGCCACCACTTGAATTCGGGGACGCACCAAACTTTCCGACCGGCCTTCCGAACGCCGCAATGGTGGCTCAGTTCCTCGCCGCCGAAGCCCCGCATATCGCGATGGAACGGCCGCGAAAGCCATGCGTCCTTCCGACAGGCGAAGGCGCCGAACCCGGTCCCGGGAATCTCGAAGGGCTTGCCTTGATCGTTCGCCCGGACGCACCCGTAGGACTCCAGCGTCCGTTCGTGCGCGGCCCATCCGCCAACCGACGGAATCCCGATGTCGTCCGTCGTGATGTCCTTCTGCGGCCACGGCATCGACAGGAAGGCGATTTCATTCGCTCCCGGCGTGTAGGGCGAGAACAGGGTTCCGTTTGGTGCGATCCACGCCGTTCCCCACGTCCCCCACATCTCCGCTCGCCACTGGTCGTTGAAGTGCGTGGCGTAGAGCGTCCCGCGTTCGGTCCACATCGGGCCGTGGATCAGGTCTTGGCAATCCTCGCCCATCTCCGCGTAGAACTTTGCCAGTGCGTCCACGGCGCCGGGGAGGAGAAAGACGTGCGAATCGACACAGATGACGTGATCGTTCGTCGCGTGCTCAAAGACCGCGTTCCGAGGCTGCGACGTGCTCGAAGGCCCGTCGTACTCGAAATACTTGACGCGATGATCGCTTCCGGCGGCGGACTGCAATTCTTGTGAACCCGGTCCGCCCGGATCGTTGTTCACGATCACCACTTCTTTGATGAGTGGATGAGCCAAGAGCGACGTGATCGCAGTCCATCGAGCGCGTGTCGCGTCCCGGAACGTGGCCATTCCGACGGTCAGACTTTTCATCCCCGTTTCCCCCGTTGAAAATACCTCAATTAAACCCCGCAAACCGCAATGCACTGCCCTTCGTCCGGGTATGGACCACCAACGCACGAGTAATCCGGTGGCGGACACGCGGGCGCGGTCGGGTAGTTCCCGCAGAAGTAGTTGTCGAAAGCGTCCTTGCAGCAGTAGTACCCGGACCCGGACCAGCAATCGCCCGAAGTCGTGGTCGTCGTTGTGGTCGTGCTTGAAGTGGTCGTCGTCGTCGGATCGCAGACGTTATTGCAATCTCCTTCCGACGTGTACGGTCCCGAGCAAATCGCGTATCCCGGCGGGATGTCCGACGCTTGAAGGCACCCGTCAAATCCCGGACCGCTGCAAACCGAAGCGTTGACGCAGTACCAAATCTCTTCAGCCGCGCACTCTGCCTCGCACGTCACCGTATCGGGATACGGGCCAGACACTTGCGACACGACACCACCAGGAAGCGGCGGCGAACAGAAGTACGACGCCGACGGGAAGACGCCCGATTGCCAGCAGTACGTTCCGCACGCGGAAGATTCGTTGCACTCCGCTTCGGTCGCGTAAGGACCACCGCACGCCAAGCCGATCGGCGGGCATCCGAAGACGCAATCGCGAATTTTGCCGGGACCACACGCGGGTCCGCCGCCTGACAGTCCGAGACAGTACCATCCTTCGGTCGTGTAGCAGGTTGTCGTCGTAGTGGTCGTCGTCGAGGTTGTTGTCGTGGTGGTGAGCGTATTTGTCGTCGTCGTGGTCGTACTGGTACTCGTCGTCGTCGATGTCGTCGTGCCTTCAAAGCACGGCGTCTCTACGATGTCGCAATCACTCTCCGACGGGTAGAACGGCTCGGCACAATAGCACGACGCGCCGGGGCAGACGGAAAGGATCGTCCAACTCCCGCCGAGATACCCACGCCACTGGCAATTTCCGCCGCAAAGAGCGGTCGTATTCGTCGTGGTCGTAGTCGAACTCGTCGCCGTGGTCCAAGGGGGCGGTGGTGGTGGAGGCGGGGGTGGTCCGGGAGGTTGCGCCCCACAAGACGTAAGCACAACTTGCGTGCCGCATCCAGAACCTTGAAAATCCGGCTCTTGGTAGCAACCGCATTGCGTTTCTGGTAGCCATTCCGTTCCGGTATCCGGGTCGGTCACAGAATTGCACTTGTCACAGAAGCCAACCCACCCCGTCGCATCAGGGTTGCCAAGATCATCCCACCAAACCCACTCGCAGGCGCCGCCGCACTGGTACGGCGGAACGTAGCATTTCGTTGTCGCCGGATCTCCGCACTCAATGCCCGGCACGGACGGGGCATCACAGGTGCAAGCGTAGAAGGTTCCGTTTTGAGAACACCCGCCTCGCAGTGGATCAATCACCCATCGCTTATATCCAGGAGTAGTAGACCACAGCCAGTAGCATGTCCCCGAACAGGTGTATTCGGGAGGGCTGCACGGGACCGGCTGAACGGAGCACGGCGTCGTGATGTCCCCGGCGCAAGGGTCGTAGGCCGCCGTGACCTCCGCGCACGGGCAGCACGCCGGGCATGGATCACTGGTCTTGATGTAACCGACGAATGGAATATTTGCCCATGTGCATCCGTTCGAGCACCCCAAGCCACTGCTTGTCGTCGTCGTCACAGTCGTCGCCGATGTGACCGTCGTCGAAGTCGTTCCGGTCGTATTCGTCGTCGTGGACGTACATTGTGCTCCGACCGACTGCGATGCGAACCCAGCGTAACAGTAGGTCGTGGTCCGACCGCACCCGTAATCGTCCGGGCAAACATCTGGACCCGGTGCCGGGCATCCGCACCCGTTGCAGCACTGGTTCGAGATGTTTTGCCAGATGCGGTTTACGTCCAATTCCCATTCGCAAATCGTCCCCGAGCAATCCTTGCCGGATTTTGTCGGCGTCGTCGCGGTCGTGGACGAGAGTGATCCGACCGGGAAATACCCGTAGGTGTTCGGATTCCAGAGCGGCGGCGCCACGCATCGCGTCGTCACCGTTCGCGAGGTCGCGTTGAAGGACCAGCGAACTTCATCCCACCACGCGGTCGGGAACAGCGGAATCGTCCCGGCGAACTGAACGTCCTCATCGGCGAGTCGCCAGCCGTACCAGTCCTGCGCCGCCTGCGCCGCAAGCGTGTTCAGGGCCGGAAGATTCGATGGCAACGGCGATCCGCTGGCGACGTAGGTCGCGATCGCGTCGGCGGTGAACCGCCCGGTCATCCCCGAGACGCCGGTGAATCCGCCGTACTGCGCGATGTTCAGCGTGGAGAGCGGTTCGTTGAGCGAATAGAGGTCGCCTTGCGGAACGCCCGCGATCGTCTTGCCGACCGTGACATCCAGGCCAGCCGGAACCGACCGCTGAACGTCGGACATCCAGAGCCGACCGCCGCCCGTGCGTTCCTTGAGCGTGTTCGCGTAGTTGTCGTATTGGAGGCTCGCCCACTGAGCGGCCGGAAGCCACGCTTCCAATCGAACGCTGCCGTCAATCCGTCGAACAACGCGGCGATTCAGCGCGTAGGCGACAGCATCGAGCATCACGCACGCTGGCGCCTTGCTCGTGATCCACCGCTTTGTCGGCGCGAGGTACGCCGACTCAACGGGTGTGTCCTGAACGATCGCCACGCCCAAGGCGTTCGCGATCTGCGTGAGGAGCGTGTCCCACGAAGTCAGGTTGCTTTCGCTGATCGTGACGGGTTTATACCACCACCAAAACCGCTCATCGACCAAAGTGAGGAGATACAAGTCCGTCGGAAGTGGAGCGGGAGTTGAGGTCGTCGTCGTGGATGTAGAGGAGGTGGTTGTGGTGGTGGAAGTGCCGGTCCCCGTCGTCGTGGTGGACGTGGAAGTGGAGGTCGTTGAGGAAGTCGTGGTGGTACACGGCGTCGTCGTGGTCGTGGAAGTCGTGGACGAGGTATTCGTCGTCGTCGTGGAAGTGCTACTCGGCGTGCCGAAGGCGTTCGGCGGCGCCTGCGAAACGGCCGTGAACAGCGGGCGAACGCTGAGGAGCGTCATTTCCGTGCGGATTTCGTGGCCGCTCGCTCCGTCCGCCATCAAGAACGTCGCGCGGCCTGCTGATAGGCTGGCACGGATCGTTTTCAGGTCGTCGCCCGAAACGATGAGATAGCACGTCGCCCACCGACTCGCGTCCCGAGGCCAGCGCAGGACGCCCGGTTCCGGGTCCATCGTGTCAGGCGGTGTGTCGGGGAGTTCGAGATGCTGAAGATTCAGCCCGTTCAGCGTGTCGATCCGCGAGAACGGCTTGAGTTCATCGAGGGAGATCGACATCGCCACACGACGCGGCAAGCCGTTCACACCCCAGAGAGCGACGGAGACACCAGCAAACGTGAGCGAACCGACCGAGGCGGACAGGGCGAATCTCCTACTCGTAACTGGTGTTGTAAAGTGGGATGTACGTCAACTCGAAGTAGATCGTCGAGTCAAGGAACCCGTCGATTGGCTGCGGACGGTTGGGGTCGTCCGTGTACGTTTCGCGCATCGGTTCGACCACGAGCGGAATCTTGTTGTCCGCATCGTCGGTGTAGTACGGCGTGTGCTGGTCAAGTGCGTTGAGAACGAGGTCTTCGAGTTTCAGCAACCCGTAAGTCTCGTTGGTCAGCGCGACAAGATCGTTTCCGGTCACGTCGGACGACGACCGGGCGTAACAATCGACCGCGATGTTTCGGACTTTCAAATCCCCGAGCCGACCGGCGCCGGGGTCGTTGTTCGGGTAGGGCGAAGTCCGACGCAATGGCCGAACCCGCAAGACTTTATCCATCTGGGAATGCTTGAAAACTCGCGGGCGATCGGCCCCGAGCATGACGTAATCGAGCACGACGTTGCAACGATCCGAAAGCGTCTGGCGGATATTCAGCAGGATCGTGGAGAAATTGGTTCCGCCCGGCGACGGGGTCGGCAACGAAAGGTCAGCGATCGGCATTCGTCGCCTCCGCTTTCGCCTCG
>CAZQBH010000046.1:0-8998 GCA_964591645.1 uncultured Pseudomonadales bacterium | reverse complement strand
TTCTTCCGCGGAAACGGGTTTTTCGGCTTCGACAGCTTTGACCACTTTTTCTTTAGCTGGTTTTTTAGTGGTTTTGACGGTTTTTTTAGCGGCTTTTTTAGTTGGCATAGCGTTTTAAGAGGTAATTGAAGTATAGAAGTATGGGAGGTAGTGAAGTTTTATACTTTTATACTTTCCATACTTTATTTACCTTCCGTACTTTATATTATTAGTCCCATTAACTTAGTAAAGGCGTAGTCGAGAGCGCCGAGGTAGGCACCTACTACTAAAGTGACAACAATGACGATGGTGGTTAACCGGGTTGTTTGTTGTTTAGTAGGCCAGGTGACTTGGTTGAGTTCATCGCGCACTTGGCGAATGAAAGCAACAACAGAATTCCCCTGGTTTAAAGGATTTGGTGTCTGCATCTTGGTTGGCATTATATCAAGACTTGCACGCAGAACCAAGAGGGTATCTAAAAAAATACCCTCCCTAGAATTAAGCTTTGCTGCCGATGGCAACCAGGGTTTAAATCTTCGGGAGGGAGGGGAAACGACTACAAGTCTTTTCGTTTGAAGTGGCCGATTACTGGGCGGGTGAGGGTGGGCCAAAAAAAGCACCAGATGGCCAGAAAGAGCGACCATCTGACGACAGTAACCGTCGTTGGCGCCAATGTGAACTTGACCCAGTAGATTTGGTCTTGATTCCTGACTGATAACGGATAAATCAACAACCTGAGGGGCTTTTCAGCACGAGTTGCTTTGATGTGAAACAGTTGCCGATTCTCCATAGGTGAACCTACAACTTCTTCCTGTGTGCAGAACTTACGGATAGAGCAAAGCCCTTCTTGGTTATCTTGAATTCCATTCATCAGGATTCCCTCGGAATCTTTATGGATGCTGAATGGGCTTTCTGAGTATGCCAAAATCTTATACCCATGATCGGCCATGATGTCGATCTTGGTACCCTTTGACACGGTTCTGGTCACATTGAGTGATTCTCCTGGTTGTACTGTTGAAGTAGTTACCAGGGGGGTGAGGAGGTGGGCGATAATCACCGCAAGAATGGTGATAACGAAAATACATACGTGCATGAGGTAGTGCTTAGCTTGGTCGTTCATGATTGTCTCCTGTAGGTGAATTCGATTTGTCAAATGCGGTTCTGAGCAGCAGCCAAAATTATGATTAACGCCAAAGACACCAAAAATATGGTGACATAGAACGTTGTTCTTTCCCTCAAAGGAAAAAGGTTACACTTACCAAAGAGTGAAAATTTGGCAAGGATTAACCATCCGTTGAGGAAAATAAAAATAACCAAGCTGGCTACTATAGATACAACAAGATGCGAGACGAAAGTAGCCAGTGCGATGATCAGATGTATGAGCGGATTATCAAGGACAAGTGGCAGATTTATATGCAACTCCCATATAGATCGTATGCCCTGTCCGAAAAATCGGATCATGCTATCGGCTAACTCGCCCCAAAAAGGCAAAGTCCAGATGACTCCCAACACTAGTACTGCCGACGCGATGCGCAGTAGGGGGGTTGCATTAACTGCAATTTTTACGTCCGTTTTGTCGTTCATGATTGTCTCCTGAGTGGATGAAAAGGGAAGGCTTGTATCGATTCTTTTAAGGTGCATGTACTCTTAACCGGCTTGTGGTATAGAGTGCGGGTATTATAAGCCTATAATATGTTTATGTCAATGGTGTTTGACTATATAATCAGATAATAGTCAAAACTATTTGACTACCAGGTTAATTGGTGGTATATTTTCTAGAGTTATGAATCAAGTAAATCGACTTCGGAAACAGTTATACATATCTATTGGGTTATCTGATAAAGAAGGGGTTGTTTACGACGTATTACTTCAAAAAGGAGAGTTGGCCGCCTCAAGTATTGAGAAAGAAACGGGCTTAAAGAAAAATACCTATACTTTGCTGAAATCTCTGGTGAGAAAGAAACTGGTGGTACCGTTTTTGCGAGATAGTATTCAATGGTATCAGGCAGCTTCGCCTGATCATTTAGAAGATTTATTAAACGAGCAGTATCAATCGATCAATCAAACCAAGCAGTTGCTGGGCCAGTTGATGCCGGTTTTGAAAACGAGCTATACCATGGCGGTAAACAAACCAACGATTCGTTATTATGAGGGAGAAGAGGGGATTAAAAATGTATTTAGTGATATTTACTCAGCTAAAGACGAACCAGTCTATGGGTGTGTGGATTTGGAAAAGGCTGATTCGGTATTTCCCAAGCATATTCTTCAAGATCTGATTCCATTACGAGTTAAACATAACTTGTTTGCCTATTCGTTGGTAAGTGATTCAAAACAGGCTCGTGAGATCAAGCTACATGATGAACAGCAATTACGCCAGACAGTCTTGGTGAATAAGGAAAAATACCCGCTTCCGGCTGAAATTGACGTGTATGAAAACAAAATCGCTATGCTTTCTTTTGAACGAAATGAATTTGTGGGTTTGATTATTGAAAATCAACCATTTGCTCAAACAATTAAGAGTATCCTTAAACTGGCCCTGCTTCATTCGGATACAACGCCGGTAACGGATGCCTAACTAGTTGATGGACCATGGTCCGTCGCGGTTGACCAGAATTACTCTGGTATTCTGGTGGGACTTGAGGGATAGGATTGGCAGTGGAAGGGTTCAAGAGAACCATACCTTTTTCTGCAAATGTAATCAAATGATTTCCCGGTCTACTGATAAAAAAGGTTGAACTAACCGGCCCCTCGGAGCTGGGAAATATTTTTTTAATGTATCCTGGGTTTGACTGAGGACGTGTTTGAGCAAACTGCATGATCTCTCTTTCGTATCCGGCAGCAATATCGGTAATGACAATGGAATTTTCTGGCAAATTTGAAGCAAGCAGATCCAAAAAATCAAGTATTTCCGTTTGTCTTAAATCCTGTAAAACTGACCAATTCATGGTAATTAATGCTGGTTGTTGGGGATGGTTTAGTTTGGTCGGTAGTTGTCTCCAAAATTCTTCCGAGGTAAAGTCAGTAGTCACCCTTTCTTCCCGGGGATCGCTAGATTGGGGGAATTCCAGTAAATCCACGGGAATGATCTTGTCCGGCTTGCACTCAAGAACATCATCAGCATAATGAATTAAGGGATACAGAATCCGCTGACTATCGTTGCTGCCCAAGTCGATCCAAGAAAATCCAGGTTTGATTTTTTGAGTAGTAACGAGCCAGTGCAAAATATCTTGATATCTCATTATTTCTTGTTCGGTACTGCCAGTAATTTCTGCAGCAACACTGTTGAGCCACGGACCTAATTTTTGATAAAAATACTCTTTGTCTGTACGATTATCAGTTTGGCTCATTGGCTCCGTGGAGTTAGATCTAAGGTAATCTAAAACAGGCTTTAATAGCATTAAAAACGACTGTTCGTTTTCATGGGTACGTGCATAGGTATCAAGTTTCTGCCACAGAGTGGTTTCGTCGTATAAAGGAATCTCAGAAAAGTCTTTGCCACATAATTTTCCGGTTAAATGAGCAATACAGGCTAGACCTAATTTGGTTATTTCTGGGTTATATGAACCGTCTACGATGGTTTTGCTGGTATGTTCGAGCAGTACGGGAATAAGGCTCTCTGCTGCTTGTTTGGTCAGTGTTTCATCGGTGGATTGATCGTTTGGTTCAAAACGGTATTCGAGTTTAAGGCTGTAGAGTGCGTCGACTAATTCATGGAAATCATCAGGTATTTGTTGATCGGCAGCAAAAATTGCCTTTAATGCATCAGGATTGTGAATAAAAGGTTCCAGCGCATAAAACGATTTATAGAAGACGGGGATACCCTCGTCTACATTGAGGGAGCCCTCCAGATTTCGGGAATGATGGTCGATAAACCGACATGCGTTTTGGAAAATTTCCGGGGACAATTTTTGAATATCAGACAAAAATTGTTGAGCTTCGGGATCGAGTTGCCCAATAGGAGGGAGTGGAACTTTGTGCTCCAAAAAATCATTGTATGTATCTTGAAATTCAGGCCCAGGTTGACCGTATACGTATTCTATTGCTAGTGGAGAAGGCGTTTCTGCCGGAGAACCATCCATATGTATATATGCTACAGCATCAGTAAAACAGATATGAATTGTAAAAATGATTTAGTATGATGAAATATGATGTGTAAATGGTGTAGAGTATTTAGTGATGAGTCTGAAGTCATAAGTCTGAAGTCTTAATTCATAAGTCAGAAATTAAAAGGAGAGATTCATGTCTGATTTCAAAAAAATTCGTAAAGCGGTGATCCCTGCGGCAGGGTTTGGGACCCGGTTTTTGCCTCAGACAAAAGCCATGCCAAAGGAAATGCTGCCGATTGTTGATAAACCGGTGATTCAATACGTGGTGGAAGAATTGGTAGATGCCGGGATTACCGACATTATTATGGTGACGGGGTATCACAAACGGACGATCGAAGACCACTTCGATACTCCGTCAACGGATTTGATTGAAAACTTGAAGATGGGTGGCGAAAAGAAGCGGCCATTATTGGAATCGATTCAGCATATTTCAGAAATGGCCAATTTTTATTACGTCCGGCAAAAAGGGCCATATGGAAATGGAACCCCGCTGATTAATGTTAAGGATATCGTGGGAGATGAACCGTTTATCTACACTTGGAGTGATGACTTTATTACCGCTGAACCGTCTCGGTTTAAACAATTAATCGCTACCTATGAAAAATATGGATGTTCGGTACTCGCCTCGTTACGGGCGAAAAGTGACGCAGACTATGACCGGTACGGATTCGTCGGCGGGACGGAAGTTGAACCGGGCGTGATTGATACGACCGAGATTATTGAAAAACCAGGCAAGGACAAAGCTCCTTCTGACTTTGCTACGTTGTCTGGATTTGTGTTCACTCCGGATATTTTTGACTATTTATCTCAAGTCTTGGCTGAATTACCGGCTGGTAGCGAATTTTATTACGTGGATGCCTTGCGATTGATGCTCAAAGACGGCAAACGAGTGTTGGCGAAATCAATTGAGGGCGGCGTATTCCGGGATACCGGGAATAAGCTGGAATATCTCAAAACAGTGGTGGAGTTTGCTCTTAAGAATCCGGAAGTAAGTGAAGGGTTTAAGGCATATCTTCAGTCATTGTCGCTGAAATAAGATTGTTGTACCACTCTTTCCTGTCTCCCTCCTAGTTTAGGAGGGAGATGACAGAGGGTGGTATTCATTTGCATCAGTGGGGTATTATGGGAGTAGTTGGATCATCTCCGAAGGTGGTTGTTGGTGTTAACTGCTACTAATTAAGTAGTAGTCCGCATTGACAGATTCTGTCTGATTGACATAATGAACCTGCCCTACAAGCATCGATGGATGAGGAACATTTTTCCTCTACAAATTCAACGATTGCAGGGAGAGCGCGTTCCCGCGAAGCCTCTGGCAAAGTAGGACAGCTCACCCACCTGGAACTTCCGGGGAAATCGTCCTCAATACACCGTGTTTGTGGGGTTTTTAGTGGATTAAAACCATTTTTTCTGACGAAAAAACAATGTTAAGCCAACAGAAATACTGGTGGCAATGCCAAGCACTAGTAAAAAAGCAGCGGGATGGTCATTGAAGGGGAGGGTGACATTCATACCAAAGAGACTGGCCACAATCGTGGGAATGGTGAGAATAATGGTAGCAGAGGTAAGAAATTTCACTGTTTCATTTAATCGATTCGTAAAAATGATTTGGAACGCGTCACGCAGGCCTTCAATACTTTTTAAATTGGTGCGACAAACATCAGCTGATTGAGTAATTGAATTGAGACTGTCTTCAAAGAGGGCATTGTCTTCTTCATAAAGCTGAATAACTTTACCAGAGACAAGAGTGGCGTATATTTGCTGCATGGGTTGGAGAGCAGATAGATATTCATCCAAAATGTTTTGGTGCTCAATCAGTTTTTGGATATCGGCATTGGTGGCTTGATGAAGACGACTTTTCACTTCAAATACTTGACGCTGTAGATTGTTAATATTGAGGCGATACTGTTCACTGATGGCAATGAGGAATGAAATGAGGAGTTTGGTGGTTTGGGTAGTGATGCGATCCTTGTTTGCCCAAGAGAGAGCGATGGAATTTTCTGAAGGAGAAATAATAAATAGATTGGATTTGGCCAAAATAAGCATGATGACTTGTGTGTGCTGGGTAGTTTGATTGGCGATTGGCTCCCGAAGGACGACAATGTGGACTCCGTCCACGATTTCCAAACGGGGGATTTCTTGGTAATCAAAAATATCTTTGAGGTCGTTGGTTTGAAGATTAGTCAGATCAGCAATCTGTAAGAGATCTTCTTGGGTAGCTTGAGTTACAACGGTTAACGCACCTTTGCGATAGCTGTCGACTGTTCGCAACTTAGTGTTTTTAAGTGATTTGTAGTAGTAAGTAATCATGAATTGATTGTAGAAGTATACGATACCTGTTGTCATGTATGGGTTTGAACGTGGCATTGAGGAATAGGTTTTGGTTTGGGAGTGGTACAAATATGTACCATAAATGTGCTATAATGAGGGCATGAACACACAGAGTTATTCACCCACGATCAAGTTAAATTTACCTGAGGGCATGTGGCGAAATGCTCAAGGGGAGGCGAAGCGGATTGGTATCAGTTTACAGGACTTTATCCGTATGTTGATGGCGACATATTTCGCCAACGCTCGTGCTATCAAAGCAATCGCTCGTGATCAAGCGTTATATGATCAAGCTCAAGAAGAGATTATAGACGGAAAGTTTACGACCGTAGTAAACGAGGAAGAGTTGGATGACTATTTAAAAAAGCTGGCAATGTAGATTATGGAATTACGTTTCACTCATTCATTTGAAGTGGAATATAAAAAGTGTGTTAAGGGAAATCAAACTCTTCAAAATAAAGTAAGCAAACAGCTACTGCTGTTACAAAAGGATATTCATCATCCTTCTTTACGACTGCATAAGTTAGAAGCAAGCGAATATTGGTCAATATCAATTGATAAAAGTATCCGAATGCTTGTCATTGTTGAAAAGAATTGGATCTATATTTACCATATTGGCAAACATGAAGATGTGTATTAACGTTTGACATTTGTGTATTTGTGTTTTGTTATTATTTTGATAAGATTGCGCTTATGCCTAGATAGCCCTGTCTCGCCGTAGGCGGATCAGTTGGCCCGCCTCGCATCGATGAGTATTGCGAGTCGAGGCAGGTAGAGCACGTTTGATTCGATACTAAAATATGTTTGTGCCTAGATAGCTCAGTTGGTAGAGCACAGTCTTGGTAAGACTGAGGTCTTGGGTTCGATCCCCAATCTAGGCTCCACAAGTGGTAGAATACCGGCTTATGTTTAATCTCAGAAAAACGTGTGAGTGTTTTGGATTTGATCTATCTCTGGAGCCATTGTCGGATGAAATGTCTCGCGAAGACAATGAGCATTTAGAACCTTTGCAGTCTCCTGAGGAACTAGTAATGCAGCTGCTTGCGAATGGATGGGTCCAAGTTTCACCAGAGTGGATGATACCTGATCCGAATAACTTGAACCGACAAGTAGTACAGTATCCAAAAGAGTAATCTTTTTAAAAAAAATACCTGGTGGTTGGGGTCTATGAGCTAATGCCCACAGGTGGTTCCAACCAACCAGGTTTAAATTATGCAGATACATGCGGATGTCAGAAAAGCCTTCTCCTTTAGGCTTGATAACGAGGATCTTCGATTATTACCCAATCGTTCCCCGTTTGACATTCAAACCAGTGACGGACATACGTCCGGTTTTCCAAGTCACTCAAATAGGATCGAAGCGGGTCTGAACCTTTTGAGTAGTACCCCTTAGGAAGCGGGTATTTTTTAATCAGATCATCCAGGTTATCTCCCTCCCAAATAACTTTCGGCTCTGGTTCTGGTTGACCGAATGTGTTGGTAATTTCCAACACGCGATAGACGATGAATGCGGGGCGATTGGCGATGACGGCAACAGCTTGGTTATAGCTGGATTTCCATCCCCACACTTTCGCATACGGTCCTCTTGGGCCATTATCCCTGATAAAACAAACCCGGTTACCTGGTTGAGGTTTTTTCATTACAATGACGTGTTCGGTAAGCATGTCCTCATCAGAAAACTCAGGTTGGTTTTTTCCAGGGATGATAGGCCGACCTTTTTCATAGTGAAAAAAGACATCTTTTCCACCCTTGTCCGGCTCGATAAAACCATATCCCTTGTCGGGAAAGAACACTTTTACTTTTCCGGTTTCCATGATACTTTTCTCCTTGGTTTTGGCCGAAAACGAATTCTTAGACGGCTTTGACGAAAACCACGCAGCCGTTGGTGAGCGCCTGTCCGTGCTGGTTGTCTACATAGCTGGCACACTGAATGAGTACAAACTTGGCTTTTTTGGCAATTTCCAGAGCAACTTTGTAATCCAGGAGCCATTCACTTTCGTACGGCAACTCAGGATCGGCTCCGCCACGATATACGGTGGGCTTAATGCCTTCCAGTAGGCGGAGAAGGGTTTGGAAATCATTGCTTCGAGATGGAACGTAGGAATGGTGATTCCAACATGCTTCATCGAGCTTTTGGGCAAATTTCTGTTCACGGCCGAAGCTGAAGGAAAACCGCAATACTTCGGAGTTTTCGCTGATGCAGACGGCAATGGGAAGCTCTAAGTATACCCGTTCTGCACCATCGATATCCAGCCTGTAGGGGTTTTCAGGCAGTTGACCGGCGAAATACGCATCAAACATTTCGTCAAGTACAGCGGGTTTTACAAACAGCGAGAGACCACTATACAAGTATCCGCTTTTGTGCGTTTCCATTTTAACTAACCAAAGATGCCATTTTATTTCCTGTCCGGGATTGGTGTCACCGGTGGGAATAATGGCCACCGCAACGGCATCGCCGTGTTGAATAGTGTCGTCGCAGAATGATCCGGCGACTTTTTTTCCAAGGATCAATCGTTCTAGTTGGCTCAAAAGAGCCTGTACAGCCTTACGGTTTTTCGGAAGTGCCATTTTAATCCTCCATTGGATGTT
>CAZQBH010000045.1:4416-9038 GCA_964591645.1 uncultured Pseudomonadales bacterium | reverse complement strand
GACGGGGTTTTTGTTTCCGCTGCAGAAAACCCCGCATGATTTTCCATTTGAGCTCAAGTGTGTAAGCACCTGAGCGGTGAGTGCGGGGAGAATGGCGCACACCGCCGAAGGCGGTGTAAGCTGTTCCCATGAGAATTCGAGAACTCAATCACTCGGTCTATCAGACCCAATACCACATAGTCTGGGGAACCAAGTATAGAAGGAAAATTCTCAAGGAATACGTTAAGGTGGAGTTTGTTAAAAGCCTTTACAAGCTACAGAAATCTCATCCCAACTGGTACTACCATAGCGTTAACACGGACCAAGATCATGTGCATCTAATTATCGAGCTACCTCCAACTGTAAGCCTTGCCTATTGTATTCAACAACTCAAAAGTCATACGAGTGCTGACCTCCAACGAAGATTCCCATTCATTAACAAGATGAGTGATGAAGGGAGTGTTTGGAGTGTTGGCTATTTCGTCAGCACGATTGGTTTGAATGAGGACCAAATTAGAAAGTATGTGGAGCGGCAAGGCTTGAAAGATAAAGGAACCGATATCACTAGTGAATTCTCATGAAATCATTAAGGAAACCCCGGATAAAACGAAGTGGTATCCGGGGAGGAGTCATTGTTGGTATACTTAAATAATGATTTTGATAATGTCTTTATTTGTATTTATTGTCGGGACAATTGTGGGCAGTTTTGTGAATGTGGTCATTGAACGGACGGTTCGGGGTGAGGATTGGGTACGCGGACGGTCCCGCTGCGATCATTGCCATAAACAGATCCCTTGGTACGACAATATTCCCCTGCTCTCTTATATTTTGTTGGGTCGGCGGTGTCGGTTTTGTAAAAAACGAATTTCAGTGCAGCATCCGGTGGTTGAATTTGTGGTGGGCTGTTTATTTTTGTGGTGGTATGGAATGGGATCGTTTTTCTTTCAATTAACCCAAAAACCATTGCAATTTGTTCAACCGGTGTTTTGGCTGATTGTTGGAATATTGCTTCTAGTCATTTTGATTTCTGATTTCCTCTATATGCTGATGCCAACCAATGCGTTGGTGGGATTGGCGGGGTTGGCTTTGGCCTATCGCGGCTATTTGACCATGATGGGGGCAATGCAGGGCGAAGATTTGGGATTGGCTTTGTTGAGCGGTTTGGGTGCAGCATTATTTCTTTGGTTGTTGGCATTGGTTACCCGGGGTAAAGGAATGGGTATGGGTGATGTATGGCTGGCACTCAGTATTGGTTGGCTGTTGGGATGGCCTCGGACAATCGTGGGGATATTGTTCGCTTTTTGCAGTGGAGCCCTAGTAGGTACAATCTTGCTGATTACCAAGAAAAGGAAAATGAAACAACAGATTCCGTTTGGCCCTTTTTTGGTGCTGGGCACCTTTACAGCTCTGGTATGGGGAAATCGAATTGTAGAATGGTATGGGTTATTGTTGCGGTAAGGTGTAGATTTTGACATGATAGAGGTATGAGAATCTTTAAGTGGGTGTTTGGCGGCATACTCGGTATTGTAGTAGCGGGAGGGTTGTTTTGGCTTTTGAGCGAGCGAGCTATCTTACTTATTGCTGACAAACGATTGGAACAAGACATAGCATTGACACGGCGAATGACCGTCAAGGGGAATGGCGTGAACAGTTGTGTAAATAGTTCGGTAGCAGCCTATCAGCTTCGATTTGAGAGCGATACTTCATATGTAATCGAAACTGTTTGTACCGATGGCTCGGCTGGTAAAGTGCTGGTAACTAAAACTTTGTTTGGGGGAGTAAAACGTTTGTATGGATCAGGGATACAAATTTCTGCAAAAGATACAGACATGGCTGATACCTGGGTACAGTTACAATACAAAACAGCATCGGTTGCGGTTGGTTATTTTAACGGGGTAGTCGGGTCAAATTGGGAACCGCAACAATTAACGATAGGCGGGGCCAGTCCAGCGCAAGCCCGTTGTACTGACTGGGGGTTTGGCTGTTGCGATACAGCCACTGAGGTAGGCAGCGGGTATCAGGTTCATACCGGCGATTGCACTACTACTTGCTATCAACAATGCCACAAACGCCCGTTGGTACTGTTTTTTAATACCGATCCCCTCTTAAATACATCTAATCGTATCGTTCAGTTACATGGCGCAAAAGCTACCGTAGCTTTTGGATTTGAAGTAGCTGATTATGATGATGAAGTAAAAGAGGTGGTAATAGATTTTGGAGACAAAACGGTCAGCGATAGTTTGTCTGCCAAAGAAAAAAAGATAACGCATGACTATACCTGTTTCTCATCTCGCTGTGTGTACACCGCACAACTCTTGGCTCAAGACTCTCAGGGAAATTCATTGGCTGATTCAGCGATCCAGAAAATTCAAGTGGTAATGCAGCCAAGGTGATGACAATGGTATAGTGGAAACAAGGGGGACATATGAAAAAACTACGTGGTTTTACAATGATTGAGATTATGGTGGTAATGGTGATTGTCGGGGCGTTGGCGACGCTTGGTGGCGGGGCATATACCAAATCATTGACTCGAGGCCGCGATGCCCGACGGATTCAAGACATGAAAACAATACAAAATGGGTTTGAGGTGTATTACGCCAAGCATGGCGATTATGCACCAATAGATACCATGTTTGGTGATACTGCTATTTTTCCAAAGGGGGCAATTGCAGCGAGTGGATATATCGTTACAAATACAACGGAGGGATATTGTGCGTGCGCAGATACAGAAAATGATACTAATTATGCCAATAGCGGGGTTGATTGTGTTTTTGGCGCTGAGGCAAAAACACATTACTGTATAGAAAACGCGCAATAAGGAGGAGATTTATGACGATAAAAAAAGGTTTTACACTGATCGAATTATTAGTAGTGATTGCGATTATTGGCATACTGTCCGCTGTCGGACTTACGAGTTATCGGTCAGCTAATGCGAAGGCACGAGATAGTCGGCGGCAGGCGGATGTACAACAACTGCGGTCAGCACTGGAAATGTACAAGACGGATAGTGCCACTGGTCGATATCCAACAACTGGACAATGGGCCAACGGAACGGTTTTGAATTCGTATTTGTCGGGACAAACGATTGTCGATCCCCAAACAAAACAGGGTTACGAATATGATAGCGATGGCGCAACGTATACGATTACGTATGATCTTGAATCAGACGAAGTGGGTAATTTAACTATTTCGAACCCTTGATATTATGCGTACCACTGCCCAACAATCCCCTTTTGGTTTTACTTTGATTGAAGTTATGGTGGTGATAACAATCATGGCAGTGTTGTTGGCGGCAGGAATTGCTTCATACAGCAAAATGAATGATCGGGCTAAGGTGGAACAAGCGGCTAATGAATTGGTTACCCAATTGCGGGTCTGGCAAAAAGATGTAGATTCAGGGATGAAAAGCGATTTGTGCGGAGCAAATCCCTATCTAGGTATTAGGGTAACGTTATCAGGCAGCGTTGTGTCAGCAAACATATTGTGTCAAGGTCAAACAGACCGACTGCACCAAACATTGGATTTATCAAAATATAAGGTGGTGATAGGTTTTACCCCGGCCACGTTTACTCATTTTGACATGCATCCATTAGGTCGAGGAACATCCAGCGCTGCCACCATTACGGTACGTAATACAGCAGCAACGTTTGTATACACCATAACAGTAACATCGGCGGGAGGGATGAGTGTTGTCAAAACGCAATAAACCAAAACTGGTAAATGGAGATTCATTGATTGAAGTGATGGTCGTCGCCTTTATTTTGGTCACGTCACTAACAGCATTGGCGAGTGTAGTGACGGCGAGTGTGGCCCGAAACCGATTAGCCAAAGAACGCGTGGTCGCCACTCGTTTGGCTCAAGAAGGGCTGGAGTGGTTGATGTCCGAACGGAATAAATGGGGATTTAATGACGTGAACAGACCCGGTGTGTATTGTTTATATACTTTTCCTGATGATGTAACACAATTAGTGGGGGATTCTTCGGATTGTCAAACAAACTTGAATGAAAAATATAAACGTACAATTACGATTGAATCTGCAGAACTTGACACAGTAATGGTTACTGCCACAGTTACCTGGGGAAATTCAACGGTGACACAACAAGGGAAATTGTCGAAATGGGCAAAATGATGAAAAAAAACAACGTGCCAGGATTTACTTTGATTGAAATGGTGGTGGTGGCTGGGTTGGTGGGATTTTTGACGATTGGGATCGTGTCGGTATTTATTGCAACGATGCAAGGAAGTGCTCGAGCGAAAGCGCAGGCAGCCATAAAAACGCAAGGAGATTATGCAATTGCTTCAATGGAACGCACATTACGGAACGCGACTACGGCACCAGTGTGTGACCCAACTGGTGTTTCTGTTACGTTTCCAATAAAGGGATCTTCGATTACTTATAGTTTTGGGACTGCTGGTCAATTATTAGCTAATGACCAGGTCATGATTGGCGGGACGGGTGGTGTGTCGGTAGAAACCGGTAGGTTTACATGTAACGAGGGAGACGATTTTAGTTTTGGGACAGTGGGTATATCAATGACATTAACGGGTGGAGATCAAAATAATCCGACAAATCAGGTATTTCAAACAACGGTAGCTATCCGTTCAATACCTTGATTGACGTCGATAGGTAAATTTAATTGGT
>CAZQBH010000045.1:0-4406 GCA_964591645.1 uncultured Pseudomonadales bacterium | reverse complement strand
GATCTTTAAGCAGTATCAGCGTGTGTTATGTGGCCAGACTGGATTGATGGTGTTGTTGATAGGAGCGGTTCTGATGACAATTGGATTAGGTATCGCGACACAGTCAGTTATGGAAGTGAAGACGGCCCGTCAAGAAACGGAATCAAGTGACGCGTTTAATGCGGCGGAAAAAGGGATTGAACGAGCACTTCAGGGTGGATATGATGCTCCTTTTACTGAGTCAAATAATACTATAACGGTGAACACTAATACGGTGACGGATCAGTATTCCAGTACAATTTTGCGAGGGAAAAGCGTCCAATTAAATATGGAGGGGGTTAATTCGTTAACCTTAACCTGGACTGATGGAGGAAATTGCCAGTCAGCTATCGTAGTTACCTTTATTACTGCTTCATATACGTTGTCCCGTCAGGCATATGGTAATAGTTGTGGCGGGTTTATAAACGCTACTTGTTCGGGTACGACCTGTACTACAACTATTCCTACATCGGGTATATCGCTCGCTCGGATTAAAGCGGTGTTTGGGGATACAAATTTAACAGCCAGCTTAACAGGAGCAGCTTTACCTCAACAAACAGTCTATACATCCACAGCACAAAATATTTCGGGGGAAACCAGAGCGGTTGAGGTAACCCAGGCAGAACCCGCAGTTTCATCTATTTTTGATTATGCGTTATTTGCAGGGGGAGGTAGTTTGTAATGAATGTCATAGGTGTCGATATTGGTTCATATGCAATCAAAGCAGTAATGCTGGGAGGAAGTCCTACTTCTCCCCGCTTAACCAAAGTGGGTTCAATTTACAATCCGGTGGGACAATTTTTGCCCACTGAAGAGGTGCAGTTTAATCAACTGGCTGAAGGCATTCAACGTTTGGCGACTGAATTTAAGTTTTTGGATAAGCCAATAGCGGTCGCGTTGCCGGAATCATTGGCATATACCAGCATCGTGTCTATGCCTTACTTATCAGATGCCGAGCTCGCCTCATCAATTCATTGGGAGGCAGAACAACATATTCCTGTACCTTTGGAAGATGTAGAGCTGGAGTATCAAGTACTCTATAAACCAAAAAAAGGCGCTGTTGGCGAGAAAATGCAGGTCTTATTGGTGGCATCAAAAAAGCAATTGGTTGAGCGCGTTGGCCAGTTATTTCAGACGGCAGGATTAGAATTGGTGTCTTTAGAGACAGGATTGTTGTCTTGTCATCGCGCCATGGCATCGATGCTGCCGGCCGATCAGGGGGTAGTGGTCTTGAATATGGGGGCGTTATCAACGGATGTGTTAATTTTGGAATCAGGCAGAATGATGCTTACCTACACGATTCAAACCGGCGGGCTTGTCTTTACTCGTGCAATCCAACAAGGTTTGGGACTTACTGGTCAGCAAGCAGAAGAATATAAACGAGCGTATGGGTATGATCCCGCCCAGTTAGAGGGTAAAGTAAAATTAGCATTAGATCCGGTTATGAATGTGCTGGTGGGAGAGATTCGTAAGGCAATTCAATACTATCAATCATCGAATATGGGTTCAGGAATCCGGACAGTAGTGCTTGCGGGCGGCGGCAGTTATTTACGCGGTCTGACTCCATTTTTAACCCAAGCATTGTCGGCAGAAGTAATGGTAGTTAACCCATTTCAAGGTGTAGCAGTCGAACGCGAATTGACAGTGCCTAAAGATAGTGCCGCATATACAGTAGCGATGGGTTTGGCATCAAATTCAAGGTAAAAGTCACGTATGTCTCATATATCTGCCCCACGAATCAACTTACTTTCGAAAAAGAAAGCAGTTTTTGATGAACAATCAGAATTGGCTTTACGAGCCAAAGTAATTGCCGGGGTCGTTTTGATTGGCTATATGACCATCGTTGCTGTTGTTTTTGGGCTGGTGTTTGTGTGGAATCAGCGGATAGAAGCGACAAAATCATCACTGAATCAAGTTCAGTTATCTTTGGCTTCTCATGGGACATTGATTCAGGAATACGAACAGACAGCGAGTGGTTTAAAACAATTGGTGGGGTTGTTGAATAAACGGCACGAAACGGTAAATCTTTGGACACAGCTACAACAATTAATTCCCGTAGGATGCGAACTTACTTCGTTTTCAATCGATCAGGATATTTTGCGGATTGGTGTTTCAGCTCCTCATGTAATTTTGGCAAATCAAGCCTTGGATGTGGTTGAAAAAAGTATGCTGACAACGTTGGGAGCACATACGGTCAAAGCAAATATCTCTCGGGGGGATGATGCTGCCTATCGTATCGATTTGGAAATATCCTTACAACAAGCCAAACAAAAGGAAAAGTCGTCATGAAAAAGGTTGGTGACATTTCATTGAATCGAGCATATCTACGAATGTGGTGGTTTCCCGGATTAGTGGGTTTGATCGTATTGGTGGGGTCATTTGCAGTGTTATTGCCTCAGATCAACAATTTTAAAGAAAAATACGGACTATTAAAAACTACCCGTCAATCGTTAGCCAAAGCTGAAACTAAATTAGACCAGGTGGTTCAACTTGATACAGAACGTACGACAGCATTATACCGGTTATCCACCCAAGCGTTACCAAAACATAAGCCGTATTATGAGGTTTTGATGTCCATACAGCAGCTAGCAGTAGAGACGGGGGTGCGGGTGGGTGATTTTGATTTAGATCCCGGATCATTGGCAACCAAGTCGGCAACTAGGCAGGAGAATGGCTATACTACTTTGTCAACCACGTTACATATCAACGGAACTACGCCCCAGGTAACTGCTTTTGTCGATCGACTGCATCAATCATTACCATTGGTAGGGGTAACAAAAATTTCCATAAGCACACTATCTAAAAAGGAAATGGAAACAGCAGATCAACGCCAGGCGTCACTGGAAATTGATATTTATTATTCCTCTGAAATTGCCGCGAAAAAGGCAGATTTTTCTACTCCGCTGTCGACGATTACCAAAGAAATGGAAGCAGCAGCTGAAACATTGGCGCATTACACAGTCATGGGTACCAATACTGCTTCTGGCAGCGCAGTGTCCAATTTTGGCAGAACAGATTTGTTCTCTTTCTAAAAAACGAACACCAAAAAATAAGGGCAGACATACTTGTCTACCCTTACATTTATTTTAAAATAAATTATTCTTCTTTGGTTTCTGAAAGATCAATTACGTCAGCAACCTCTTCAGATTCAGTTTCTGCTTCGGTTTCTGGAGCTGTATCAATTTGTGTCGCGGCACCAGTTTCATCGGCTAGATTGATACGAAAACGTTTGCCTTGACGAATAGCAACCACGTGAGCCAGTGCTCGAATGGCTTTAATTACTTTGCCATTTTTACCAATAACGCGACCCATATCAGCTGGGTCAACACTGATGGTGTAGACTTCTCTCCCCTCTTCTTCAGAGGTGGTAATTTGGATAGCATCGGGATTGGTAACAATGCTTTTTAAGATAAGATTGAGGAGTTCTTGCATAAGCGTATCTCTTTACTGACTAATTAATTAGATTTAATAAGTTTTTCAGCCAGTTTCCGGACAGTAAGTGTCGGTTGAGCCCCTTTCTTGAGCCAATTATTATATTTTTCCACGTCAACGTTGAAAGAAGGTGGATTCGCATGAGGATCGTAGGTGCCGAGTAAGTCATTGTGTTTGCCGTCACGTTTACTACGTGCTTCAGCAACCACAACGCGATAAAGGGCGTGGCCTCGTTTGCCAGTGCGGAAAAGTTTGATTTTGAGCATACCTTTTTTTTGGATGGTCCGCTTAATTATTAAGTGCAGCGCATTGTATCAAGCTTGAGAGAGTTTCTCAAGCGCACACTTGGCTGCTTGTTGTTGGGCTTCTTGTTTGCTTTTACCGGTGCCGGTAGCAATTTGTTTGCCATTCACTATGACACCAATCGTAAACACCTTGTTGTGGTCGGGACCCGATTCACTAACAACTTCGTAGTCTGGCGAGGTTGAACCATGTGCTTGAACATATTCTTGGAGACTTGATTTAAAATCTTTAAAAAGCCGGTTTTGAATAATTTGATCAATTTCAGGGAAAAGGTATTGATTTAAAAAATCGACAACAGTCTGATACCCTTTATCAAGATAAATTGCACCCAAAACTGCTTCAAATGTATCGGCCAACATAGATAGATTGTGGCGGCCGCCAGACATTTCTTCCCCCTTGGATAGTTTAAGCGATACTCCGTAACCGAGTCGGTCGGCCAAGGTGCCTAAGGAGGTGGTTTTAACCAAGGCTGCGCGATAAGCGGTGAGTTCACCCTCGGGAATTTCTGGAAATTTGTGATACAAAAACTCAGAAGAAGCGAGCTCCAAGACCGCGTCGCCGAGGAATTCAAGACGTTCGTTATGTTCTTTGACGGAAGAATTTTCGTTTAAAAATGAGCGATGAGTAAAGGCAAGATCTAATAAGTGTGAATC
>CAZQBH010000044.1:9136-9381 GCA_964591645.1 uncultured Pseudomonadales bacterium | reverse complement strand
GCGCCGAAGTGTCAGCACCGTTTTAGACGGAGACCATTGTATTAGCAGTGACGGAATCGTTTATTCTGATGGCGCCGCTAACGTTATCGGTGAAAAGAGTAAAACGCAGCCATATATATGGCAAATGATCCAAGGGGCATTGGGACTAACCTTTACCCAACTGGAAACGACTGACCAAGACTTGGTTGCTTTAAGCGGTGCAATTTTTTTGGAAACCAGACAGGAAATCGACAGCCATCTCTCAA
>CAZQBH010000044.1:0-9126 GCA_964591645.1 uncultured Pseudomonadales bacterium | reverse complement strand
CGGCACCGTTGATCGCACCCCAAACAAATCCTCATAAGAAATCTCGGTCTCTGTTTTTACTTCACTCAAAACTGAATTCCACCCACTTCCCAAAATAATTACCATTGGGGGAAAATTTTTAATCTGCCGCTTTACTAATTCCACTGATTCCGATTCAGCGCGCATATCATTTACCTTTCAGTAATTAACGTCATATCCGCACAATACCATAATACTACGCATAGATAGATAACGGCCTCTCAACCAGAAATTAATTGTTTTCGATCGCACTTGGGACAAAATAGCTTTTTAATATAATTCTCGATAGTTGTAATCCCATTTTTTTGGTTTTTTACGTCTGGATTAAATTTGAAATTCACCTGTAACCAAGGTTGGGGATCTCCCACATAATGGCTTCTACTCAGTGAGTCAAAGTTGAGAATAACATTGTTCGTTAATCCATTCAGACAAAATTTTCGAACTTCCTTGTAGAGTTGTGGTAATGATTTATAAGAAATTTTTTTACTCGCGCCCGTTGCCATATTTATCCGCAGCCAGTCGACCACATTCTCCACCTCTCCTCTAGGAACAACATATACCATCTCCATCGCAAAACCGTCTGTCGGGTACCCTGATTTATCATTCATGATTAACGTAAACTTTTCCATTTCCGGAAAAAGGGCGAACATTGACTTCATTTCCAATTCAAACCGCTGCGAGCCGGTTTTCCATGACTCAGCCATCCAAGTGAAAAAATGAGGAATTCCATGATTCAAATGCAAATCATGCATTGATTCGGAAATCGCTACATCATTGGTATGTTTTCCTGAAGCCCGAGGCACATTGGGATACGTTTCTGCGGGCATTTCAGGGGTAAAACTAATCACCCGATGACTGGATGCTTTGCCGGTTGAATTGTCGGTTTCCTGCTTGGTTGATTCAGTGACCCCCAACGCCGATACAACGGTATATGTGTCCGACGTAAACGCATCTTTATCCAATTGCTTTCGAGTCACCCGTCTTCGATCCAAACCATAGGTTTTATCCAAAACAATCAACAGCAATGCTCGTTTACCGAATTTTTCCCGCATTCGTTGATACAAGTGTTCTTCCGTATACGCATCGCCTAATTCTGCCTGTAATTCCTTTTTCAGATATGCCACATATCTATTGGCTATTCCCTCATCATGCAAAACAGTATCTTTGCGCAAATCAGCCCAAAGTCCTGCATATTTTTCACTCGATAATTCGGGCATCATTCGTTTCATTATGTTATGACCCAAAAGCGGATGTAACGGCCTGGACATCCATTGCCCAAGATCATGAGCAAAAATTTCCAGTTTCATTATTTTAATTTCTCGATCTGACATACCCAACCGTTTGGCGTATTCAACTCCCAAATTTATCATCGGCAAAATATGATCTTCTAATCCATGCTGGTTAAACCCATTTGCGTGTCCATGATCAAGCGATTTATTGACTGCGTCATACAATACAGAGAACCGTTTTATTAAAATTTCATCAAATGCTGCTTGGGTGACCGTTTCAAAATCAAATTCTGGAGTAGTATGCTCGATAAACTGACCATTTTCATCTAAAAATGTTGACAATGCTTCTTCCGTCATCCCGGCACTCAGTAAAAACGGACGCGCATCCAGAGGATGTGTAAACCCCGCCTTTGCCCCATGATCAATTGACGGCAGACCATCGTTCCACAAAGACATCGCCTGTAGACGCAGATACATCATTCGTCCAAAAAGTGATTCGTCATTAGGCTGCGGGGCGAGGAGTTCTTTCATATACAAAAACCGCGTAGATAACGCGGCATTTATTATTTCCTATATGATAGATATATTTGTATACTTCAAGATATTAATATGCATATTATAGGACCATATACTCATCTGTCAATCTACTTCCTACTCCCATTCCATTGTCGCCGGCGGCTTAGTGGTAATATCATAGACAACTCGAGAAATATTAGGAACTTCATTAACAATTCTTAACGACATTCGCTGGAGTAAATCATAAGGCACATGTGCCCAATCACAGGTCATTTCATCCACTGAAGTCGTAATCCGCAAAGCAATTACCTCTCCAAAAAAACGACCATCACCTTTAACAGAAGTAGATTGTGCTCCCGTTAAAACCGGAAATGAATGAAGAACGTTTGGCAGCCAACCAGCTGCAGTGATTTCTTCCAACACAATTCGATCAGCTAATCGTTCCTGTTCCAACCGTTCCGAAGTCACTTCTCCCCTAATTCGAATACCGTATCCGGGTCCAGGAAATTTCTGTTTCTGCACAAATTCTTCTGGAATGCCCATGAGCGTACCTATAGCCCGAACCTCATCTTTATACAGATTCCTCAGGGGCTCTAACAACGTGAACTGTAACCGTTCAGGCAACCCCCCCACATTATGGTGACTCTTAATCCTATAAGCGTGTTTCGTTCCCCTACTCTCAATTACATCCGAATAAATCGTCCCCTGTAAAAGAAATTTGATATTCTTCCCCTCTTCTTTCAGATTTCTTACTTCCCGTTCAAAAACTTCAATGAAAAAGGCACCAATTAGTTTTCGTTTAATTTCTGGATCAGTTACCCCTTTAAGCTTAGCCAACATTTCTTTCTCAGCATGAATAATGCGTGGTTCAATTCCTACACTCCGGTAGATTTTTTCTACATCTTCCTTTGTACCGTCCCTCATAAGCCCGTTTTCAACATAGATTGGGATAAATTTCTTTCCAATTGCTTTCGCGGCCAAAACACCGGCCACAGTTGAGTCAACTCCACCGGAAACAGCTCCAATGACGTACTCATTGCCCACGGTATCGGCGATAAATCGTTCAATCTGTTTTACATCCAGTTCATATTCCGTGGTTTTTACTTCACAAACAGAAACAAAGTTCTTCAAAATTTGAACGCCATGCTCAGTATGTTGGACCTCAGGATGAAACTGAAGTCCAAATAATTTTTTCTTTTCATCACCAACGAAAGCATATGTAACGTGATCGGTAGATCCAATAACAGTAAATGAAGGCGGGATTGCCACTACCTCATCACCATGACTCATCCACACAGTAAAGCTAGCGGGAAGTCCTTGAGTAATTTTTGAAGTCAGAGTGTCTAGAGAAATTACCGCTGGACCATATTCCTTCCTTCCCGCAATCACTTTTCCACCCAATAAATGGGCCATCAACATCATGCCATAACATATACCCAATACTGGAATTCCTAATGAAAAAATGCTTACATCGATTGTCGGGGCATCTTTTTCATACACCGACATGGGTCCACCCGAAAGGATGATTCCCTGTGGTTTATTTGCAGTAATTACCTCAAACACTTCCTCAGGAGAAACTATTGCAAAAGGACTACCAATTTCCTTTAATCGACGACCGATATAGTGCGTGTATTGTGAACCAAAATCAACAATCAGAATCATACGTTATCTCTCCTCATGTCCTAAAAAATCTTGGGCAGATGCTTGGATTAAAACTTGTGGTGGTAAATTGTTTACGGTAATTAACGGTTGTTGTCTTGTTTCATCCCACCAATACCGCACATCAAGTGCTGTCAGCGGTAATTCGACTCCCTCCACATGTTCGCTTACTCCATCTGTCTCCTGCCACGATTTGCCCATGGCTGCCACCGGTATAATCCGCTGCGGTGAAAACAATTGTTTGGCCAATTCCACTCCCCCGCGCAACGTATTTCCCGTAGCTCGGAAGTCATCCACCACAATAACTGCTTTAATTCCATTCAAATAATGTTTCTCGGGCAAAGAAGCGGTTAAACACCGCGCTTCGCCATCCGCCGTAATCGGCTTTACCTCCGCCGTTGCCTGCGTGTTATTCATAGCGGGCGATGTCTTTTGATTCGTGGGGATTTTGCGAGCTCGTACAATCCGTAATGGTCGATCCAAAGCAAATGCGCGCATAACCTCAAATGATAGTTCCACCGCTAAATATGCTGCAGAATTTTCAATTGAAATAACTACCACTTCATCCCAGTTGAGATTTTCAAACCAAACCGGGTTCATTTTATCCACCAACAATTTTGCCAGCATACGATTGATGAGCGGGTCGGGGTTTTCATTGTATTCACTCCAACGCAGAATCGCTCCGCCTAAAGACAATGTGGCTCGTTGAGCCATAGTTTCCAGCAAATACTTTTCAGCCATCACTGGTGACATATCGCGAACTTGAGCATAGGTTAATGTAAAGAAATCAGTCATACATATAATCTCTTGATAATTTGAATATAAAAAAACACCCTCCTTTTGAGCTTGGTTGCTCCCCGGTATACACCGGGGTTGTTGCTTGGTCAAAAGTGGGTGAGAACAGATACGCCAAAAGCGTTATCCACTTTTAAGTAGTGTAACCAGCTACATATAGGGTATGCAACTACCAAATGCGAACTAAAAACTTACGTTCCAAAATATCGGTCGCCGTAATCCCCTAACCCAGGCACAATATATTTCTGCTCATTTAATCCTTCATCAATCGTCGCACAAAAAATCTTCGTTTCTGGAAACTCGGCATGGACGGCTTGGATTCCTTCAGGTGCTGCCACCACACAAACGACCCGCATCTCCTTTGGCTTTTGTCCTTGGTTAGACAACCGTCGCAACATATGCAATATAGTTCCCCCCGTCGCCAGCATAGGGTCGGTTACCACCAAGACCGAATGCTTCGTCACAGGAGGCAATTTCCAATAATATTCATGAGCTTCTGCGGTCTGTTCGTCCCTGGCATAGCCAACAAATCCCACTTTTGATTTTGGTAACAAATGAATCGCTCCAAACAACATCGCCAAACCCGCCCGAAATACCGGCACCACAATTACTTCGTCAGCCAGCTTTTCTACCGTAGTTGGTCCTACCGGTGTCTCTATCCCCTCTTTCCTAAACTCCAGGCCTTTAATTGCTTCTGCAAATAAAAACATACACATCTGATCTGAATGAAACCGAAAACGCCGTAATTCCGTTTCTTTATTCCGCAAATGAGCTAAAGAATCTTTTACAAATGGATGATCAACTACGGTAACAATATCAAATTGTTTCATACGCAACCCCTTTTGATTCTTAATTCATTTCATATTTGTGGACCGGGGGGAAATCGAATCCCCGTCTCCGCAATGCGAATGCGGTGTATTACCACTATACGATCGGCCCATATTTCGTCAAATCTACCGTATTGTACAAAAGAACCTCAAAAATAACCACTGTATCTGCTATCCTGTACCTATGGAGGCAAAAAACACCATATTGGGTATACTAAAAACAACTAGTTTTCTGGGTACTGCGTTTCTGGCTGCCTGGTTAATTACTTCGAGTATGTCCACCACGTTGAATGTTAAAAAAACGCTTGATATTGATCAGGTCACCATAGCTTCCATCCCGCTTAAATACACCAGTTTTTCTGATGTCGGCAGAGTTGCATCACCTCACATTGACACCAAAATTATTACCAACAGCGGCTCATCTATCCCTACCACTTTTCTTATTGATACAGGGGCAAAAATTAGTGCGCTGCCCATGGAATATGCTCAAAAAGTGGGCTTGGATACCAATACTGCCAAGCGCATCTATTTACGTTCCGCCACCAACAACACTACCTATGGATATGTTGCCGACCTTAATATTAAACTCAACGACACAACCATGACTATCCCTGTAGCTTTTGCTGAAGTGATTGAACCACTCCTGGGTACGTTTGGTTTTTTGGATAAATATTCCCTTACCTTTGATCGAGGTGAGACAATTATCATTAAGGCAAATAATTAATATGAATCCCTTTTCCAACATTAATCACATCCCCTGGAAATATGTCCTGGGCATGAATCTCACCTTTCTGGTTTTAGCTGTTTCGTTTACCAGCATCAACACGGTCCGGCAATCCACTGAAAACCGCTCCCAAGCTGAGGATGCACCGTATGGTGCGTCCCCTACCCTTACACAAATCTCCATTACTCCCGGTTACCCGCCCAAATTAATCAACCCTGACGTCAGTTGGGGTAAAGTCGGTGATGACGTTGTTGTCATTGGCGAAAATTTAGGGACTAAACCCTTTGGTATTCTAAAATTAGGCGATCAGGTTATCCCAACCTCGCAGTTAATTGATTGGACACCGACTCAAATCGTCTTTACCATCCCCGCAAAGGCTACCGGTGGGCTTATTACCCTTACCGTCAAAACCACTAGTGAACAGGAAATTAACCTCTCAACGACGATTCCCCTCACCATCACCGATCAAAACCGTTTTTAATTCCTCAATTCCTTCATGGGTTGCTGCCGAAACAAATACTAATTGTTCGCCGTCAAATTCTTTTGCAATTTGTTCTTTATCCGCATGAACCATCACATCCATCTTATTGATCACAATCACGCGCGGTTTTTGATCCACATCGTGTCCGTATGAAATTACTTCGTTTCTCACCGTCTCAAACTGCTTTTTTAAATTTGTTATTAATGTTTGGTTATTGATTTGTGAATTTGTGGATTCGTCATTTGTCATTGCCAACAGATCTGCCTCTGTTGGACTAATCACATATACCAATTTTTTACATCGTTCAATGTGGCGTAAAAAATCTACTCCTAACCCCTTACCCTTGTGAGCATCTTCAATCAAACCCGGAATATCGGCAATAACAAGCTGTCGCTTGTTAGAAGCTAGAAGCTGGAAGCAAGAAGCTGGATTTTCTGGTTCTATTTTATCTTCTATCTTCAAACTTCTAACTTCCATAACACCCAGGTTAGGAGATATCGTTGTAAAAGGATAGTTGGCAATTTCTGGATGAGCCGCCGTTAATACTGACAACAGCGTGCTTTTCCCTGCGTTTGGCAATCCTACCAAGCCAATGTCAGCTAAAACCTTCATTTCCAATTTCAAATACTTTTCTTCACCCCACTGGCCGGCCTCTGCATACATGGGTGTGGTATTCACACTGCTCTTAAAGGCAGTGTTTCCTCTTCCCCCTGCTCCACCCCGGGCAATCATTGCTTTCTCACCGGGAGTAGTCAAGTCGAATACTTTACTCCACTCACCATCTTTGGAAGGATTTCCTTCAGCATCAAGGCGAACACACACTTCAGTCCCCACCGGTACTTCAATCGTCAAATCTTCGGCATCCTTGCCATGCATTTTCCGACCGCTGCCCCGTTCACCACCTAGGGCATCAAAATGGTCTTTACCTGCATAATCCAACAGCGTGGTCATATTGGGATTAGTGAGTAAATAAATGGAGCCTCCATTACCTCCATCGCCCCCATCCGGACCACCTTTGGGCACGTATTTTTCTCGACGAAAATGCAACGATCCCGCCCCGCCATTACCGGCTCGAACCCGAAATTCAACATGATCAATTAGCGATTGTTTCATAGAGGACGAATTATACCACCCTCTGGCATCTCCCTCCTATTTTAGGAGGGAGAAAAGAGTGGAAGGTATTATTTTAGAAAATTCAGCGGACTTTGAAGGGCACCAGCAGCTCGAATTTCAAAGTGTAAATGAGGTCCGGTACTTCTGCCGGTTGAACCCATCAAAGCAATTTGATCTCCACGGCGAACAGTCTGACCGATTACCACATCAATTCGGCTATTGTGGCCATACAGTGTCACATATCCATTACCATGATCAATCATCACTTTGTTACCATACCCACTGCTATCCCAACCTGCAGCCACGACTCTTCCGCTATCAGCAGCCAAAATCGGTGTGCCAACATTGTTGGCGATATCAACTGCTTTGTGGTACCACTTGTAACCCTGGCTGATCAATCCAGCTGTCGGCCATACAAAGCCGCCAGTGCCCGAAACTGCTCCCGCATCGGGGGTCCGTTGCTGGGCAATCATGGTTGGGTTAGCTGCTGGTTCAGCAGCCGGCATCGTACCATCAGGAATCATTAATGATTGGCCCACCGCCAACGTAAATTTTTCATCATCGACAAAAGTATTAAACGGATAATCAACCACACCCTGAGGATTGGTTTGATATACCTTAGCAATTGAGTAAACCGTCTCGCCTTTTTTTACCTTATGAACAATTCCGTCCACTGGAGGGATTTTTAATGTTTGACCTTCACGGATTTTAGTTTTGGGACTGTCCAAGCCATTAGCCCACATGACCGTGTCGGTGGTTAAATTAAACTTTTTAGCAATCTGTGATAATGTTTCGCCCGCCTGAACCGTATAATCGATTACTTCGCCGCCCCGATACGCCACCACTCCTTCTCCAGACACCGTCGTAGTCCCTTGAGCGTACACTTCTGTCGTTGATGTTCCCAGTACCTGAACCCGATTAATTGATTGATTCGACAACACATCGTCTTGTTCAGATATCATGGCAGGACCAACCGTTACCCCGACAAACAACAGCCCCACCATCCCTGAATGAATAAAGGGCCGGGTATATTTTCCCCGTTTGGAATATAAGCCGTCCACCACCCAATCCTTGGCCACATCAAACCGGTCATACACTACCAAAACGCGCTGGAACCAATAGTCCCAAAAGAAAATCCAAAAATCCCGTATTTCAGTCAACAGTGTTGTATTCATAACTCAAAGAGTCATTATAAAGCGTCTCTCAAATTCAAAGCTTTGTCAACCATTCTTGAGGGAAGCCAAAAATTCCTTATTCGTTTTGGTTTTACGCAGCCGTTCCAATAATACTTCTGTTCGTTCATCCTCATTAAGCATGTCGAACATACGGTGCATCAAAATAATTGATTGATACGTGGTTGAGTCATAGAGTAAATCATCCCGTCGAGTGCCTGATTTTTGTACATCGATAGCAGGGAAAACTCGGCGTTCAGCTAACCGTCGAACTAGATGTAATTCTTGATTGCCGGTGCCCTTAAATTCTTCATAAATCAAATCATCCATTCGAGAGCCGGTGTCTACCAAAGCGGTTCCAATAATAGTCAAAGAACCACCTTCCTCAAAATTACGAGCTGCCCCAAAAAATCGTTTGGGTGGATACAAAGCAGCCGGATCAAAACCACCTGATAAGGTTCTGCCTGAGGTCGGGATGGCTAAGTTATATGCACGAGCTAACCGGGTAATGGAATCCATGAGAATGACGACGTCGCTACCCATTTCTACCAACCGGCGTGCCCGTTCCAATGCTAATTCGGCAATTCGGGTT
>CAZQBH010000043.1:0-10059 GCA_964591645.1 uncultured Pseudomonadales bacterium | reverse complement strand
CGTATTCTACCAAAATATCCTATAATAATCAACAGCCTACCACTTCCCCCACAACACCAACCACGCAAACTGAATCAGTCGCCACTGGCGTTTAATTCGCCACGGTTCTTGAGCTAATCGCCACAACCATTCAAAACCCAAGTTTCGTACCCACAACGGTGCCCGCTTTACTTTCCCCGCCCATATATCAATTGCTCCCCCCACCACCATCACCACTTGCGTTTCTAATTCCGACTTGTGCTGTTGTACCCAATATTCCTGTTTCGGTGCCCCCAACCCTACCAACAACACATCCGGCCTAAGTGCATTAATCTCTTCCACAATTTGGTTATTTGTGGATTTGTTATTTGTTATTTCTACTTTCCCCACTTCCACCGATACCACGTCAAGCCCGCTTAACCGTTTTTTTAGGTTAGTTGCTGCCGTCTGAGCTGCATTATCTAATCCGCCCATCAGACATACCCGCCAACCGCGTTCTGCTGCCGTTGCCACTATCCGTTCCGCCAAATCCACACCCGCCACTCGCTCTCGCATCTGCCAATCCCTTCCCGTCACAAATGCCCGCCACCAATCCGCTTTCACTATTCCGATCGCGTCCGGCACCCGTACATCGGCGGTTTGTAGTGTGGCCAAAAACGACGGTTCATATCGCGCTTGCAATAATTGCTCAGTGTTCGGTGTAAACACCGTCAGCGGCCGATTGTAGCGCTTTAGAGCGATACGATTGATCACGGTCGCCAAAGCATCCGTCAGTGCGAGATGGGTAAAGGAAATATTCATCAACGAAACCATAGCGACATAATACCAAACACTAAATGACAAAACACAAATAACAAACATCAAATCAATGTCAGAACCAATACGTTTAAAAAATTAATTATTTGTCATTGAATTGTTATTTGTGAATGTATCATTTGTTATTAAATTCCGCCCTGCTTTTCCACAATTTGTTCACAAAAACCGCCGCAATATAATCACCCCAATAAATCCGTTTTAACCCGCATTCTTGCAGGTAAAACGGCAATAAATGACACATATTACAGGACGTTATACGAATCAAAATATACCTTTATATTTACAATATAGAGTACATAATGTACACATCAAAAAAGATCTATGTACAGATACAAATATTAATATATTTATCAATATAATTAAATAATTCAAACAACCTAGAGTATATACACTATAGTTCTCTTCGAAGCTAAAAATGGGAAAATTATCCAAATAAGTGACAAATTACAAAGTTACCCACAATGTACCCATTACCGCCGACCGAATGCTTTGCGATACAAATCCACATGTTCGAGCGCAATCCCCGTTCCTTTCACCACATTTAACAGCGGCTCTTCAGCGACGTGACAAGGAACCCCCGTTTCTTGCGTCAAAATCCGATCCAAGTTCAACAACTGTGCTGTCCCCCCGCTCATCAAAATACCTTTGTCGATAATGTCTGATGCCAATTCTGGTGGAACTTCTTCCAGTACATCTTTAACCATACGGATAATTTGCTGGATAGGTCGCGCAATAGCTAGAGTAATATCATTTGAGCCTAATTCAATTTCCCGAGGCATACCCGTTACCATATCTCTGCCTTTAACCATCATTGCCCGACGAGTTTGTAAATCCACAGCCGAACCTATGGCAATTTTAATCTGTTCTGCCGTCTGTTCTCCGATCACCAGATTATATTTTCGCCTGGTCCAATCAATAATGGCCTCATCTATCCGGTTTCCTCCCACCCGAACACTTCGCGTGACCACTACTCCCCCGAGAGAAATCACCGCTGCCTCGGCGGCGCCACCTCCAATATCCAAGATCATATTCCCTGAAGCCTCAGCTATGGGGACATGGGCTCCAATTGCTGCCGCCAGAGGTTCGTCAATGAGGTATGCCGCTCGAGCACCAGCCGCAATCGTGGCGTCAAGGACTGCCCGTCGCTCTACTTGAGTACAACCAGCCGCAACGCAGATCATCACCTCTGGTTTAACCAAAAAGTTTCGCCCCATTACTTTGCGGATAAAGTATTTCAACATCGCTTCGGTCACCGCATAGTCAGCCACCACTCCATCCCGCATTGGCCTGGTTGCCATGATCGTACCAGGCGTACGCCCCAGCATTTCTCTGGCTTCATGGCCTACGGCTAATACCCGCTTATCCCGGATAGATATTGCCACCACTGTTGGCTCATTAAGGACAATTCCGCTCCCTACTTTGAACACCAAAGAATTCGCCGTTCCCAGATCAATTCCCAGGCGGGATGGCTTTAACCAATTGGCCATATTTCTCCCCTAAAAAATCCTTGCACTTGAGGCATGTGACTGCTACACATACATTGAAAATATTTATAGCGATCGATCAACGAAAATATCGTATACAACCTGGAGAAAGTATCTCCCTTTTTCCTCTGGTATTTCGTTTGCTGCGGTCGATTCATTAAACTCCAACTTTTTTTGAATGACTATATCAAATCATATCACAATTTGATTTTTAGCCTGGAGATACTCTACCACAAAAAACGACCTCGTAAAATCGTCATAAACGGGTTTTTTAGTGCCTCATCCACCCTCAAACAAGGGAAAATCTACGTAGTTACGAAGCTAAATTTTTTTCCTACCAAAGTAACAATGGCATGCCGAAAATTGTCACTATTTCAAACCCACTTCACCGTTCCCGTTTCCAAACAAACAGTACCACCAAAAAACAAAGACCCGTTCCGCATTCGCGCACCGTTTACGTAAATAGCAATATTTTAAAAAAATGTACCACGAAAAAAGCTAACACGAAAAATCTTAAACTATTTAAGTTCAACATTCACCGCACCACACGAAGCAATCGACCATTGGAACAAAAAGTTTTTGTGTACCATTTCCAACCGATTTCGCTATCCGTGTTTTTATAACCCCCGTTGTTAAAAAAAGAGTCTTCTACTTTCTTCTAAATCTTCATCTGCCTCGTTTCGGGTATTTAACGGCACCGAATAACAAGGGTGAGTAAGTAGTATTAAATAGATTGATAAATCATACTAAATGTTGAATATTATTTCGTGTCAGTCAAATCCTGTAACTGACAAAAATACATCCAAAAAAAATAAGAAAAAGACAATCATCACCTCTGGAAAGGAGAAAATAATTTAACGCAAACATTGCTACAATTGCCGGCCTACGTATTTCCGCATAAATACCGGAAATCATTTTCATGCATATCCAACAAAGGTAACCGGAGAGGGCAGGCAGCTTCACACCGGTTACCTTAGCCAACATTGGACAAACACTGCCCTAGTAAACAGCAGGTGGTTCGCCAACCGTCCCGTATAGCGGGACCGCATGGGTTGAATACAACACTCTCACCGTAGCAATAATCACGAAAACGTGTCAAGCCCCCTTTACCAGACAATGGCTTGAGGAAAAACCACAGAATGCCCACCAAAATAACCATAGATAACCCATACATTGTTAAATATTTCTTGATAAATATGACAATAAAGAAATAGTTTAATCTGGTTGTATATAAAAATTTCAAAAAGGGTTGCTACCGATTTATTTGCCCATTTTCGGCATTTTTGTTCGCTTGTCTCATCGTTCACTGTCCATTCCCCGCATGTCCATGCGAAGGAAAAATGATTCTGCTGTTTCTTTCAAACGAAAAGTGTTTATTACCCCCATCAAAACGCTAACTACAAAATCGCCTAGAATTCCAACGTAGACATCATGCTATCCTTAAAGCATGTCCCACCGTTTAAGTCCGCTTACTCCAGTATGTTTATGCATTCTTGATGGCTTCGGCTTCTCTACCCAAGTCGAAGGAAATGCGATCGCCAATACCTCCACCCCTACCCTTGATTATCTTTGGAGTCATTATCCCCACACCCTCATTAAAGCCGCCGAAGAAGAGGTTGGTTTAGACTTTGGCCAGCCAGGTAATTCAGAGGTAGGCCATCTTAGCATTGGCACGGGCCGGGTGCTATTACAACATTTAGCTAGAATTAACCTTAGTATCGCAGAAAAATCATTCTTCGAAAATCAAGCTCTCTTGAGGGCTATTGATCATGTAAAAACCAATAATAGTAAGCTTCATATCATGGGTATGATTTCAGCCACGGGTGTTCACGCACATCTGGAACACTACCTCGAACTCATTCATCTCGCGTCACTTAAAGGAGTGAAGCAGGTATATCTCCATCTAATCACCGATGGTCGGGATGCTGGTCCGCACGACTCCCCCATCTTCATCGATAAAATTAACCAATGTATCAAGCAATATGGCATAGGTAAGTATGTGTCCATCGCTGGTCGAGAAACTGCTATGGATCGAAACCAAAATTGGTCACTGACTGAACAGTATTACAACACCATTTTAGGCATTAATCCGACAAGTACGCCTGGAGTGAGGCCTGAAGAAGTAATTCAGCAATATTACAACTCAGGACTTGACGACGAACATATTCCCCCAACTTTACTCGATTCATCAGGAATTATTACTGATGGTGATGCCCTGATCTTTTCTAATTATCGCGAAGATCGCGCACGTCAAATCACCCAGGCGTTGGTAGAACCATTGTTTTTAGGCTTTACTCGAGGAAAAACACTTCAAAATTTCGTTATGTGCACCATGACCCAATACGAATCCGGCCTCCATGTTGAAGTTGCCTATCCGCCAGAGAGCACCGCTCATTGTTTGTCTGATGTGATTGAGTCTGGCGGATATACCCAATTCCATGTGGCGGAAACCGAAAAAACTGCTCATGTAACCTACTTTTTCAATGGTGGTAGAGAGGTAGCACTCGAGCACGAACATCACCAAACCATTAAATCCTACCCTCCTAGTGAATTTGTAGCCCATCCAGAAATGTCAGCTGCAGGCGTAACCGACGCCGCCCTGGAAGCGATCATACAAGATCAATATAGCTATTTCATTGTCAACTTTGCCAACGCCGACATGATTGGCCATACCGGTGATTACCAGGCTACGTGTCAGGCTGTTGCTACCCTAGATAAACAAATCAATCGCCTGGCTAACGCTATCTTGAGAAAAAATGGTATTTTTGCGCTTACCGCCGATCATGGTAACTCTGAATTAATGTTTGACCCTAAGACCAAGGAAATTTGCAAAGAACACACCATAAACCCAGTCCCCTTCATAGTCGCCTCTTTTCCCTGGCACCGCCCCGAGGCCCCAGATATAAAAATCGGTTCAGAAGCGCCAGTGACCGGCATTTTAGCTGATGTTGCACCAACGTTACTTCAACTATGTGGTATGAATATTCCAACTGAAATGACTGGTACACCCATCTTTAATCTCTAAATCGCCTATTTTGCGTAGCAGGTATTTTCGGAGCACAGACCTGCCTCGCCGGCAAGGCGGGTATGTCAAACGACTTATTTTGCCTGTCTCACCACAATTTTCGGAATCAAATGCTTAGTTTGTCCTCGTTCACCCTCAACTTTTAATTCTGTTCCCTGATACGCTCCTCGAGTATGGGTTATTAGTTCATACGCTGGCGTTACCATTTTGATCTGGTAACGTCCAGGTGGGGCAATAAACTGATAGCGCCCTTTTTCATCCGTCACTCGGCGTGATACCAATCGATTATATTCCACATCTATCAAATTTAGCTCTACACCGGATAAAATTTTACCTTTTGCATTTACCACCACCCCATACTCTCGTTTAAATCTCCGTCCCTGTTGCCAGAAATAAAATAACCCTCCAATATATAACCATAAAACCGCAAAGTTTAGCCTGGTAGGGGTGCGGGAATACGATAAAATTGCCAAGAAAAATCCCATCCACACCAACCAGGCATTCACCGGTTCAAACCATCGTTGCCACCAGCGGCTAAATCTCCGGCTAAATGACTCCTGGTAGGCTTCTGGATCCATCGGTACAGCTACATGAATGACCGCATCACCAGAGGTGACATGAATTTCTCCCCCGGTATACACTTGCGTATACCGCCCATCTCGCTTGGCTAAAATAAGTTGACTTGGATAAATGTAGCCTGGTTTGAAGACCCGTAAATAGTAGAAGCCATTCTGGGGCATAAATGAAAAAATTCCAGCCGCTGAGGTAACATCTGTTTCCATTAATCGATGTGTTTCTGCTTCATACAGCCGCACAATTGCACGTCCCAATGGTTTCTTTGAGACAGCGTCATACACGAGACCCATGGGTTGTTTTTTAACGATTCCCAGTAATTGTGCTATTGCCAATATAGCTTGAAACAGCAAGTATAATATGTTTTGGGCTAATAATCCTGATTGTGCCACCGCCGATAATGTCAACAAGGTCGGCAATACATATTTTGAAGCTACATCAGATTGATTGTCTAGTGTTTTTGCAGCGCTTCTAACGGGTGAAGGTAATCCTTCAATTACTTTGTCTAATGATTTTCGTGTACCGGTGCCCAATTCATAAATTAATTGATCTGTAGGGGCTAAAATAACGATTGATACGTCTTGAGACCATTGACTGTCTATCCCCTGAAACGATGCTCGCGCTCTAGCCTGGTACTTGCCTGGTGACAATTTTGGAGGATGTATTTGCCACTCTCCTGCTCCGTTTGCTAGCGTTTTTAATTCAGTTTTTTCATTGGTTGATCGCACTATTTGCACATTTATTGAAGAAGCCGGAAAGCTGTTACCAACAAAACCCAAAGCCCCCGATTCTCCATTTATATTGGGTATACTATATATAGTCGGTGGCATTAACGTGGGTACCCCCTCTTGTGAAAATGTGACTGGAATTCGTGAAGATAACCCCTCTCCGTCGCTATAAAAGGCTGCAAGATTAATCATGCTGGTATCTGGTAATGGCAATGCGGTAATAATGATTCCTTGGCCTAAATCAATCACTGACTTATAAACTGTCTCATCCGGCTGGACAAACAGTAGTTCAGATCGAGGAGGAACATACCAGGTGCCTTCTTGTTTACTCGTAAAATCAACCCGCTCCAGATATGCTCCTTCTTTCTCTTCCGCAGCTACGGCCGACACAAATATGCCTGACATGGCCACACCGACTATTAAATAAAATATAAATCGTCTCATACCTCCATTTTACATAAAGAATCTGGTAATCATATTCCAATTCTTTCTTTATTGCATGAAATGCGATTAATATAGTCAATTAATTACCGCATAATGGCGTGTAAAACAAGTCTATTAAATTACAACCTATAAAATTAAAGACTAAATAAATAGCCAGTGAAAATGGTTTGCGGTAAATAATTATTGTTCTATCAACCGTGTATTAATTACCGCAACTAGCTTTGAAAATCATTTCTCTTCACAATCTACCCCACTTTTTACGATTATTTACTCTGGAATGACCCTAAAAGGCTAAAATTACCCTTTTTACATTGCTGGTGCCAATACCTTTCAAAGGTGTGTTTCCATTTATTATTAAGTACCACAGTTCATTCCATCTTTTATTTGTTTTGAGCTGTTAACACTAAAGTGCAGCGTTGTTAAAGTATTATCAATATGCATATATGGATAATATTTGGGTTGCTCTACTCCACGGTAATATTCGCTACACTATTTTTAGAATTTCCCCACACGTATCACCACGCTTGAGAACCCCTATAATCTAAGATTTTGGTTTTTTACCTGCCAGACCTATTAGTAGTCAACTTCAATAATTGCTAAGATCAAATGCTTGAAAATTTAGTTGATGAAACAACTACAACAATTCAATTCACACGTATCCTTCATTTTATGGCTTTA
Organism: uncultured Pseudomonadales bacterium; assembly: GCA_964591645.1. Lineage (GTDB taxonomy): Bacteria > Patescibacteriota > Microgenomatia > UBA1400 > RBG-16-45-19 > CAZKMY01. The sequence continues at coordinate 2,332 of CAZQBH010000043.1, read as the reverse complement.
AAAAACCACATGACCCTATATTTATTTTGTAATTTTTTCAACTCTCCTCCTACCCTTACCTCAAGTGTCCACCACCCGCAAAAATTCACAAATATAATGTAAAAAAATTAAATATAAAAAAGAACGATAAATAGAACCATTGTCACTATTGTGTCCACCTTTAGTTTATGTCTTAATGGAGATGGACATAACCTTCCCCAACTCGATGAATGTCCACCACCATCAAAAAAGATAAAGATCCATGCCTGAAAATATACCTGCCACCAGTACCCAACTTTCCATCCGCGAAGCGGCTGAAAAACTTAACGTATCTATTAAAACCCTCAGAAGATGGGAGACCCATGGATTGGTCCATCCAATTCGAAACAATTTAAATCAAAGAGTGTATGCTGCAGCTGAAATTGATAATCTCAATAATCGTAAATACAAACCTCTTCCCGAATCTTCCATTGCCCCTCAAAATTACTTATCGATTTCTCAAGCTGCGGATGAAATCGGTGTCTCAGTCAAGACGCTGCGTCGATGGGATACTGATGGAAAAATTCAATTAACTCGTGATGAACTGAATCGTCGTGTCTTTACTCCAGATACTGTTGCGTATATCAAAAATAATCGCACGCAATTTTATCCCGGCCAGGTTGTACCCACTGACTTGGACGTCAAAGAACCAAAAAAACCTCAAGAACAATTGCTTCACCCCAAATTACCTGCTTTTTTGTCTCCTTTCTTAAGTTTATTGCCGTTCATTTTAGTCACCCTCCCCATTCTGCTTTTCTCCTTCCTGGGATACAAGCCATCAGTCCCCCTTCAATCAGTCAATTCGGAGCAAACAAATCGTAATCCTAACCCCACTCCCGCAACATATGGAGTAGAGCCACTCGATATGGCTACTGATAGTGGTACGGTCAATCCAATCCTTACCCGTGTTCCTCGAGGTGAAGTCGCGGGAGTTACCGTTACCGGCGGATCTCAACTTTCCTTTGAAAACATCTTGGACAATAACTATAACTTTGGTGTTTCAGGTATTGTTGAAGGCAATCAGCTCGTTTCCACTACCACGGTTAAAACCCCCTTTATTGTCGCTAGCAGAGAACTTGTTTCGAATTTAAATGCTGATCTGCTTGATGGTCATTCCTGGGAAGAAATTGAACAAGTCGTCATCACCCCTAATGGTCTCCAGAAATCATATGAGGCCGGTAACACGATAACCACTACTGATAAAAACCTGGAAATCACCCTCTCCGGTAGTACTGCCCTTGCCATTGGAGGTACCGGTGCGGTCACCTTCAATACGACTGGTCAAACTACCTTCGCTGGTAACGTTCGAGCCGGCAATAATCTAACCGTCAGCGGCGGTTTGACACTAAGCACCATTCCCGTAGGCACCGACACTCGGGTCTTAACTGTAAACAGTTCTTCTGGACTTGTATCCTATCTGGATACGACCAATTGGGACAAAAGCACCACTGATGATCTTTCCACTTCTACCACCTACTCAGGAGATGTTTCGGGGCTATATAACAATCTTCAGCTTGGTTCTGGTGTCGTGGGTTCTTCAGAAATCGCCAATGGTTCAATTATTGAGGCTGACATGGCTATCAACAACAGCCCGGTTAATGGATATGTGCTTCAAACTGATGGTAGCGGCAATTTAACCTGGGTTGATCCGACCACCTTCGGTGGAAATTCGGGTGAATTTCATTTATCGCTTTCAAATCAACAGTTATACCCTGCCAATACCAGTCTCGACTTAGTCCTAGGCGGAACCGCTACCACTACCGCCAGTATTGCTCTGCAAGCCTTAACCGGCAACATCATTTCTACTAGTGCTGACATCGGTTCCCTCAGATTATTCGGAACCACCTTAGGTCTTTCTTCGGATAGTGATTTGTTGTCGTTAGCCAATGATACACTCACCCTCAATGGTTCTTTGCTTCCTGGTACTGATGCTACATACAATCTTGGTTCCCCCACTAATCGTTTTCGCAACCTCACACTTACCGGAACTGCCAGTGTAGGTTCGTTATTTATTGGCGGCAACGAATTAACTGCCACCGCTGATGAATTAAATTTACTTTCCGGAATTACCTCTTTTAATACCTGGGACATGAACAGTACCGATGATGTCACTACTGCTTCTGTGGGTGCGACTGTCCAAGCCTACAACGCTAACACTTCCTTATTGGGTCAAACCATTGAAGGAACCGAATTAAACGCCGTCGGAGAAAGTAATGGATTTATTCTCCAAACTGATGGCTCTGGCAATCTCAGTTGGGTAGACCCCTCTGGAGCTGCTGAAGCCACCAATTATTGGTTACAGACTGGTGAACAA
>CAZQBH010000042.1:7333-10620 GCA_964591645.1 uncultured Pseudomonadales bacterium | reverse complement strand
ATCCAGCATTTCTTTCATACCAAAGTAAACAAGAGGAAGTATAAAGATGAATCCTAGGGTGAAAAAACGGAGCGTGGTAGCCTGTGAACCCATATCAGTCGGCCAACTTAAGTAAATTGCGAGTAGATAACCCATTAATACAAACGGGACTATGGTAATAACCATAAGTCGCCTATCTTTTATGTGATAGATATAGACCAGACCAAAAATAATAGGTAAAACGATCCACCATTGAAATGATTCGAGCAATGAAAGTGTAAATTGTTTGGATGAAGTAATTACTTGGTTAAGCGTGATGCTTTTTGGTATATATGCATCGGCGTTAATATTTCGTTCTATTATTTCTCCTTGGAAGTCTCTCCGAGTAAGGAGATTAAAGATTCCTTGCACACTTTTTTCAGTTTTCCAGGAAATGCTTGGATTGCTGTTTAGACGATAGGTGATAATTAAAAGCGGGACTATTAGGCCAAGTAATAATCCAGTCAAAGCAAACAGTCCGGACTTTATACGAGTTTTTTTATCCAGTGACTTCACTAATACATAACAAAGATATGGCAGCAAAAAGATGGTTGCTTGATGATGGGTAATTAACAACCCATACAGAAATGTAACCAAAAAAATAAGCTGATTATGTTGAGTGTTATTTTTTTGCAAAAAAAGTAGACGCGTTGAAAAATACATAATCGCCATCATGAAGGGGGCTGCAAAAATATACTTTTCAGCAATCAGTGCGTATGTCCAGATTAACTTGGCGGAACCAACGATCAGCGCACTGGTATAAATCGCCACAAGTCGGGAAGCACTCGATGTGGTTAGTGAGCTTCTTTTTTTGGTAGATACAGACGCAGACAATGTATACAAAAAGAGGATCCCAAAATAGAGAGCAATACTAAGCGATAGTCCGGAAACAACGTTGGCGCGCCAAGCAGGAGTAGTTCCAGGAATGGGTAGTTTCATCGCTCCATGTAAGACGGTGACATACAGCGGATACCCGGGCGGATGAGCCAAGCCCCATGTTTCTCCAACGGATAAAAATTCATCAGAATCACCATAACCAACATTAAATGCTGGAGTCATACATGCATACACAAGAAACATAATAAAGGCAAACAAAGCCGCAGATCGTTTGGGATGTTTGGTCAAAAAGTTGATAAGAGACATAGTTTTGTGGAACAATGATTAATAGTTTGTCTCATATTAACTGTTTTTCTCATAAGGGTCAATAAATGGTTGACTTATCAATCTCGAAATGTAATAGAAATACTCTATTTCAATTATTTTGCGGTCGTTCGGTTTATGCAAATATCATCGACCATCCGGGAACAGTCTTTAACCGGTTACTTGATTACGACTGGTTAAACCTGAAGAAAAATCTGGGTATCACCCATATTTATTTATTAGGCATTTGGAATACCGAAGGGCCAATCATCGTCAATGAAGAACGCGGTCAAGATCTTCGATTCCATGACAAGCGTTGTCCTTCCCCGTTTGCTATCTCAAATCACAAAGCACTATCACCTCTTCTTGGATCATTGGCAGATTTTTCTGCATTGGTCGACCTTCTTCATGAGTGTCAGTTAAAGGTTGTCGTTGACTTCGTCCCCAATCATACCGGGGTAAATCACTATTGGGTAACCAAACACCCGGAATATTACAAGAAAAACCAACACAATGTTCCTCAACCCGCATTTTCGGGAGATGTGTTGGAGCTGGACTATCGTGTTTCAGAAGTACAGACAGAGATGATGAGCGTGATACATTTTATCGCTGAATCACTGGCTGTTGATGGTATTCGTTGTGATATGGCTCATCTCATTCCCGATTCTTTTTGGCACGCAATAATTGACGATATTCATACTCAATTACCCCAATTTGAATTTATTGCGGAAGCGTATAGTTCATCCGTTTTTGACCTTTCGCCTCAAGTTACCTTAATGAAGTCGGGGTTCGATGCAATTTACGACGAACCTTTATATCGAAATATAAAGCAATTTGGTAATTCCAGCATTTCTGAAATCATGGGACATGTTCAGTATGTCTTGACTCACAATTCAAAAAAATGGCTTCATTACCTATCTAATCATGATGATGTTTATCCACTTAACCCCAAAAGTATGTGGGCGTTTCAACAATTATGTTTACTCCTGCCCGGGTGGAACTTACTCTACAACGGTTCACTGTGGGGATTTTCTGGCAGGTTGGCTCATCATTGGGTAGAAATTTTACCGTCACAGTATTCTGATTTTTCTCTTTTATCAAAGGAAAAGTTATTATGGTTTGAATGGTACAACGACAATCATCCGATGATAAAATCTGTTGAAATTGTGTCTCAAACTAATGTATTGATTTATTGGGTGGGTGATCATGAAGATGGCATCTTGCCGCTTTATTTTTAAGGCTTGTGGAGTATATACATTTTTAGCTAGAGTGGACATATGGATACTGCCCATGTAATGCCTTACGGGCTTATAAAACGGATTGTCGGTGAACAATTGGTGGTTCGGGTACGACTAAACCCCGAATATCATTATCAGTTGGAACTGTTTACCAATATTAATCGAGTTTCAGATACCTATCCTTTTGATTTTGAAAATGATGAATACAACTGCTCGGTTACACTTAATAACAGCGGTTTTTTTAAGTGGATCGTTCGGTATCGTCGGGAAGGTACAAAGACATGGCGTTGGTTGTCAATTGAAGGAAAAAAAAAGCTGATTGGGACGGTTCAAGTAGATCCAAAATGGATTGATGATGCCGTGGTTTATAATGTATTTGTCCGGTTTTTTAAAGGGATGACGCGGAAGGGCAATGAACTTATCCCTCCCGGTGAAGGCGGAACGTTTGACGACGTAAAAGCGTACTTATCAACGTTAGATCAAATAGGGGTTAATGTACTGTACTTCAACCCCATTCATTTAATAGGCGAGCTTCACCGTAAATACAATATGCTGGATCAGTTACCTAGTTATTGGCAGCCTGGTTCTCCTTATTCAATCAAAGACTATAAATCGATTGATCCTGAATTGACGTATGACAAGGATACAAAGAAGTATTTGCTATCTGATCCACAAAAAGAATTTCGGGATTTAGTCGAAGCTGCTCATGAAAAAGGCATGCACGTTATAATGGATCTCGTTTTTAACCACACGGCGCATGATTTTATATTTCAACGCATGCGGCCTGAATGGTATTTATATAAAGAAAATATTACTAGCCTGACAGATCCGTATTTATATCCCGAAGATATGAAGTTGGGTAAGCCGTGGGGTGATGCTAATCACACCATG
>CAZQBH010000042.1:0-7323 GCA_964591645.1 uncultured Pseudomonadales bacterium | reverse complement strand
ACAAACGCCGACAGGCAGAACGCTCCGCCGCCCAGCTTCGTCAGGCAGGCTTGTTTTGATGCGGGGGCACGTTGGATTTTTCCGGACAGCAATGCGGTCGACCGCAAAATTCAGGGAATTTCTATTTCCTGGATGCTGCGCAGACGCCGGAAATTGCGCCAAGCGGCAGGCCGCCTTTCGACGTCAACGCCATCCGCCGCGATTTCCCTATCCTGCAGGAGCGGGTGAAGGGTAAGCCGCTGGTCTGGTTTGATGATGCGGCGCAACTTAATTGGGAATACCGATTACCTGAGGGTCCCAACAAAACACCGAAGAATCCCAGTTTGAAAGAAATGTGGGAATATTTTAAATCAATTCCAAAATACTGGATCGATCATTTTGGTGTTGATGGCTTTCGTTGCGACATTGCGTACAAAGTTCCTCCAGATTTTTGGACCGCATGTATTGATGAAGCCAGAGAGGAGGCTCAACAAAAAAAGAACAACCTCTCCAATGACGTTATTTTTATTGCCGAGGCGTATACCGACGACTTGGAGCGGCTCCAAGAGGTAGGATTTTCCGCCGTGTATGGTGACTACTCAAATAAATTACGTCGACCTGTCGATTTAGAGGGCTATTTAGCCTATATGTACAATATTGGCTCTCACGCCTTTCCTGAACAATCTAAGTGGTTTATCTTTCCTGAGGGACACGATTTTGACCGAACACCACAGAAAGTTTTGGGTGCTGACCATTTATCACAAGAAGCGGCTTATTTGGCCAATAAATCGCGGTGGTTGATAACCGCAACATTACCCGGATTACCCTTGATTTTTAATGGATTTGAGAAAATTGAATGGCGTCCGGTAAATTTATTTGGATATGGAGCGGTTGATTGGCAGCGAGATATCGATCTGCGGGATTATTTGGCTTTAGTAAATAAAAAGCGTCATGAACTTGCTCCCCTCAGAATGTCGGGAGCATTTATTCCGTTAGAAACCAATCAGCACCTCGACGATTCAACTCAGTTAATCGCCTATCTCAGGAAGTGTGATACTCAGTATGTATTGGTCATAGTAAATATGGATGTATATCACCAAGCGGGGCCGGCAGTTGTCTATTTGCCTCCAGAGTTTGATCGAGTATATCAATTAAAAGATGAGTTAACAGGCCAGACATATGTTCGAACCGGGAATCTGTTAACAGTGATTCTTGAACCCGGGGATGGGCATTTATTTACGGTTGCGTTTTTGTAGCCGAAGCGCTGGCAGCGACATATAAATCAATCCATTTGCCATTTCTTTCAATTCCACCGAGTTCGGTAAAATTACCCGTTTGAACCAATGTGTAGCAAGCATATTGAGAGGGTGAGAAGGGATGGAAAATGACAATCTGTTTTTTGCTATCATCCATCTTAAAGACTTCACACGGTTGAAAGTTTACAGGGCTAGTAACATATCCCATACGTGGTTCCATAAACGCATTATTTTCAGGAAAAGCACCGTAGAAAATAGTGTTTGGTTGGTTATTTATTTGACCGTAATAACCGAGCCATTTAAAAATGGTAATGTAATCTATAACACCCAGATCGGTTGGTGGCTCGAAACGATTTGTAGTTAACGTCGCCTCTTTTGGATGCCATAAACTGGACATAAATATTAGTGTGGCAATACATAAACCATAGATAAATACAGCGAATTGTTTTTCTTCTTGAATAACCCAAAAAAGTATGAGGCTGATGGCGGATACAAAAAAAGGATATGTCAAGATGGCATACCTAAAACTAAATTCTCCCGTGACGGCGAAGAATAGAGCTCCGAATACGATCACAAGACAACTGGAACGTAATATGCTGGATTGGAAAAGTGTACGAAGCGGCTTTCGTTTTATGTAAAGATATGCTATAGCAACCAAAGCAATCAATACCATTAACCATCTTCCTTGACCAAAAAGCACATTAAGCATTATTTGATACCAATTGTTGGCAATGGATGCGACACCGTCAAAAATTGCTAAATGTTGAGGACTGTTGCGTTTGTTAAACCACCAGCCAGTGGTTGCGTAATGATACACAAACCAGGCTACTGTTATGCTGGTGGGGTAAAAAATAGATAATAAGCGATTTTTTTTCTCACGAAATGCCTCAAAAACAAAATAAGGCACTGCAATAAGCGCAGTAACTTTTGTGAGAATCGCAGCGACGAACGATACCATCCAACCAGTACGTTGTTTGTTTTGCCAAAATACTGCACTGAGCGCGACAAGCGCACCTGTGGGTAAATCAACATAGACATTAACGTACTCTGATAAAACCGTAGGGGTGAATGCTACTACCATGGAGCCTAACAATGCCAATTCTCGATTGGTCTGTTTTTTTATGAGGAAATAGGTGCTTATTAAAAGAATGGGCAAAAAAGGCAAGGTAAGCACATGGGAGACAGCTGGACTGATGCCAAATAACTTCCAAATAAGTGCCAGAGCGATAGAAAAGAGTGTGGTATGCGCATACCCCAGTTGTGTGCTGGAAAAATTGGTAAAACCCGATTGAGCAATATCCCTGGCTGTGTTTACCACATACGTACTATCCCAAAAAAGCGGATAATAGCGGCTTGGTAACCAAATTATTACAGAAAATAGTATTAGCCAAACAGATATTACTCCGTCCCACACATGGTGTTTCATTTGAGCTATTCTATGCACTCTCGGTGGCTTCAGTCAACATAGCGACATGATCTTCAATGAAGTGAATCATTTGAGTACGATTAGTAGCTTCTTCAAGCAATTCTGCTAGTTGGTAGTCACCGATAATATCCATAATCCATTTGGAAATGTCGTTCGGGACTCGTTCGCGATGGAACGCGACTGTTTCATCAGAAATATCATTCATGGTTTTGGACAGTTCAATTAATGAATGAATCGTCTGACCGGAAACAAAGGTAAAGGGAATGTCACTTGCCTTTAACCAGCGTTTGGCAACGTATGCAGGTAAGCTTAAGGCCCGCATCATTGAGCGTTCTACAGCAACAATAAGCCCCCAACGATGATTATAATGTCTCATCTCCGCAGCGAGCTCATGATCACCAATAATGGTTTCAACCCAATCAGCGAGATCGTTTTTACCATCTTTTAGATGATTGGCGATAACATCTTCCCCTTCTTCGGTAAGTGCAGTTTTCAGATCGTAAATTGATTTAATTTTACGTCCACTGGAAAATATAAACGCGCCTGCATCTGGAGTAACATATGCTTGCCATTTTGGCTCTGCATAACGGCTGGGTACAAAGTTAACCATGACTAAATCTCCTCTCCTTATTAGCATATACTCGTAGACGAAGGTCTTGCAAGATGTTCATGTAATTAGTATAGGCTTCATAAGGCGTGTTATTGGGTGAAAAATATTTATGGACATCACCATCAGAAAACCACTTGGTACACATGTAGTAAAAATGATCACTTGTAGATAAACGTCGCCAGTCTTCAATTAAGCCATCGTCACCGCTAGCAAAAACGTCTTTTTCCAGGCTATAAAGACTGCCTAATGCAGCTTCTTGCATGGGGTTTGATTTCCAGGCTGACAGATCGCGTTCAAGATCTGCCCATGACGTTAACTGAGGCATATCCACTACATCCGAAACCGGAAATGAAGTGGCAGCTTCTGTAACCGTCATAAAGGTGTTGTCGGGATGCATCAAAACTTGTCTGGGAAACTCGCGCATAAAGTCGAAAATACCCGTGTCTTCCCATTGGTGTTCGCCAAATGTTTCATAATCCATAAACAGATTAACTACTTGACCATTACCGTTTACAGAATTGATCCATTGTCCGTATTTTTCTGCGGTTAATGGCCATTCAGACCACCCTTTATTTGAAAAGCGAAACGCAATATCATCTGAAAGCTTGTAGTTTTTCAGGAGTAATTTAATTTTTCCCCGATGAGGAGGTTGGTAAACAAAGTTGGGCGATCGCCAACCGAGATACCGATCAACCCCCTCTGCCAGAATCGCTTGAAAACCCTCTTTCTCGGCTTCTTTGGCAATATCATTACTATAAATAAGCTCGGTATTTCGAAATGAAGTAGTGTCGTAATCAAAAATATTTTTCAAGGCTTGACGGTGTTTTCGAATTTGCCGATGAAATTCTTCGGGTGAAAACAAAAAACTTAAACTGTGATAGTACGTCTCGTTGACGAGTTCCACTCTACCAGTGGCAACCAGTCGTTTAAAACTCTCCAATACATCTGGTTTAAACTCTCGAAATTGATCCAATGCCACACCAGAGATAGAAAAAGAAACTTTTAACTGCGGATACTGTTGAAGTAATTCTTCAAGCAGTTTATTAAAAGGAAGGTAGCTTTTGCGTGCGACTTTTTCAAGAATTTGCTGATTATTTAATCTGCTTTCAGTATCTGAAAAATATGAGTTATCCTGACCGATTTGAAAAAATGAATAGTTTTTAATTCGATATGGTTGATGGACATGAAAATAAAGAACAATGGCAGCCATATATAAAATCCTACATCCTAAGTTTTAAGTCAAATCAGTGATTGATAAACAGACATGGTTTCACGAGCGGCTTTATCCCAAGTGAGTCTTTTTGCTTCATATTGCGCGTTACGGGCTTTTTCTTTGGCAAGTTTCGGAAAGTTGAGAATAGAAATAATGTTTTTGGCGATTAAATTAGTATCCCAAAAATCAACTTTGTATACCTGATTCAATGCTTCTGAAACACCTGATTGTTTTGAAATAATGGTAGGAATGCCAGTGGATACAGCTTCAAGCGCTACGATACCGTACGGTTCTGATACGGAAGGCATCACAAACACGTCTGACATTTGATATAAGGAACGTAGTCGTTCTCCTTGCGTAAAACCAGTAAAAATTACCCGATTACCAATTCCTAAATAGGCTGCTTCCATAATCAAATGGCGTTCCATATCGCCTGTGCCGGCAACGATAAAGACGGTATCAGGGTTTTCTGACAAAACCTGTTTGGCGGATTTGAGAAAATATTCAACTCCTTTTTGAAACGTGAGTCTCCCTACATAAAGCACGATTTTGTCGTGGGGAAAAACACGCCGGATATCTTGAGGACTAAACTCAATCGCATCTACCCCATTATGAACAACGGCAATTCTATCTAAGGGAATGCAATATTTGTCGTGTACCACGTGTCGGGTGTAATCACTAACAGCAATAATGTGAGAAGCCGATGAAAGACCGGTATATTCAATTTCTGCAATGCGCTGATCGACATTACCACCAGTACGATCAAATTCTGTGGCGTGGACATGCAAAACCAGTGGTTTTCCGGACACTTGGGCAGCATTGATACCCGCTGAGTACGTCATCCAGTCATGTGCATGAATAATATCGTGCGGCTTCGTTTTGGACCACAGTCTTCCCAATTGGCCATATCGAAGTGCTTCCTGATAAAGGGAATATCCATAGGGCATGGTGGCATCATAAAATTGATTATCCCAAATATCACAGTATGTTTGATTGGATAAATATGGTTTGATAAGTGAATTAATGGCGGTAATTTCTACACCCTCAATTTGTTGGGGAAGCACCTCCATGAAGGGAACTCCGTGGGCTAATGGCCGTGGAAGTGCAAAATAAATATGAGCACCCTGAGAAGCGAGGCTTTTCGTAAGCCCATAGCACGCTACTCCAAGTCCCCCAGAATTATTTGGTGGAAGTTCCCAACCAAACATGAGTACTTTTAAATTTTTGTTTTCCATCTTTAATATCACCAAAACGACGCCCGTTTCAAGGCCTGTACTTATAGTAGTGAATTTCGCCAGGTAAAATCAATGGGTAAATCTTTATTTAAGTAATTGCCGTACGGACACGAGCGTTATAAAATACAACGTGTTTGCCGAGGTGGCGAAATGGTAGACGCCCGAGACTTAAAATCTCGTGAGGTTCACCCCTCGTGCGGGTTCGAGTCCCGCCCTCGGCACAAAAGACTTGATGTGTTTATGATAATGAACAGTATTGCCGTGGGTGACCATTGAAGTAAAAAACGACTACTATTTTCTTCGATAATTTTGTTTAGATTGTTGGGATAATACCCGATTGAGTAATTTAAAATCATAAAAATAATATGTAAGACAGCTCCGCTTTGCAATAGAAACTGAGACAGGTTAGAAAAATCTCTTTTGATTGTTCGGTAGACAAATAAGCCATAGAAGGCCACCCACACAAACCCTTGATTGGAAAGCGTAAGCAGTATTCGTGGATATTCGGTTAGAGCAGTTAGAAAGTTTGCACTATTAAACTGTAAATGAGAGAGCGTATTGGTGATAAAACCGGTTTGTGTATGAATATAGCTGGCAAAAACGTACCAGCTAATCGGTAAAAAGAGCAGAAAAATCGCTGCCGAACTTGTGATAAATGCATTTTTCTTTTGACGCAAATTCCAATTAATTACCGGGGCAAGATATATAAGGATAATTCCTTCCGCTTTACACAATGCAGCACCGGACAAAAAAATCCCACCCAAGAGTAAATCAAGTGATCGGTTAGACTTAAATGCTTCGTATAAATGCCAGCTCCCCAGCAAGGTAAAGACCCCCAGCCAAATATCCGCATAACCAAAATTATGGATGCTAAAGCGAAATATTGAGGTGGGAATTGTATATAAAAGCAAAACACTGATGAGACCACTCCATTTGGATCGAGGGAAACACGTTTGCCCGATGTACCATAGGAAGGTATACATAACCAACTCTACAGCTAACCATAAATACTTGGCATTTATTACATTCGCCTCGTTGTAAATAAGATGATCCATACTTATGGCTAGTGGAACCAGGGGTGGATATTGTAGTGCAATAAATCCTGAAACAGGTTGACTATCATCTAATGGGTGCGGAACAACCGTATTAAACGGCAAGTTATTTAAGTGGTCTAAACGTATCCCGTGATCTATATAAAAAATCTTTCCTCTTAAAAACCAGTACGCCAGGTTATCTGAGTGCATTAAATCATGACTCAATTCAACTCGATACAGGAGTCCGATAAGCATGGTGATCCCAATGACAAAAGGAATTAGTTGAGTCAACAGTTCTTTTTTGGGTATTTTCAAATGGTCGTCGATGTGACTTTTGATAGTAGAAAAGCCGTACCAATAGCCTGCACTGCTCGTACTGAACAGGATAGAAAGAATTACTGTACGATTCCAGGGAATCTGGATGAGAGACAAAAGATACAAGAAAACCGTGCTGCCCCAAATGCCGAGCATAAAACTGATGGGAAAAAGAGATAGAACGGGTAATTGTGTGTGAAATTTTTTTTCTAAGGCAATAAGCCAGCCGAGACCAATATAGAATATTACCAAGAG
>CAZQBH010000041.1:0-10627 GCA_964591645.1 uncultured Pseudomonadales bacterium | reverse complement strand
CTCATGTACGACGACAATTTTTGGATGAGGTTTTAATCCAAGTGAATTCTGAATACCGACGCAGTTTGGAGAGTTACGATAAGGCACTCAGACGGCGAAACAAATTGTTGGATATGATTCGAGATGGACAAGTACAACGGACCACTTTGGCTTTTTGGGATCAAGTATTAGTTAAAGAAGGAACAATAATTACTGCAGCTCGAGAAGCATTGGTTGCGGCCATGAATCAGTTGCCGTCACTGTCAGGGAAACTGGAAATCGAGTATGACAAGTCGGTTATTTCAGCCGAACGATTGAAACAATATGAGCAGGAAGAGCTGGCCGTTGGGTATACGCTGGTTGGTCCTCATAAGGATGATTTTTCGGTAGTTGATTGGGAAGGAAATAAAGCCAGAAATTTGGCGATTTATGGTTCCCGGGGGGAGCAGCGGATGGCAGTATTGTGGCTTAAAGAAGCACAATTAACATACATAGAAGAAAAAACGGCAATTCGGCCGCTGTTGCTGCTTGATGATATTTTAAGTGAATTAGATGAAAAACATGGACAACTGGTAGTGCAGTTGGCAGAGGGCCAACAAACCATTTTGACGACAACGAACGAATCAACCAAGGCTTTATTTTCTAAACAAGTTGCAATAATTAAATTGTAAAATATATTCTATCGTCATGCCGGACTTGATCCGGCATCCATAAGTAGCATTGACAGTATTATTTATATAGATCCGCCCTGGGCGGATGACGTGGAAATTATGAACTTAATTAAAACCAGTGATCAGTTGGCGGTACGGGAATTGATACATCGATTAACTCAACCTCGACGAGATTCTCATAAAGGTCAAAATGGAAAACTGTTGGTTATTGGTGGGTCGGAATTGTTCCATGCCAGTTTAATTTGGTCGGCAGAGATAGCCAGCCGAATGGTGGATATGGTGCATGTATCAAGTCCGGCAGAAGTAAATAATGTTTTGATGCGAAATCGCTTAAAGGAATCATTTTGGAATGGAATTGTGGTGCCGTGGGAGCATGTCGAAGATTACATTCAAGAAGATGATTGTGTGTTGATAGGTCCAGGGATGGTACGGGAAGAGGGATGGATGGGAGCAGGTGATGAAACGAAGCAGATCGTAGATCGATTGCTAAAAAAATTCCCCAAGAAAAAATGGGTGGTAGATGGAGGAGCACTCCAAGAAGTAGATCAGTCGTTGTTGACTGGTTCAATGCTGATTACTCCACATTTGCGGGAATGGGAACGACTGTTAGATAATACCGAACATCAAATAACAAATAACAAATCAATGACAAATGACAAAATTACAAATGATCAAAGATTAATAGATTTTTCAATTAAACATAACGGGTTGACGATTTTGTTAAAAGGGGCAGAAGATTTGATTGTTCAAGATAAGGAAACGGTTATGGTTGAGGGAGGGAATGTGGGGATGACCAAAGGAGGGACAGGAGATGTATTGGCAGGAATGGTAGCGGCTTTGGCAACAACGAATGATCCGTGGTTGGCAGCTCAAGCGGGAAGTGTGGTGAACAAGGTAGCGGGAGACCGTCTGTATGAGCGCGTTGGCCAGTACTATAATGCCAGCGACTTACTGGCCGAAATTCCACTGGTGCTGCACGAATTAACCCAATAATTCCAGATTGTTGATTCCGGCAAATGGTGCAACAATAAGAATATAACTCTCTACCCCTTTAGGGTCCTTTCTCCCTTAACATAAGGGAGACGATAAAGGAAGAATTATTGTATGTATAAACCTACCTATACCATCACGAATAGTATTTTAACGAATGTGAGTGCGATTGAAGGCTCTCGGGCAATTATCGAGAATGCTGCTTTGGTACCCGCGTGGGAAGCTCAATTCCGAAAGGACGCGTTGGAGCGAACGGTACATCATGGGACACATCTGGAGGGGAACGAATTATCCAAAGAACAAGCACAACGGTTGGGGGAAGTGCAAGCAACCCAATCTGATATCGCAGCGGCGGCTGCGGGGATTGTGGCCCGCGATCGGGATGTGCAGGAAATCATTAATTACCGTAAGGTGATGACTTGGATTGATCAGCTGGGGACGGTTGGAAATCAACGGGTAACCTTGAATGCGGAATTAATGAAACAAATACACAGCTTGACCACGGAGCGTATTTTACCGGAGACGGAGCAGGGTCAATACCGCAAAGTACAAGTAGTAATCAAAAATTCCCGCACGGGAGAGATAACCTATCGACCCCCTAATTCAATTGAAATTCCTTATCAGGTGGATGAATTTTTTGAGTGGTTGATTTCATCAGAGGCAGCTCAACATCATCCGATTCTTTTGGCGGGAATCACTCATTATGAACTCGTACGAATTCATCCATTTACTGATGGAAACGGCCGGACTGCCCGGGCAGTGGCGTTACTACTGATGTATCTGGCCGGTTATGATGTAAAGCGATTCTTTTCACTGGAAGAATATTACGATGAAAATCCGGAAGATTATTATCGATCTTTGCAGTCGGTTTCCAAAAATGAAGCATACGACTTAACCTGTTGGTTGGAATACTTCACCAAAGGAGTGGCAATTGAACTGGATAAGATTAAACAACAGGTACTGAAATTATCTAAAGATGTGCAATTAAAAACCCGAGTAGGACACCAAGTTGCCTTGTCTGAGCGACAAATTAAGATTTTGGAGGCGATTCAAAAAGGTGATGGAAAGATTGTGAGTTCTGATCTGGAAAGTATATTACCAATGATATCTGTAGACACCATTTTACGGGATTTGAAAGATTTAACCCAAAAAGGATTAATAAAAAAGAAAGGACACACTAAGGGATCATTTTATACATTAGTTGATTAGTGTGTGGCTATGTCCTCAAACGATCCGCAATTTCTTTACATGGTGCTCATTTTACCGAGTCTGTTTGGTTTGACGCTGGTGGGGGAAGGGGTATACAAATTGACCCAAGAGCGGGGGGTGGGGTGGTTTAATATTTTGATGGGAGTAGGGTTTATGGTGGTGGTGGTCACGGCGTTTGTAATGCTGAAGTCATGAGAAAAAGAGAAGTTGGAAGTTTGAAGATAGAAGATAGAATAAGAGTATGCAATTTGCGGCAGTAGTTGAGTTATTACACGATTTAGAAAAAACCAATTCTCGGAATGCAATTACCGAAACGTTGTCGGAATTTTTGAAGACGGTTGAGGGGTCGGAAATCAAAGAGATTTGTTATTTGATACTAGGTCAACTGGGACCGCTGTTTGCGCGGATAGATTTTGGGATGGCAGAGAAAATGGTGGTTCGAGCGGTAGCTCGAGTGATGAACGAGACATCTGAAGTAATTATGAAACAGAATAAGCAGGTGGGCGACTTGGGTGAGACGACGGAACGTTTACTGCAGGAACGAAGTACGAAGTACGAGGTACGAGGTACGAAGTACGAGGTACGAGGTGAGGCATTGTCGGCGAGAGAAGTATATGAACAACTGATGGCAATTGCCCAAGCGAATGGTGAGGGTAGTCAAGAAAAGAAAGTTGATTTACTCACTTCATTATTACAACAAGTCGCGCCTCAGGAAGCGCGGTATGTGGTACGGATTGTGTTGGGGAAAATGCGATTGGGTTTTTCGGACAAAACCATTTTGGATGCGTTGGCAGTGATGGATGGAGGCTCCAAAGCAGGGAGAGAACAATTAGATTTGGCCTATCAAGTATCACCGGACATTGGTAATGTGGCAGCATTGGTTAAAGCATACGGCGTTACTGAGGCCGCTAAACGGGCACAACTGGTGGTAGGCGTGCCATTGATGCCCGCATTGGCGCAACGGTTAAAATCCCCCGACGAAATGATTGCCAAAATGGGTAAAGTAATGGTCGACCCAAAATACGATGGGACGAGAACGCAAATACATTATAGGAGACAGGGTATAGGGGACAGGGGACAGGGTATGATAAAAACTTTTGCACGGAGCTTGGAAGACACGAGTGCTATGTTTCCTGAATTAGCTGGGGTGCCCCAACAATTAACAGCAACCAGTGTGGTGATTGATTGTGAGGCGGTCGGTTACAATCCTCAGACGGGAGCTTTACTACCATTTCAAGAGACCATTACTCGAAAGCGGAAACATGGGGTGGAGGCACTCAGTAAAACATTACCGGTAAAGTTTTTTTGTTTCGATTTGTTGTATTTGAATGGAGAAAGTCTTTTGAGTAAACCACTTTACGAGCGACGAAGGTTGTTGGCTGAAATTATTACGCCAGGCGACGTGTTGGTGGTGGCGCCGGTAATCGTAACCGATTCTGTAACTGAGTTGCGGAATTATCACAAACAACAGTTGGGAGCCGGGTTGGAAGGGGCAATGGTAAAAAAATATGATGGAGAATATCAACCGGGTCGAACCGGTTGGAATTGGGTAAAATTTAAGGAAGTTGAAGAAGCGCAAGGAAAATTGGCGGATACGATTGATGGAGTAGTGTTGGGATATTATCGAGGTAAAGGGAAACGATCTGGTTTTGGGATTGGGGCGTTTTTGTTGGGTGTGCGTAATGAAACCACTCATCAGTGGGTGACGGTGGCAAAAATTGGGACCGGACTTACTGACGATCAATGGCGGGAAATGAAACGACGAGCCGATTCACATTTTGCCATGGAATTACCTGATTCATATCAAGTAGCCACTGGTTTGGTGCCTGATGTTTGGGTGGATCCGGAGATTGTGGTGGAAGTAGCAGCGGATGAAATCACTACATCACCCCTCCACTCATCTGGTTTCGGACTGCGTTTTCCTCGGCTGGTCCGGTTTCGGGATGATAAAGTGGCGACGCAAGCGACAACGATCGCTGAAATAGCTCAGATTAAACGAGCTAGTTCTCCGGGAATAGCTGATTGAAGAATTTCTTAATCGATAGAGCTTGATCTTTTGGTG
Organism: uncultured Pseudomonadales bacterium; assembly: GCA_964591645.1. GTDB lineage: Bacteria > Patescibacteriota > Microgenomatia > UBA1400 > RBG-16-45-19 > CAZKMY01. The sequence goes on along the minus strand of CAZQBH010000041.1, from coordinate 5,716 downwards.
CAGTTTTGATTTTTTGAAACAAAAGGTCAAACCGTTTGACAAAATCTTGATGCACATGTTGGTTTTGATGAACATGACCTCCCATGAGGTATTGGGGGTGCTCGCCATGATAGCCATTGACCAGGATGGACATATTGAGTCGAATATATTGGTAGAGGGTATCTAATGTGCCTTCTGCCCGATAGCGACGAAGCGAGAAAGTATAACGAGGGGTGGGAAGGATGAGGTATTTATAATTGGCATCCATAGCATTTTGAAATAACTGAGAGTCCTCAGCAAAGGAGGTGTGTACATCAAACCCACCAATGTCTTCGAAGGTGGTCCGTTTGATTGCCATCATGGCACCATACACGGAGGGAGTCTTGAGAATGCGGCCGATTTCAAAAACGAGATTGGTAAACGAGGAAAAAAGCTGATCGGCAGCCCGATGTGAATCAGCACGGATATACGTAGTCAAGAAATGTGGTTTTTTTACTTCGAAGGCGGTGTGAATTTTTTCTAAATAATTATTGGGAATTTGGGTGTCGGCGTCAAAAAATATAAGCACTTTTCCTCGAGCTTTGTGAGCACCGAGATTCCGTTGAAAAGATACGTTATGTCGAGCGGTTTGAATTAATTTGAGGGGATAGTGAGCTGAGAATTGGGTGACAATTTGGGGCGTCCGATCAGTTGATTTACCATCAACCACGTATACCTCAAACTCTGAATATGACTGTTGATTTAAATTGGTTAAGAGTCGAGGCAGTGCTTGTTCTTCGTTTAAACATGGGATAATGATCGAAAAGTAAGGCATAGCATCAGTAGGTATGGAAAGTATAGAGGTACGGAAGGTAACTATTGATACTTTCCATATTTTTATACTTCATGTACTTTATATTTGTATAGTATATCAGGAGACATCATGATTGAGTGGATTGTGGCGGGGTTGGGTAATCCAGGGGAACGATATGCAAATACTCGGCATAATGTTGGATTCATGGTAGCAGAAACAATGACTCGGCAAGTTGGTTCAATTTGGCGAATGAATAATCGATTTCAAGCAGCTTTAACAGAACACCAAAACGTTGGGTTTGTAGAACCGCACACCTACATGAATTTATCGGGTATATCTGTAGGCGAAGTCGCCCGGTTTTACAAAATACCTATAGAACACGTGATCGTTATTCATGACGATTTGGATATCGGGTTTGGTATAGTCAAAGCAGGTTTTGGAAAAGGGCCGAAAGTTCATAACGGACTCCATTCAGTTGAGCAAAGTTTGGGGACGTCTGGTTTTTGGCGGGTACGAGTGGGTGTAGATGATCGGACACCAGACGAGCGAAGTATGTGGCCAGGTGAGCGCTACGTCCTTATGCCCCTATCTGACTCAGAGCGAGAAAAATTACAGGGAGGACTGCAGGTAGCAGCTCAAGCTGCCTGGGACATCATTCAAGGAAAGCGACAGCGAGAATGACCTCGATAAGCAGAAAGAAACAAACGAAACCAAGTTCAATCAAAGATATTTTGACGAAGTATGCTTTGGAGGACAAAGGCGGGTATATCACTCGAGAATTTCAAGATTACGGATATCGATTAGCATGTGAGATGGGTGAGGAAACAAAAAAAAGTATGTATATCAAATTAGCCAAGACTACCGATCGAATTATTTTGGAACGAGCTCGGACATTTGTGGCTGATGCTTCCCATGTTTCTAACCCAGGACGATTATTTATGTGGGCAGTGGGGAGACTTAAAAAAGGACTATCATTATCTAGTCCCTAGTCCCTAGTCCTTGGTCCCTAGTCCCTGGTTCATGGATCGTGTAGAGTGGAAGTATGAAACGATTTTGGATGGTACTGGTATGGTTGGTCTATGCAGCGGGAGTGGGATGGTGGTGTTTTCCGAAGGTTTTCGGGTGGTGGAGTTTGGGGATGGGTCTAGCGCTAGTAATGCAGGTGATTGATCGTTGTTTGTATGTGTGGTGGCTAAAGCCATTTGAACAGTTATCCATTCAAATTCAATATTGGGGAAAACGACGAGATATCGTCACAGTAATGCGGCTCTTTTGGGAGCGGGGAAATGAGCAAACCAAGTTAGTATTAACTAGTTTAGGATTCGCACTTATCTGGCCGTTTTTGGCTGTGTATGTATTGACGTCGACGATGAGCGTGACGGCAATCGGAATGGTGATGGGATTAGGATTACAGCTGGCTTTATCTCTAATGAAGGGATTGCAAAATATATCGACAATGGAAACTTGGTTTTGTTGGCAAATTAAGCGGTCTTTTTCAGAAAAAGAATTGCGAGGATTGGCAGTGTCGTTTATTGGATTGTTTGGAGTAATCACCGCGACTTTATTGGCAGGATAGGAGGAGCGTGGTTCAGATGATTTCGGTTGGTCCAGTTACCATTCATTTGTATGGATTAATTATCGGGATGGCAGTCATCGCGGCCTTGGAATGGGTCCATCGGGTAGCTATGGCTAATAAAATGGATGTATCTCGATTTGATCAGATGTCTTGGAAAATAATTTTGGCGGGGATAGTGGGAGCTCGGTTGTATCATGTGGTGGATTATTGGTGGTATTACTCAAACCATCTAGCTGAAGTGTTGGCGGTATGGCAAGGCGGATTGGGTATTTGGGGAGCCATTATGGGTGGATTGGTAGCAATGGGGTTTTTAAAAGAAAAACGAGCAGTGTGGTTAGATTTAATCGCTTTGGCGGTGCCGTTAGGTCAAGCAATTGGACGTTGGGGGAATTGGGTGAATCATGAACTATTTGGTAGACCAACGTCATTACCCTGGGGATGGTGGATGCCGGTTGAATACCGTCCAGAACAGTATAAACAATCAAGTTTATTCCATCCGTTGTTTTTGTACGAATCGTTATTAAATGTAGGTTTGTTTATTGGCCTTAATGTATGGAATAAAAAGCGGGGAGGATTGGGAACCGGAATATTTATTGGTGGGTACCTGATCGGTTATGGGTTAATTCGGATGGGGTTGGAACCGTTGCGAATAGATAATTGGCAACTGGGAGGTTTAGCGACGGCTCAATGGATAAGTTTGCTGGCAATTTTCATAGGGAGCGGGCTTGTTTTACGGTGTAGGATAAAAAGATGAAAGCTCAAAAGACCTTGCCTTGGTGGAAATCGGAAACTGCTCGGTTGGTGGGAGTAATCATTGCCAGTTTGGCGATAGGTGGGTTTATTTTGTCTAAGGTTTGGATATTACCAGAGATACCGCCCTTGGAGACAAAGACACAGCCAAATCCAAAAACAACCTTGTATCCGGTAACGATTGGCACATCGGTAATTCAGGCTGAGATACGAAAAACTGAGGCAGAACAGGCATTGGGTTTGTCCTGGCGATCGTCATTGGGGGCGGAGGAGGGAATGGTATTTATCTATCCCTCCCCCCGACCAGTGATGTATTGGATGAAAGGGATGCAGTTTCCACTCGATTTTTTGTGGATAGCTCGAGGCAAAGTAGTGCAAATATCCGAGGACGTACCAGCACCCGTGGGAGTGGATAAAATTCCAAAAACAATCGTACCGACAACAGACGTAGATATGGTAATTGAGGTAAATGCAGGGTGGGCGGCGCGTCATGGGGTAATGGTGGGAGATATGGTAAGGATTGAAAAATAGAGTTGACTTTTATACTCCCTCCCGGTATATATAGAACATATGGATACGACTGTGTCAGCGCTCAATCGAATTGAAGGCCAAGTCCGAGGCATTCGGAAAATGTATCAAGAAGGGAGGCCGTGTGATCAAATTGCTCAGCAAATTTCGGCAATTCAAAGCGCTTTACGGCGAGTTGGTAAAGAGCTGTTAACAGCTGAAGCTTCTCGGTGTTTACAAAAAACTGAGGATAAAAAGAAATTAACCAATATGATGGAGAGTTTGTTAAAGATAGGATGATTAAGATCTAATGTCTAATATCTAATGTCTAATATAAAAAAATTTAGAAATTAGGAATTAGAAATTGGAAATTTAATAATAAGAAAGGTATATATGCCAGCAATTCATTTTTCAGACCAAGATTTTGAGGAAAAAGTGATCCAGGCCAATAAGCCGGTGTTGGTGGATTTTTATGCAGAATGGTGTGGTCCGTGTAAGATGGCCGCCCCCATAGTGGATGAATTGGCGGAACAATATGAGGGCAAAGTCATTATTGGTAAAGTCGATGTGGATCAAGCCCAACAAGTAGCAGCTGAATATGGAGTGATGAGTATTCCCACGATGATTGTGTTTAAGGATGGGAAAGAAGTAGAGCGGAAAGTAGGCTTTGGCGGCAGGGGTGGAGTAGAAGCATTGATTGAAAAAATTACCCAATAAGGTTGATTATGCCTTTAGAAACACAGACAGTGGCAGTTATCGGCGGAGGACCTGCAGCATGGTCGGCGGCTCTGTATTTGGCCCGAGCGGGGATGAAGCCATTGGTGCTGGCGGGGGATAAGATAGGTGGACAACTCATGTTGACCACGGTGATTGAAAATTTTCCCGGATTTGCACACGGTATTGAAGGACCACAATTAGTATTACAGATGAGGGAACAGGCAGAAAAATTTGGAGCCACTGTATCCGAGGCTGTGGTTCAGCGGATTCAGGCAGATGTTCGACCGTTTACCATAACAACGGATAAAAGCACCGTTCAGGCAGATGCTATCGTTGTTGCTACAGGAGCTGAAGCGCTCTGGTTGAATGTTCCCGGTGAAGCAGACTTAATAGGTCGCGGGGTGTCAGCCTGTGCTGTGTGTGACGCGGCTTTTTTTAGAGGTAAAAAAACCTTTGTAATCGGTGGTGGTGATGCAGCGATGGAAGATGCATTGGCACTTACCCGGTTTGCTGAGTCGGTCACTATTGTGCACCGACGAGATACCTTCCGAGCCAGTAAAGCAATGATAGATAAGGTATTGGTTAATCCAAAAGTGTCAGTGATATGGAATACTGCCATAGAACGGATTGTGGGTGAAACAAAAGTGGAAGGTATTGTATTAAAAGATTTAAAAACCCAAGAAGTGAAGGAACATCCGGCTGACGGGTTGTTTGTAGCTATTGGGCATCGACCAGCAACGGAGTTTTTACATGGAACCGTAGCGTTGGATGATCACGGATATGTTGCAGTTGCGGGTTGCGTGAGTGGCGTGACATATCCGACAATGACAACTATTGAAGGAATATTTGCTGGTGGGGATTGTATGGATCCTCGATACAGACAAGTATCGACTGCGGCAGCCTTTGGGGTGATGGCGGCTTTGGATGCCGAGCGTTATCTTGAATCATTATGAAGCTATTAATTAGTTTGAGGTGTATATGCCAACTAAAAAAACTGGAGTGAAAACCATTAAAAAAGTGGAAAATATTTCTCCTGTGGTGGAAAAAAGTATGGAGAGGGTGGAAATACCCCCAACTAAAAAGGGAATATTAATCCCCCTATTGGTGGGAGCGATTGTAGTTGCAGCATTTGCGGTGGGATATTTGTATGGTAAGGTGAGTGTCTATGAAAAGGGAAGCACTACAGCTGGTACAGGAACGACGAAGACAGGCCAGCCAACAGCCCAACAAGAACCAACGGTAACCTTGGATACGGTAAAAAGTTTATTTGCCGATAAATCCAATGTCGTTTTTGGTGATGCAAATAAAAAAGTATTATTTGTAGAATTCTCTGATCCCTCATGTCCGTATTGTCATATTGCGGCAGGTAAGAACACCGATCTGTTGACCAATAA
>CAZQBH010000040.1:0-11133 GCA_964591645.1 uncultured Pseudomonadales bacterium | reverse complement strand
TCCGCGGAAACATAGGTGAACAAATACTTGCTGATCTCATGGCTCAAGTGTTGCCTGCTGATGCCTATCAAACCCAATACCGGTTCCACTCGGGTGACACGGTTGATGCCGTCATCAAAACCAAAGCAGGACTCATTTCGGTTGATTCCAAATTTCCCATGGAAAACTTCACTAAATTAACCAAAAGTGAAACCAAGCATGATCAAGACATCATCGCTAAAATTTTTGTTGCCGATGTCAAAAAACATATCAAAGCGATTGCTGATAAATACATTAACACCAATGAAAAAACAGTCGACTTTGCCCTGATGTACGTCCCCGCTGAGTCAATTTATTATGAAATCACCGCCAATCAGCCGGAGTTATCCCAGTATGCTCAAGATCTGCGGGTACTGGCGGTATCTCCGTCTACATTTTATGCCTTTCTACGCACGATTTTGGTTAGTTTTGAAGGCCAACGCATTGCTCAAGAAGCGGGAGCCATTCTCAACCAACTTCGTTCCATTCAAAAAGATTCAGCTCAGTTTTCCGGCAAACTCGAAACGTTGTCCCGACATGTCACCAATGCCTACAACAACATGACCATGGTTACCAATGACTTTAGTGAATTGCAATCAAAAATCACGCTAACGAACTCATTGGGATCAGGTATCGATCACGAATAATCATGAAACTAAACGCCTCCCAACAAACTGCCGTTCACCACACCGTGGGGCCGTTGTTGATTGTTGCTGGAGCCGGTACCGGCAAAACCACCGTCATTACCGAACGAATTAAATACCTGATTGAAGTCAAAGCAGTTGACCCCTATTCCATCTTCGCGGCCACATTCACAGAAAAAGCTGCCGAGGAAATGCGAGGCCGTCTGGATACGGTTATGCCGTTTGGTTATCGTGAACCCTGGTTGGGAACGTTCCATGGCTTATGTGAGCGATTGTTGCAAGCTGAAGGGTTAGAAATCGGCTTATCACCAAATTTCAAGATTATGACCCAAACTGACCAATGGATGTTTATTCGCGAACACCTCTATGATCTGAACTTAAACTATTACCGCCCCCTGGGTAATCCGTCAAAATATATATCTTCGCTCATTAAGTTTATGTCGCGTCTTTCAGACGAAACGATTACCCCTCAAACCTTGATCGAATATGCCGAAAAAATGAAGGAAACCAATGAATCGGATGCAGCCGTCACTGAGGCTATTCGATTAACCGAATTAGGTCAAGTGTTTGCAAAATATCAACAGCTAAAACACGAACACGAATTACTTGATTTTGGTGATTTGATTAATCAAAGCGTACGTCTTCTTAAAGAACGACCCAATATTCAAGAAAAATATCGTCATCAATTTCAACATATTTTAATTGACGAATTCCAAGATACCAATTATGCCCAATTCGAATTAATTCAACTATTGGCCCCACCCGCGGAACACCCCAACCTTACCGTAGTGGGTGATGATGACCAGGCCATCTATCGCTTCAGAGGCGCCTCAGTTAGTAATATATTGCAATTTAAAAATATTTATCCAAAATCGACAGAAATAATTTTGTCAGACAACTATCGGTCAGGACAACTGATTTTGGATGCAGCCTACAAAAGCATTACCCTGAACAATCCGGACAGATTAGAAACAATTTTACACATTAACAAGAAACTATTTGCTCAAAATAATCACGGAGCTCATCCAACTGTGTATCAGTTTGACACGATTGAAGATGAAGTAAATTGGACAGTTCAACAAATTATTGAGTTGGTTACCCAACAAAATATCAGCTACAAAGATATCGCTGTTATTGCTCGGGCGAATAGTCAATTAGGGCCGTATGCGAATGCTTTAAAAGCCGCTGGCATTCCCTATCAATTGGTCGCCAATCGCGGCTTATATGATCAGGATGAGATTGTTGCCTTACTCACCTTTCTTAAAGTACTTGTTGATCCGGTTGATAGTCTATCGCTCTTCCAACTTTCTCAATCCCAAGTATTTAATTGTGACCCTCGGCGAATGTTGGAGTTATTAAAACAGGCTAAAGTGAAGAGTACTTCCCTTTGGGAAGAAGTGAGCGCTGAAACGACTGATTCGAATAGCGCTAAACTGGTCACCTATATCCGCGACTTTCAATCTCAAATCAGCCAAAAAACGGTCAGTCAATTGTTATATCAATTTATTGAATCCGCTGGGTACCTGACTCCATTTATCGAAACGGAAAGTATTGAGAACCAGCTGAAGATTAAAAATCTCAATCTCTTCTTTAGTCAATTGAAACGGTTTGAACAAAGTTCTAATGATAAATCAGCGGTTAATTTTTTAGATACCTTCGAATTATGGTCTGAGGCGGGAGAAAACCCCGGTCAATCCCAAATTGAAGATATTGATACGGTAAGCCTGATGACGGTTCATGCAGCCAAAGGATTGGAATTTGCTGCTGTCTGTGTTGGCAGTTTGGTAGCCGGCCGATTTCCTTCCAATAACCGCAAGGAATTTATTGAGATACCTGATGCCCTTATCAAAGAATCACTTCCCCAAGGTGATGAACATTTAGAGGAAGAACGACGTTTATTTTATGTCGCGGTTACTCGCGCTAAACAATGGTTGTACCTGACCTTTGCTGAAGACGTTGGTGGTTCCCGTAAACGCAAAGTCAGCGGTTTTGTGACTGAAACAGGTCTGCCGATTCAAGTGATTAAAAGTGATCATCATCAACTACCACTTCATTCGTCCCTGACGGTTACCGAACCAAGGTATCTCAAAGAGGGGAAGTTTGTCATTGATACCGTGTCATATTCCCAGATTGATACATTTGAGATGTGTCCATTGAAATATAAATATCGCTATTTATTGCAGATTCCTGCTGCCATTCATCAGTCCCTCAGTTTTGGTCGTACGATTCACCAAACCCTCTATATATTCCATACTCTGGAAATGCAAGGTAAACATCCAGATGAAGCTGCCTTGTTACAGTTGTACCAAGATACCTTTATCGAAGAAGGGTATGAAGACCCAACCCACAAACAACAACGCTTTAACGCCGGTCTCACGGCCATGAAAGATTATTATCAAAACTATCGACAGCTGTTTGGTACACCACTCTTACTGGAACAATCATTCCGATTAAAACTGCCGACTGCCACCCTGATCGGCAAGATTGATCGGATAGACCAAGATACCAATGAGCTCTATGAAATTGTCGACTATAAAACTGGCTCCCATAAAGATCAAAAAAAAGTTGACAAAGATGAGCAATTAACCATTTATGCCTTAGCTGCCAAAGAAGTCTTACAGCTTCCTATTGCTCAAATGAGCCTCTATTTTCTTGAACGCACCGACGACGGCAAAGTGGGAGAAAAAATTACCACCCAACGGACTGAGGATCAACTAGTGAAGGCTAAAAGTAAACTCATTAATCGTATTGAGACGATGCAAACTTCCGAGTTCAAGGCCAAACCGGACCCCGTTACCTGTGGCTTCTGTGAATACCAACCGTTGTGTCCCTTCGCCTCCAAAAAAACGACATAGCCACACACGTCATCCCGGACTTGATCCGGGATCCATAATGACGGAACTTTATTCAGTAGACCGTGACAGATATTCACCGGTAGTAGTATCGATCACAATCATGTCGCCGGTTTTGATAAATAGGGGAGCTTGAACCTTAATCCCGGTTTCCAAGGTAACTTCTTTCTTGGGAGCATTCACTCGATTGCCAGCGACAGCGTCAAATGCTTCAGTTACTTTCATGGTGACATGAGCCGGCAGAGATATTCCAATCGCTTTATCTTCATACCACAACACGACACATTTCATATCAGGCATAAGAAAACCAACTTGATCCTCAAGTAAGGATACAGGTACCGTTGCCTGGTCGTACGTTCGAGGATCCATAAAAGCCACTTCATCACCATCGCGATACAAAAACTGCATTTCTTTCTTTTCCACATCAGCCACTTCAACCGATTCACTGGTCTTGTAGGTAAAATCTTGCGCTGCTCCGGTTTGAACATTTTTAAATCGAACGCGCATAATGGCAGATCCCTTACCGGGTGCCATAAATTCGGTCTTGGTAACTAATTGAGGTACTCCTTTAAAAATCAGGAATACTCCCTTTGAAATGCTGCCTGCGCTCATTGTTGCCATGTAAGTTTCTCCTTGTTGGTTTAACTAGTGTATTCTACTCATGACTTACTCAGAGGTCAAATCATTCAAACGGCCAGCGGAATTGTTTATACATTGGGGCAAAATATCGTTCTTCTCCCCCAAACCCAGCCTTAAACCGACCAAATCCCTTAAATCGCTGTTGCCGTTTGGGATACCGTTCATCGTAGACCCCATCAAAATCAAATTCCACCAAACCCCGTCGTTTACCCTCTTTCATACCTTCCCAAATAATCAAACTCGGTGCCATCAATTTTCTCCCCAAGGTAGTTGAACCATTATGGCTGTATGAACAAGTGGTGGTACTGGTAAAAAATAATGACGCAGCTAACAAATCGGGACTATTTGTTTGCCTGATTCCTATCACAAATCCTTGGGATCCAAAGGCAACCAATTGTTTATATATCCAATCTTTGGGCAACAACAACATCCCAATCCGTCGGGCGTTTTGTTTAAGTAGTGCATAATATACTCCAAACAGATCTGGTTGTTTGACTACTTCCCTTGCCGTCCATACATAGGGAACGAGGCGATGTTTTTGAGCCAGCTTAATGTTATAACGGGTTTTCGGTTTCATTTGTGCGAGCAAAATTGACTCAGATTGACCAAGGTTAATCACGCGCGTCTTCGTCGTTAACATATAATCATGACCAGGCCGAAAACCCTGATGAAGCATGGTTGGTTCTATCGCTGGCGGTTCTAAAGAAAAACCATCTAATTCAACGACTGTCTCGCATACATGATAGGTTCGTTGTAAATCATGCACCCAATTCCAATCAATGGTTACAGGATCAACTCGCTGTAATTTCATTAAAGAAATTGGCAAAATGGGTAACCGTCTAATATATGCGCGCACCAGCACTGAACCACACTTTTTTTCTTCAACGGTCCAACCGATTGATTTCAAAAAACCGGCATGTTCAGCTGTCTGATGGAAATTCATACCTTACCAGGGTAGTTTGCTTCTCAGTTTCAAGTATCGCCACCGCCATGTATCAGCCGTTCGGTACAACTGATACAGCCGTGGGTTAATCACCAAATCATATGATCCGACGAATTCCGCCAATGCTCCGCCATAACCCAGCTTAAAGTTGTGAAATCCATACCACGGATCTTTGGGATTAGGATTAGGGCCAAGTGCACCCCACAAATCAAATGACCGGCACCCCCATGATTTTCCTAGTCGCATGGCAGTCCACATCACCAAATTTGATGCCATCACTTCTCGATGAGTTCTTGAGGAAGCTCCATACGGATAATACAATCGATCTTTGTATTTGAATAAAATCCATGCTGTCAGCACTTCGCCTTGATACGTTGCCTTTAATAAATGAGCTATCCCGGCAGCTCGCATCGTGCGCCACATGTTCCGATGATATGTTTCCGAATGCGCATAAAATTGTTGCCGGCTAGTAGTCTCTTTCATTAAGCGAAGATATGTCTCAAATGCGACATCAGAACTATCTTCGACCACCTCAACCCCATGCTTTTCCGCTACGTGGATATTGTAGCGAGTTTTTGACTTCATCCGTGCCAGCAATTCATCTTCCGGAGCTGTTAAATCCATCAAGAACGAATACTGGGTGAACAATGGTCGACCAGGTTGGCAGCCAGACGTCAATAAAATATGGCGTAATCCTTCCAAATCAGCCGCATTCTTGGGTGGGCTTGACACGTCGGGCTCCAGTTTAATAAAAATCGCCTTTTCTCGCTGTCCCAAATCTTTTAATGCCGATAATTGTATGTCATCAGGCCAGACACCTTTGGGACAATAACCTACCGTATAGGGTAACTTAGGAATTGGATGAAACGTCAGTTGCAACTGGCTAACTGCCTCACTGCCGTCAAATCCCATCAACCGCTTTACTGTCACATGAGTTAATTCTCTAAAATCACCCCAAGCCCAGCTTTGTAACGGATGCCTCGGTAATTTTTCATACAATTCTTTTTCATCTACTCTCGGTTCACGATAAATCATAAGATTATCTTAGCAAGCCTAGTTCATAAAGACTATTTATAAATTTTAATTTGTCCCACCGATGCAACCAGAGTGTGATTGGTTGGATCAAACTGCGTCGCAGCGCCGTCAACTAATATATAGTGAAGTGAAGCATTTGGCTGGATAGGATGATGGAGATACCACAACATGTAGTCATAATGCTCTCGCGCTTGGCCGGGATATGTATCAAATGGTCCAACCCGTCGTATATCAAACGGCTCTCCCTGTGCATCCTGAATTACAGTTGAGGCGACTATTTCGATATCATGATAATCAGTTATGGGGAATTGAACGAATGAACGGGTATGAGTCCACCAAACGGGAATATTTATCAACAAAATGAAAAGAATGGTTAACCACCGTCCCCAGCGAGGCAATTGACTAATCAGTACCGAGAGTAACACGGTGGGTACCATCACAATGGGCACAAAATAATGAAGCGGAGGATTTCGATGAACCACCAGTGTTGTCAAACCAACCAGGAGTACTATCCACCACCAATATAATCGTTTTCTGAATTTCCAAGTACCATACGTCATGATCCCGATAACGAAGATGCCAATCCACCACGGCCAAGCAGCCGGGAACAAACTTTGTTTGAAGAAATTAACGATATCGACAGCGGTCGTATCCGCCGCCACCGCTCGGTTGAGCCCAAGTGGTTTACCAGTCAAAAATCCCCACATCCGATACGGGATCCACGCCAATACATAGAACGGTGTGACCGATTTATGTACCATCATGGTTAATAATAATGGTAGTTGGGGAACTACTACTGCCACACCTGCTTTCCAAGAAAACCGTTTAATGCGCCATTCTCGCCACAATAAAATGGGGAGTAGCATCCACGCTGATGCATGCAAACAACCCATAATTGATAACCACCACCATGGTAGCCATCGATGATTCGTTTTGAGCGACCAAAGAAAAAGATACATGAGTGGGATGACAAAATTATAAAAACCGATATGTTCATCAAAATATAACCAATTCGCTGTTACCATCATTAACGCGCTACTGATCCACGCAGCTGAAATAGAAAACCATTTTTTAATCACGATCCAATTGAGTATGACGGTCACTGCACTGACAAAGAGCCAGGTTAATGGTAGGGACAATGGGTGAAACCGTAACAACGCAAACAAGGGATAAAACACATAGTAGGGGAATGAACTTAATCGGAGCCACGTATGACTTGTTAAAGGTCCGTATAGAAGTTGTAACCCGTCGGTAAGTTTAATCAATTCTAAATAATGCTGTGCGGTCTCGTAGTTAAACGATGCAAAGTAGGCAGGGTTCAACCACTTGATTCCCCAAATTATGGTAAACCATAGCCCTAACAGCATGATATTATCTTTAATTGATTGATATATCCAGCTTTTGAATTAAATCTTTTTGTTGACGATTTAAATTGGTTGGCACGGTCACGATAAACCGAACATAATGGTCGCCCCGCCCGCCACCCCGTAATGCTGTCACACCTTTACCTCGTAACCGCATCATAGTATTAGGTTGAGTCCCGGGGCGAATCTTCACCTTCACTGGCCCGTCTACTGTGGGGACTTCAATGTTCCCGCCCAAAACGGCGGTAGTAAATTTGATTTCTTGATCCACAAAAATATCATACCCATCCCGTTTAAATTTCTCATGTGGTTTCACATCAATGGAAATATCGAAATCGGGATATTTTATCCGGGTTCCGTCATTGGCTCCGGCTGGAATTTTTATGGTGTACTCTTTGCCTTGGTGGACAATTGTTTTTTCTATACCCTTTACTGCCTCCATAAAATCAATTTTGAACGAATAGTGAGGTTTGGCAGGACCGCGTCGAAATGGGGAAGCACCCCCGAAAATCGAATCAAAAATTTCAAACGGGTCAGAAAAATCGCCTCCAAAATCAGCGAACGGATTCGCCCCGCCAGAAGAATAACTCCAAGTGAAAGGACCGGATTGATTAAATCCACCAGGAGCTCCTCCAAAACCCGACCGGGGATCAAAAGCGGCATGACCAAATTGGTCATACGCTTGCCGCTTTTGAGGGTCCTTAAGAATTTCGTAGGCCTCATTAACCTCTTTAAATTTTTGCTCTGCATCAGTCGCTTTGTTGCGATCGGGGTGGAATTCCAACGCTTTTTTCCGGTATGCCGATTTTAATTCGGAATCAGAAGCCTTTTTATCCACCCCCAAGATTTCGTAGTAGTCGCGGTTAGTAACCATAGTGTTTATTCGACGACTTCACCTTCCACTGCATCTTTCTTTCCTGAAGCTGGTTTTTCATCCTTGGCTTCAGTTTTTCTTTCTTGTCCTTCCGAAGCTTGAGCGGAGGAGGATTCGGCTTCCTGCTTATACAAGATTTCACCTAACTTTTGAGCGGCAGTCATAGTTGTTTCAATCGCCTTATTCAAAGTCTCAGCATCGGTTTCCGGTTTGTCGGCTAGTTCTTTCAACTTTTTGACTTGCTCCTCAATATTTTTACGGTCGGCCTCAGGTAACTTATCGCCATGTTCTTTGAGTTGTTTTTCCAGCTCAAACACGGTTTGTTGAGCGTGGTTATGAGCTTCAGCCAACTCCTTTTTCTTCTTGTCTTCCTCGGCATGCTTCTCAGCTTCCGTTTTCATCTTTTCTACTTCTTCGTCAGACAGGTTGGTGGCATTTTTAATGGTAATATGCTGCTCTTTATTAGTGCCTTTATCTTTAGCCGATACTTTCAAAATACCGTTTGCATCAATATCAAAAGTGACTTCAATTTGGGGAATACCGCGAGGCGCGGGTGCAATTCCATCCAAGACGAAACGTCCCAACGATTTATTATCGCCAGCCATTTCCCGCTCACCTTGCAAGATATGGATTTCTACTTGGGGTTGATTATCCGCGGCAGTGGAGAACACCTGTGATTTACTGGTAGGAACGGTGGTGTTGCGGTCAATAATCGGTGTGCGAATACCGCCCATAGTTTCCACCCCCAAGGTGAGGGGAGTCACATCCAAAAGGAGAATATCTTTGACATCGCCCATCAACACACCACCCTGAATGGCTGCACCGACCGCAACTACTTCATCGGGGTTAACACCTTTATGAGGTTCTTTGCCAAAGAAATTCTTCACCACGTGTTGAACTTTGGGCATTCGGGTCATCCCGCCAACCAATACTACCTCATCGATCTTCGAAGTATCGATCTTCGCATCTTTCAGAGCTGCTTTGACCGGATCAATGGTTTTTTGAATCAAATCGTCCACCAACTCTTCCAACTTGGCCCGGGTCAACTTCATGGTTAAGTGTAAGGGCTGACCATTATTCATACTAATAAAGGGTTGGTTGATCTCAGTTTCAGTACTGGAAGATAATTCAATTTTCGCTTTTTCAGCCGCATCTCGAATCCGTTGCAGGGCTTGTTTATCAGTAGATAAATCCACTCCAGTTTCTTTTTTGAATTCAGCCACAATCCAGTTGATAATCTTGGCATCGAAATCATCTCCACCCAAGAAAGTATCTCCATTGGTAGATTTAACTTCAAAGACCCCGTCACCAATTTCCAAAATGGAAATATCAAATGTACCTCCACCCAAATCATAAACCGCAATTGTCTTGCTGCCTTTTTTGTCCAAACCGTAAGCTAAAGCTGCAGCAGTAGGTTCATTAATGATCCGCTCCACAGTTAATCCGGCAATTTCTCCCGCCTGTTTCGTTGCTTGTCGTTGTGAATCATCAAAATATGCTGGTACGGTAATGACTGCCCGGGTAACTGATTCACCCAAGTAAGCTTCCGCATCCGCTTTGGCCTTTTGCAAAATCTTGGCTGAAATCTCTTGTGGTGTATATACTTTCCCTTCAATTTTGACCGAAGCAGTATCGTCTTTACCAGCTACAATTTCATACGGTACATGTTTCTCGGTTAGCTGGACTTGTTTGTCATCAATTCGGCGACCCATTAATCGTTTAACCGAATAGACGGTGTTTTTGGCATTCAAAATCATTTGCCGTTTAGCCACGTCACCAACCAAATTTTTCACTGGTTCTACGATAGAAGGAATTACATTTCGTCCTTCAGCGGTTGGGATAACCTTTGGTTGTCCGCCCTCCATTACAGCCACGGCACTATTGGTAGTTCCGAGGTCAATTCCAATAATCTTAGACATGATGTCCTCCTTTATTTTCCAATACCCACTTTAACTCGAGCGGGCCTAATTACACGATTGCTAATCTGATAACCATTCGTAACTACTTCCATCACCATATCTTTTTCACCCGCAACCTGTTCGACACATTCCATTACCGTAGGATCAAACAGATGATTGGCAGCCATGATAGGTTTGACTCCTTCCGCTTCTAAAACCGCCTCAAACTGTTTTTGGACCATTGTTAAACCGGGGTCGTTTAAATGCTTCACGGCCAGATCTAAATGATCGAGGACGGGTAACAATTTTTCAATTAACACCACACAAGCAAGCTGGGCCATAAGTGATTGTTGTTCGCGAGTTCGTTTTTCCAAATTCTGATAATCTGCTAACGCCCGTTTCCAATTGGTTTCCAACTCCACCAACCGGGTTTCTAATTTTTTAGTGTCAATTTGTTTAGCCATCACAATGTTTCCTTATTTATATTTCCAATACGTGCTTGTCCGGCAATTTTAGATGGATAATTCACCAATTAATTGACCAAAATGCCGGACGAGCGGCACTACATAGGCAAAATCAAGGCGCGAAGACCCGATTACGCCCACCGATCCTTTATGGTAGGGTGTTTGAAAATCGGTATACACCATTCCCACTGGTTCCATGAGTGAATTACCAAAGTCGTCGCCGAGAAGGATATGGATATCTCCATCACCATGAGCCCGACGTAACACTTCAAGTAGTTGATTTGCCTCATCCAGCATCATTAATACTGAACGGGTGACATCAATATCAAAGAATTCTGGTAAGTCTAGGATATGAGCATATCCGGCATGATAAATCCGCAAATCATCGGTAATAGCTACCCC
>CAZQBH010000039.1:742-11254 GCA_964591645.1 uncultured Pseudomonadales bacterium | reverse complement strand
AAACGTGGGCGCCGGCGTGCGCTAAAACTCAAACTTAAAAAAGAAACCGCACTGTCGATTGTCAGTTTAGGCTTCATTGTCGGTGGGGCGCTGATGCTCATTTCCTTTGCTGGCCAAGGCGAATTATTGCAATCCATCCAAGCCTATCTGCGTGACAATTTTGGTTTTGCCGCCCTCATTCTTCCTTTTATTCTTATCTCTGCCGGTTTAGTTTTGACGCAACTGAAATGGTTTATTGCCAAACCCAATGTATTTTTAGGCAGCATTCTCATTTTTATTGGTATGTTGGGAGTTGGTCACGGCGGGTCGGTCGGAGAAGATATCTTTTTAAATCTTTCCGCCCTCATTCTACCGGTCGGTACCTACATCCTTTTAAGTGCTATTATGGTCGCTGGAATTATGGTGATGACCGAGTCATCTATAGCCGAGTGGTTTGTTAAACTTGGTGGGCTTTTTTCCTTCCATCGGGTTCCCGCTTCAGTTGGTGACCTGCAAAAATCTAAAGGTAAATTCCCCCTTTTAGCAGGTAAATCAGAATTAAAGATTAAAGGTGGTCAAATGAGTGAGCCGGTTGATGCCTCCAAAAATAATGAACAGAAACCCTCACTAAATGTTATTGTGCCTGAGGCTGAATCGTCCCCACATAGTATGGTGGTAAATAATCCTGGCGATCAGGTACAAGTCTATCAGGCTCCCTCAATCGATCTGCTCGATACAAAGATGGGGGCTCCCGCCGATCGTGGTGATGTCAAACAAAACGCACACATTATCGAAGAAACGTTGGACTCGTTTGGTATACAAGCTCATGTCGAGGAAGCCAATCAGGGTCCAGCAGTGACGCAATATGCCCTAAACATTAAACGGGGGACAAAATTATCCCGCATTACCGGTCTTCAAAATGATCTAGCGCTTGCTTTAGCTGCTCCCACTGGCCAAATCCGCATCGAAGCCCCCATCCCTGGCCGAGCGCTCGTTGGGGTAGAAATTCCTAATCGTCGTCCCGAAATGGTTAGTTTGCGCAAAATGGTTACTGCCCCCAACTTAAAGAAAACAGTGAGTCGGACCGCCTTTGGGTTAGGTTTAAATGTATCCGGCGAAGTAGTAGTAACTGATTTAACCAAAATGCCACACGTCCTGATTGCAGGTGCAACCGGTTCCGGTAAATCCGTGTCTGTTAATGCTCTGATTATGCAAATTCTTTTCCGCGCTTCTCCTGAAGAAGTGAAATTTATGATGGTTGATCCCAAACGAGTAGAGTTAACCCAATACAACGGGATACCCCACCTCATTTGTCCTGTAATTGTAGAACCGGAAAAAGTTTTAAATGCCCTCAATTGGGCTGTTACCGAAATGAATAACCGCTACAAAATGTTTGCAGAAGTGGGAGCGAGAAATATTGAAGGCTTCAATCAAATGGCCGCCTATCAATCCATTCCCTATATTGTTATCATTATTGATGAATTAGCCGATATCATGTTGTTCGCTCCAGCCAAAGTTGAAGACGCTATTACCCGTTTAGCTCAAATGGCTCGGGCGGTAGGTATTCACTTGGTCTTGGCTACTCAACGGCCGTCGGTGGATGTGTTAACAGGTTTGATAAAAGCCAACATCCCCTGTCGGATTGCCTTTAACGTTACTTCCATGATTGATTCTCGTGTCATAATTGATAGTCCAGGCGCCGAGAAGCTGATTGGTAAGGGTGATATGCTCTACATCCCACCCGATCAAGCGAAACCATCTCGTATTCAAGGGGCGTTTGTTTCCGAGGAAGAAGTACATCGAGTTTTGGAGTTTATTAAAGCTCAAACTCCAGAAGTTCATTATTCCGAAGAAGTTACGGCCAAAAATGGTCCAGGCCAAGTTGTAGGAATGAATGGTCAAATGGAAGAAATGGACCCATTATTTGAACAATCTATTCAAGTAGTGTTAGCCAACCAAAAAGCCTCTGCTTCACTCTTTCAACGTCACATGCAAATTGGTTATGCCCGGGCAGCACGAGTGTTAGATCAGCTTGAAAAAGCCGGAATTGTTGGACCAGGTGAAGGGGCAAAACCTCGCAATATCTTGATTCATTCCTACGAAGAATGGAAAGCCCGCCAAAATAATAATGGTAATAAGTCATAATAAATTTCAGTCGTCATCCCGGACCTCTTCGTCATTCCGGTCCGGCTCAGCCGGATGACCCGGAATCTATATAAATTAAGCATTGATCCTGAATCAAGTTCAGGATGACGAGGGTGGGGCAGCCTGCAATGACGAATATCCACTATGAAAACAGTCGGTGAACTTCTAAAAAACGCTCGCGAGCAACGTAATGTTAGTTTGGAAAAAATCGCCGCCTATACCAAAATCAACCTTAAATACTTAGAGGCAATTGAACGAAACGATTTCCAAAAGCTGCCTCCGGCCGCCTTTACTAAGGGATTCCTGCATACCTACGCCTCGCTTGTGGGCATTAATCCAGAAACAATTTTAGCTATCTTTCGTCGCGATTATGATCAAGATGATCGGGGCAACATTATTCTCCGAAACTTAGTTCATCCAGTTAAATCACCCGCTTTAAGTATTACTCCCTCCATGTTAACCATTGGTCTTTCCATTATTATTGGTGTAGTCATCATTGGGTTTTTTGTTCGTCAAACCATTCTTTTTTCTGCTGCCCCATCACTTTCAATCAGCGAACCAACCCCAAATGCTGTCGTAACCTCGCCTGTAAGTGTCAAAGGGGCTACCGATAATCAAGCTACTGTCACTATTAATAACCGATCGGTAACGGTTGATCCTACTGGAAACTTTTCCTACGACCTAGTACTCACTCCTGGTGAACATACCATTGTGGTTTCAGCTGTAGGTCGATCGGGTAAAAAAACCACTCAAGAACGCATTATTTATATTCAGTAGAATCATTGACTTAGAGCAAAAATTATTCCACACTGAATTAGTTCATGAAAAGACATCAACGAAAGTTTCAATTTAAAAAGTGGGGGAAAGCAATTGCATTTCTAGGACTTGTGGCAACGGTCGGTTTTAGCGCGAATTTTTTCATTCATCAACAAACCCGAACTACGTCAAAAGCTAGTTTTTCCGCCAGCACGCTTCAGATATTACAAAATGAAACCGCTATCGATTCAGCTCACCCACTTAAGTTAAGCGTCAACAGCTCGAGCACTTCATCTGCTCTTATTGTGAGCCGCCTGGAACAAGGAGCATTCGTCGTTAAAACAAACCAATTAGACTGTGATCCGCTTCAGGTAAACTGTGATCCAGAACGATATGAAATTCAAATTCCTGTTATCGAAAAACACATTTTCGGTACCGGTATGCAACTGTCTGTCAATCAAGCCGAAGTAAGTGATTTTCTTGACGTGGACTTTGGTTTTGGGCATTGTTATTCCACTGGTGGCGGCCGCACGTTGGAAAGTTGGGCATCTGGAGCCTGTCGTATGAGAACGCCCATTTTAGTTTTTCCAGAACATAATCTATTAATCACATATGCACAACCGTACCCAAAAATCTTACGATTAACCCGGGATGGTAAATTTGGTTGTCCCACTGGATCAACCTGCGTAGTTATGAAATTGAAACCGGGAGACAAAAATGCCTCTCCTGCCCCTCTCATTGTTATCAAAAAGAACTCAATGGATGAAGTGTATGCGGCATATCGGCAGATTCGTCTACAACTTGGTTATTCAGATAAACAACCCACATATTCGGTTTTTGGCTCCAATTGGGAAGTGTACAACGAACTCGCGTGTAGCGCTAATAAAACCTCCACCACCAATGCTTTAAATAGACTGTATGGCTACGGTTTCCCGATTTCTACCGTCACCGTCGGTTCAGGGTATTGGGATGGCGATAATTGGCCTGGATGCGGTACAGTGGTCAATTCAACACCCACGACAGATATGTTGGAAATTAGTCAAACGAGATGGGGAGGATTGGGTGGATTTACTGATTTTATCAATTTCCTCAAGAGTCATAATTCCATCCCCATCATTGGCATGCGTCATCGTATTAGTCCCAAATTAGGCACTTCTGACGCTTCTGAAACGAATGTTGACCGAATTAAAACGCTCTTTAATCAAAAAAACTATAACTCCAACATGTTGATTTCAGCCGACTCCAACAATATGTCGACCCGTTGGAAGTTTCAAAACGAAAACGCCAATGAATCATTTTATTTACTTAAAAATGAACCCGCAGCTATTAGTGTTTGGACTAAACTCATTTCTGAAAAGTATGGCGCCATTGGTGGAATCAAGCATGATGATATGACCATTCATTCACAAAAGGGTTTTCTCAAAAATCAGAATGCCGTCAATTTACCCGACGATTACTACAACCCAATATTGGATACGTACACCAACAACAAAGGGAAAGATTATATTATTTTGACCCGTGATACCTGGTTAGCTATGAAGGGGGACGCCATTGTACCCGACTGGCTCATGGAAACGAATCCCAATTATTACCCCCCCTCCTCAACAAAAGTGTATGGTCAAAAATATCAATTCGACAATGCCATTACTACGGCAATGTCAGGATACCCCACTGTTCAAAATAACACATTGGTATTTGATTATTGTCCCGGCAGTCTTTCAGACTGTTCTGGTAAAGATATTGCCTCCGATAAAAAACTCAATTTTCTTCGCACGAATCAATTAGCGGTTTTTCAAGGTGTCACCATGTTTTCTCGCGGCTTTTGGCATGTGCAAGACCCTTCTATGGAAAATGCGTTGAAATGGTATGGCCAGCTAAGAGCGAGACTCCAACAGTATGCATATGATCAAGCCATGGGTAGCTTTGAAACCGGGACATTGAGAAGTCTACGACCACTGTTCTTTGATTACCCATCTGACTCTGAAGTGTACAAACAATATGTTCAACTCGACACAGTAAACGATCAAAATAATCCCAGAAATCAGTTTATGTTCGGTAATGCGCTGATGATTCGACCCGTTTTTTCAGACGCTACCGCTGTCAAAGTGTATTTGCCCAAGGGTATTTGGAAACCATTCCTCAAAAAAGCTGAAGCGTATGATCAAAGTAAGGGTGGAGCCTACGTTACCTATACCTTGGGAGGTGAAATTTCTTCGCACATAGATTTTCCAGTATTCGTTAAAGCCAATGAGATATTGGTAATTGGTGAATCAGGTAGTCCTTCCAGTCCTATGGCGTACGTCTATTTTCACTCACCCTCACAGACGTCATCTATTTATACATACCATGCAAAAAACGGTTCGACTCAGCGGCTTCAGGCCTCAAC
The DNA here is from genome assembly GCA_964591645.1 of uncultured Pseudomonadales bacterium. Lineage (GTDB taxonomy): Bacteria > Patescibacteriota > Microgenomatia > UBA1400 > RBG-16-45-19 > CAZKMY01. The sequence goes on along the minus strand of CAZQBH010000039.1, from coordinate 5,988 downwards.
GGATGCAAACCAAGCGACGGTTATTACCAACTTAACCAATGGAAAAAGCGTCTCCATGACCAAAGACAAATTTAGTAAAAACTTCTTTCTAGCCTCTCTTAAAACAATTCTTAACTAAACACGAGTGAAAATTGATAACCGTTGCAAAAATCGGTCTCATAGTTCAAGATGGGTATACATAAATCAAAGGAAATAACCATATGGATCCGCTTGTAGTTCTATTAATCATTGTTACCTCAATTCTTACCGTCTTATTAGTTATTGTCGGTGTTCAAGTGGTCATGATTCTAAAAGAAGTGAAAACGACACTATCTCATGTCAACAAAACGCTCGAAGCAGCAGACAATATTGTGGCTGCCATATCCCGCCCAGCCAGCGGCATTGCGGATATTGTTGCTGGTGTCAAAACCGGTCTAAAGATTACTGACTCATTTGTTGGTTGGCTTTCGAAAAATCATGACCGCAAATCCGAAGAATAAACTGCCTGTTATGTCAGCCGACATCGGCTTTAGCCTCGGCTTTTTTTGCGGAGCGGTGCTTGCTGGTGTCGGTGTCTACCTCGCAGCGGCTCCCGAGGGCAAGAAAATCCGCCTCCAACTTGAAAAAGAATTTCATCAACATCGGGAAGAATTCACCATCAAGGCCCTCACGAGTGAAGCTGAAAAGGTTTCCGAATTAGTACCCTTGACCAATTCACTGCACGATTTCATTCATAAAATACAGACCATTATTAATCCCACTCCTCCAGTCATTCAAAAAAACAGTAGTAATAGTCACGTAACCAAACATAAGCGCTACTTCAAAAGTACGGTATAATGCTGTCTGCTATGCAAACACCAACCACCAATATCACCAAAAATGATCTTGATCGGATTGAGGCATCAATTCGTCAAGTTATTGAAGTAGCCAAGACTCAAAAAACCCACGCGGAAATTGACGATATGATCAAAACCATGGCGCGGACTATTGGCGACCTCAAAATGACCGTCGAATTTGATCATGAAAAACGGCTTGCTGCGATAGAAGATTTCTTGCAAAATCTATGACCGGCACACAAATTCGCCAAGCGTACCTCAAGTACTTCAAAAACGATCCTCGAAATCATGCGGAAATCCCCGCTGCACGCCTAGTTCCCGAAAATGACCCTACCACCTTGTTTACGAGTTCAGGCATGCAACAGCTGGTCCCGTATCTTAAAGGTGAACCACATTCCATGGGTACCCGATTAGTTGACGCTCAACCCTCTTTTCGGGCTGAGGATATCGAAGAAGTGGGTGATAATCGTCACACCACCTTTTTTGAGATGCTTGGCAATTGGTCCTTGGGCGACTATTTCAAAGCCGAGCAACTACCGTGGTTTTTTGAGTTTATTACTCAAATAGTCGGGTTAGATCCAGGTCGGATCTATGTTAGTGTCTTTGCCGGTAATGAATCAGTTCCTCGCGACGATGATTCTGTCGCCATTTGGCAACGTCAATTTCAAACAAATCAGCCAGCCAAAATAGGCACAGATGGATTTGATCCGCAAACCAAAATTTATATGTATCCTGCCAAAAAGAATTGGTGGTCCCGTGCTGGTGAGCCGGGAAAAATGCCGGTAGGTGAAATCGGCGGCCCCGACTCAGAAATGTTTTATGACTTTGATCCAACTAATGACCTTCACTTGCATGAACAATCTGCTTATAAGGATAGTCCTTGCCACATCAACTGCGACTGTGGCCGATTCATGGAAATTGGTAATTCGGTTTTCATGCAATACATTAAAACCGAAGCCGGCTTTCAGCCATTACCCAAACAAAACGTTGATTTCGGTGGAGGATTGGAACGTATTACTGCCTCCGCCCAAGATAAACGCGATGTCTTTGAAACAGATTTGTTCGCCGACATCACAAAATCAATCGAAATCATCACGGGCAAAAAATATGAAGGGGATCAAAAATCGCCCATGCGCATTATTGCCGACCATATGCGGGCAGCTACATTTTTGATTGCTCAAGGTATTGTGCCGGCCAACAAATTGCAGGGATATTTCTTACGCCGCCTGCTTCGCCGAGCCATGGTGAAATTGCAACAACTGTCGAGCGAAGATCTCCGTCTTACTCCTGTTTGTGACGCCGTGATTGCTACTTACAAAGATTCATATCTTCATGATTGTAACCAGGCGGAAATCGAGCAAGTGATTGAAGAAGAACGCGTCCGGTTTAGTAAAACGCTTCATAAAGGCATGAAAGAAATCGCTAAAACAGATGCTGCCCAAATAAATGGCAAATTTGCTTTTGACCTCTATCAGACCTTTGGTTTCCCTTTGGAAGTAACTGAAGAATTAGTCAAAGAAAAAGGGATAGTGATTAATCGGGATATTTTCCGAGCTGAATTTAAAAAACACCAAGACATTTCCCGAGCTGGTTCTGCGGGATTATTTAAAGGTGGGTTAGCTGATCATTCCGAAGACATTGTTAAATTTCATACCGCTACTCACCTGCTTCATGCGGCTTTACGTCAGGTTTTAGGATCTCATGTTCAACAAATGGGTTCCAACATTACTGCCGAACGCCTCCGATTTGATTTTAAGCATCCCATGAAGCTAAGTGTAGCCGAGTTAGACTCGGTCGAAACGGTTATTAATGACGCCATCAAAGCGGATCTTCCCGTTCATAAAACGATTGAGGATAAAGACGCTGCTATCAAATCTGGGGCTATGGCTTTTTTCCGGGATAAATACCCGGACAAAGTTTCGGTCTATACCATCGGTCAAGATCCCAACCAAGGTTGGTTTAGCAAAGAATTATGTGGTGGGCCACATGTCTCCTCGACAGGTGCAATCGGTCCTGTTACCATTAAAAAAGAGGAAGCGGTGGGGGCTGGTATTCGACGTATCTATGTTGTTAGAAAATAAGTCTCCAAAAACGCTCTAGAGTTTGCGTATGGACTTGCCCAATTTACTGAATAAATTAAAATCGACTGCCGAAGAACCAAAAGAATTTTTGGCCATCGAGATCGGTTTTGATGCCGTCAAAACCGCAATCTGGCAATCAACGGGTGTTCATACAGAAGTTGTATCAGTTGGTTCAATCCAATCTTGGTCTTCATCTAACACGGATGACTTGGTTACTGCTATTGACACCAGTCTGGCTGATGCTCAAGGGAATAATGACAATGAACCAAACCAAGTCATTTTTGGTTTACCTGAAACCTGGGTTGATAGTGATGGTATTGCTGAAATTAAAAAACCAGTTCTAAAAACCATTTGTCAAAAACTTGGTCTTAAAGCCATTGGATTTGTAGTTACCACCGAAGCGATGGTGCATCATCTGCGGGAGGTTGAAGGGAGTCCTCCGTCAGCAATATTAATTCAAATTGCCTCTTCGGAGATTGCTACCAGCTTGATCTATTTAGGCAATTTGGAAGCTACCCAAGTTGTTGAAAGAAGTACCAATATTGCCACTGATGTGGAAGAAGGTTTGGCCCGCATCCCTCATACTGGTCATTTACCCTCGCGTATCATTGTTTTAACCAACCTCGATGATCCCGAACCCATCAAACAAGAACTAATTTCTTATGATTGGCAAAAAAAATTAGAATTTTTACATATTCCCAAAGTTGAATCATTACCCAAAGAGTGGAGTATTAAAGCCGTAGCCGTAGCTGGTGGAGCTGAAGTGATTGAAACAATCGGCTTTGCCAATGTTGTTCCTAGTGTATCTGCTCCTTCTCAGCCTGCAAGCAAACCAGTAATTGAACCACCCCGATTTGAAACAGTCACCCTCGAAGAACCCCCCAAAATCCCCGAGACAGTTGAACTACCTGAAACCCCTGAATCATCACCCACCCCAGAACCGCCAGTATCACCCGAACCACCAGAGAAAAAAGAAACTTTGCCCGAAGAAACAATTAATTTTGGTTTTACACCCATTACCATGGGAGAGGCGACAGCGCTATCAGAAATGACCACCAATCTTGAACCTGTTGCTGAAACTGAATTTCTCCCACAGCCTACCCCCACGAATTCTGTATTGGATAAACCTAAGAAATTATTACTTGGGTTTGGTAGTCATGTGAAATCACTACTCTCCAAAAGTTCAGCTTCCCCCAAACCTGCCTCACCAATAGTTCGACCTAAAAAATCTTGGCTTATTCCAGTGATTATTTCAGTGGGTGTTCTCATAGTTCTAGCGACCATAGGATTTTTGTATTATCAGTTTCCTCATGCATTAGTAAATATTTATGTTGGCCTTAATCCCTATCAACAACAACTTACTTTCACCGTAGATCCAGAAGCCACTGAAGCTAATGCTGGTACCTTAGTTGTTACGGGCAAAAAATTAACCATTGATAAAACGGGAACAAAAACAGTTTCCACTACCGGTACCAAATTAGTTGGAGATCGAGCAAAAGGTAAAATTATCATCTACAATCGAACTAATTCATCCAAAAATCTTTCGGCGGGAACCATTGTAAAAACCAGCAGTTTGAAATATACCCTCGATACCGCGGTTACCATTGCTTCTGCTTCCTCCAAAGAAAACAGCGATTATTCCGTTACCACTGAGCCGAGTAAAACCGAAGTGGCTGCCACAGCAGCTGATATCGGGGATCAATACAATGTTGCCAAAGATACCGAGTTTGCTGTGAGTAACTTTTCCAGTGACAACTTTTTTGCTGTTTCCACTTCTACGTTCACTGGGGGTTCATCCCGAAAAGTTGCCGCTGTTGCCAAAGAGGATACTGAAAACGTCAAGAAGTCATTGATTCAAGACCTCCAGGCGCAAATTGACCAAAGTACCAGCCAAGACAATGACCCCACAATCCGCCAGGTTAGTATTGGTGATCCAAAAATCACTACTGAAGAATATTCTGCCAAAATCGGTGAAGAGGCAGCTGAAATTACGCTGCAATTAGCTGTCACCCAGACGATTTATCAATATAATGTATCTGAAGTTTCGCTTATAGCCCAACAGGTAGCTCAAAGTTCACTTCCTCCAAATGTAAACATGCAACCAAATAGTACCCAAGTTAACATTGTCAGTTCCTCGGTAAATGAAGATGACAAAGCAATTATTAATGCTCAAATTGTTTTGCAGTACATCCCGCGGATTGAGGTTGAGGAGTACAAGGGCACGTTGGTAAACTTACCTATCAACCAAATCGACAAGGTGGTTAATCAAATCCCCAATTTCCAACGCTACAACCTAGAAAAGAAATGGTTGATTTTAAACCGGTTACCCATAAATCCAAAACAACTGAGT
>CAZQBH010000039.1:0-732 GCA_964591645.1 uncultured Pseudomonadales bacterium | reverse complement strand
AAAGCCCCTGTAGTTATTATGGTTCCCGCGGAACCAAAACGTCCTTCTCGTCTCAAACGAATGCTTGGACCTGTGCTCATGACGGTAGGATCCATCATGATTGCCAACGTCATCTGGCCTATTGTCAGCTACCAAATTGCCACCGCTCCCAACCTGCAGCGGACAGAGATGATTGCTCCTATCCCTCAAGACGAAATTGGTAGCACGCTTAGTTTATCCATGATTACCCCCACTCCAACTCCTTCAATCACTCAGACCCAAGCTGCTGACGTTGATTACACCAAAGCATCCAATTGGTTCCCAGAAGCGCAGCAGTTGATTCCTGATAAGCCGATTTCATATACGTTATCTATTCCGAGTCTCAAAATAACCAACGCTGAGGTAAAAATTGGCGGGGAAAGTTTAGATAAAAGCTTAATCCATTACGCCGGGACAGCGCTACCTGGTCAATTAGGTTCACCGGTTGTTTTCGGCCATTCGGTATTGCGGCAATTTTACGAACCTGCAGAAAAAAATCCTAAACGATATATGTCCATTTTCAGTAAAATCATGACCATGAAAAACGGTGATCGGATTTTCATTGACTACGATGGTATTCGCTACACGTATGAAGTTAAAGATAAAGTCGAAGTTCATCCAGAAGATCTTTTTATTCTTGAACAAAAATACTCAAATCGAGAACTGAAATTGATTACCTGTGTTCCTGAAGGCACCTACCTCCGTCGCGGTGTT
>CAZQBH010000038.1:11173-11479 GCA_964591645.1 uncultured Pseudomonadales bacterium | reverse complement strand
GAAATAGGTAATGGAGCTTCTACATATCCCTTGATTTGCCCATTGGGGACGCCCATATCCTGAAACTGCAAGTGTTTCAAAGCTCCCCGCTCCAAATAAAATTCAGCATAACTGCCCAAGTATCCGCCTGTCGGCCATAATTCCATATTATTTTGGGTTAACACCACCACATGATGTGCTCCATTAAAACCCAGTAATTGGGGGAGTGAGCTTTTTAAAGCGGTGATTTGAGAAATTACCTCGTTCCCTTGCTGTAATCGATTTCTTAAAGTAATTAACGGTTGTTCCCGATGAAATAGGCGACCC
>CAZQBH010000038.1:10825-11163 GCA_964591645.1 uncultured Pseudomonadales bacterium | reverse complement strand
GGTTTTCTAAGGCAATCGAAAATCGATTCAACTGTGACTGAATGGCTTCAGTCTCAGCTAAGAGAGACTCGATTGTCTGCCACTCGGTTTCATTCCCGGTTAAAAGTAATGCTCCCAAAATTTGCGCGTGTGACATGACCTCAGTAAGAGATAATCCGGCTTCATTCCCCATTCGAACAGCTTGCGTTACTTCAGCCATATACGGGAGACGATGAACTCCCAAATCAGTTAGATTTTGCCAATGTGTTACGTTCTGAATTGCGCGGAGCTGATAATTAATTGCTTGAATATTTTTAGATGCGGTTGCCTTTGAAATATGATAAACCAGCAGTCCCCAC
>CAZQBH010000038.1:0-10815 GCA_964591645.1 uncultured Pseudomonadales bacterium | reverse complement strand
TTTGTATCCCTATCCATAACAACACCAACCATAAACAGATTTTTTTCAACATAACACTATCACCATACAACAAAATCGAAATCACTGCAGATAAAGATTTAACTTTTCAACAATATGTAGGCTTCCACATCTTTTCGAATACCATCAACACGAATTAATTCTAAAGCTTCCTTCGGGGTTACCCATCGGTACGCCTCGTGTTCATCAGATAAAGTCACTATTTCATTTTTCGTTCGACAACAATAAGTAATTCCAACTAAATCATTTTCTGCTTTTTGGGAACCTCGATAAATATGCCACACCCGGACAATATTAATAATCTCAAAATTTTCCAAACCCAATTCCTCTTTCATCTCCCGGCGTAAGCCTACTTCGGGTGATTCAAATTGGGCGATCCGGCCATACGATCTTTCCCACTCTCCAGGGTGCCAATCCAGATTCCGATGTCGTTGTACCACCAGAATCTTTCTTGTATCGGCTAACTCCATAATTGCTCCCGCGGCCACCATAAACCGACCGACAGGATTCTCTGCAGTTGAAACATTATTAGGATCAGGCATATTTATCTACCTGCTGAGTAATCATATAAATGAGATGAGGGAAAAATACATTGTCGGAGAGACAGGAATCGAACCTGCGACCTCACGCACCCCATGCGTGCGCGCTACCAACTGCGCTACTCTCCGACAATGTATTCTTAACGAGCGACCTCCCCGCCTTGGCGGGACGCACTATCCTTCGATAAACTCAGGACTATAGCCAACTGCGCTACTCTCCGATAATACACTCGTGATTATACAATGTCCTCAAAAATTATGAACCACGTGGTTTTTCAAAAGAATTGAGTACACCAATGCGTATTCTGCCACCGTTTGGTCAAGAGGAAGAGACTTAAGTTGTTTTATCCGACCAACTACCTGTTTCATTGAGGGCTGGAGTGTCATTTCATCAAGTTCATCAATCCACCGATCAGTTTCTTGCAAAAATCGTTTACATGTTTTCATCGACCCCCGATGCGCAGATTGAGCTACTCTATACAGATCCATTGATAAAGAACTAAGTGCCATATCGGTTGGAGTCATATAATTTCTCCAAAAAACCATTTGCTCAATTCTATAAATTTGTTTCTTAATTCGTTGTTTTGGATTTCATTACTGATGTTGTTGTCATTTGGTCTGATGTTTATGAACGAATTACAATCAATTTCTTTAGTTTCTATGTCAATTCCACCACCCCATAAATCATGTTGACTAGATCCCTTTTCTAACAGTAGCCTCTCCCCCTCAAAATGGCGATCCATACCAGCCACACATATTAGCTGCTTCAAATCAATAACCGTCTTTATATATGTGTCAAATTGCTCAGAGGCGTTTTGTATCTCCTGAGTAATTAATGGTTTATTCGAAAAAACAATCATTGTACCCGTATCCTATCACTAGATGGCTCCACTTATGCAACTTCAGTCTTGCCATGGTTGATTTTTTGTGTTTGAATGACACTAACTTTGCCCGAAACAAAAGTTATTTTTACAAGATACAAAGGAGGATGTATGGGTCGACCACGTAAAGATGAATCAGTACCAACCGAAGTCAAACCAGAGACCACCATGCCTGGTAAAATGCAGGCCGTTTCTATTGCCATGGATCAAATCACCAAACAATTTGGTACAGGTTCAATTATGCGTTTGGGAGATTCGCTCCAAAACCAAATGAAAATCGACGTAATCCCCACCGGCTCCATTGCTCTAGATGTTGCTCTTGGTGTTGGCGGACTTCCCCGTGGTCGCATTATTGAAATCTATGGACCTGAAGCTTCCGGTAAAACGAGTGTCTGTCTTCATGTCATTGCCGAAGCGCAACGTATGGGCGGTACCGCCGCATTTATTGATGCTGAGCACGCCATGGATCCCGTCCGGGCGGCTGGGATTGGAGTCAAACTTGAAGACTTACTCATTGCTCAACCGGACACGGGCGAGCAAGCATTAGAAATTGCCGAAACATTAATTCGCTCTGGCGGTATTGATGTACTCGTTATTGATTCCGTTGCTGCCCTGGTTCCAAAAGCAGAAATTGAAGGTGAAATGGGTGACTCAGTCATGGGACTTCAAGCTCGATTAATGAGTCAGGCTATGCGCAAATTAACCGGTGCTGTTTCCAAATCAAAGACCGTCCTTATCTTTACCAATCAACTCCGGATGAAAATCGGGATTATGTTTGGTAATCCAGAAACCACCCCTGGTGGCCAGGCACTCAAGTTTTATTCATCTATTCGGATTGATATGCGCAAGATTGGCAACATTACCGAAGCAGATAAAATCATCGGAAGCCAACATCGGGCCAAAGTAGTCAAAAACAAAGTAGCTCCTCCCTTTAGAATCGCTGAGTTCGATATTATGAACGACAAAGGTATCAGTAAGAGTGGCGGCATAGTTGACGTAGCTACCGAATTTGGGATTATTCAAAAAACGGGTTCCTTCTATAAATACAACAACGAAGTCTTAGCTCAAGGTCGAGAAGGGGCTAAAATTAAATTAGATGAGAATCCCAGCTTGGCTAAAGAAATCGAATCTGCAGTTTGGGCAAAAATTAAATCCAGCACCAAAATGCCACCTACCGAAGTAGGCGAAAAATCGGAAGACAATGAATCAGATCTCATCTGACGATTTAATTAATTAAAGCTATGGCCGATTCAATACCGACTCAAGTTTCTACCAAAACCTTGGTCCAGTTTGCGTTGCGTTATCTATCCATCCGCATTCGCTCCAAACAAGAACTTATTGAGTATCTATCCCATAAAACAAGTGACGAACACATACTTGCTGAAGCAATTACTTATTTAGAAGACAATCATCTAATAGATGACGGAGCGTTTGCTAAAGCATGGATCGAAAGCCGACTACGTCATGGTAAGGGAGATCGGTTAATCTCTTTGGAACTTCGTCAAAAAGGTCTTAGCGCAGAAAATATTCATGAACTGTTACAAGCCGTATCGGATTCAATCTGGGACGAAGCTGTTGATACAGTTGTTAGAAAATACCAAACCAAATGGGCACATTTAAATGGCTATCAAAAAAAAGCCAAAATCTATCAAGTTTTTATGAGTCGCGGTTTTTCTTCAAATCGCATTGACGCTTTCCTAAAAGATAGAGTAAAATAACGCTGCTTGAGATAATAATCAGTCCAGTTAATTAGTATGACGTATCAGGTCAGAAACCAAGAATGAAAGCCACCATCATCAATCAGTCATTGTTACTTCGATTGGTTAGTCCCCAGGGTTAATGGGGTTATTTTTTTGGTTTGATACAGTTTTCCGTCTGATATTTCATCTCATCTCTCTCAAGCGCTAATTGTGTATTGAAAGGAGTTTTTATGTCATTTTTTAGTCGTCTCAGTGGAGTTTTCAAAAAACCTCAATTAACTGGCCAGGCACAACCTCAGCCAATTAAAAAAACAGTTATTCATACCCCTCCAGCAGCTTCTACTGAACCTCAAAACACCAAGAAGAAAACCATGGGATTTGAAAGCCGTCCAGTCATTCAACCGACCGTTGCGCCCGTGATTGAGACTCAAATTCCAGACACCATTGTCCGCGAGGCCCAGGCAAAAGCCCGTGAAATTATCTTGGAATCCAAAGATGAAGCATTAAAAATTCGGGAACAAGCTGAACGGCGAGCCCGAGAATTACAGGAGAAATACAGTAAAGCTCAAATAGATTTTGAGCGTCGAAATCACGAATTAGACCGCAAAGATGCTGTTTTAGGTGAAAAGGAGCGGTTTGTCACTCGCATGGAAAGTGAAGTGAACAAATCTAAGGAAGAAACCGAGGCATTAAAGAAAAAATTAATCGAAAAACTAGAAGATGTAGCGGGCATGACCAGAGATGAAGCCCGAGAGCAAATTCTTAAAGCGGTTGAGAAAAAATCCGTTAAAGAAATTGCCCGCAAGATCAAGGAAGCTGAAGAAAAAGCCAGTGAAGAAGCTGATGAAAAAGCTAAAGAAATTCTCGTTGATGCCATGCAACATGGAGCCACTGATTATGTAGCTGAATATTCAGTTTCAACCGTGGAAATTCCTTCAGATGACATCAAAGGTCGTTTAATTGGTAAAGAGGGTCGAAACATTCGTGCGTTTGAACGTGCTACCGGTGTTGATTTAGACCTGGATGACACTCCAGGGGCAGTCCGGTTATCCTCCTTTGATTCAGTTCGCCGGGAAATTGCCAAACAAGCGTTAAAACGGTTAATCACTGACGGGCGAGTTCAACCATCCCGTATTGAAGAGTATGTTGAACGGGCCAAACAAGATATTGAGAAAGTCATGTTTGAAGAGGGCAAAAAGCTGTGTCACGCAGTCGGCGCATTCAATGTCCCTCATGATCTAATGGCGTACTTAGGACGATTTAAATATCGGTCCTCATATGGCCAAAACATGGTAGCTCATACTTTAGAAGAAACTAAAATTGGGATTGCGTTAGCCAAAGAGGTAGGTGCCGACGTTGATATTGTCCGATTAGGATGTCTTTTCCACGACATCGGTAAAGTAATCACTGAAGAAGAAGGAAGTCACGTTGAGCTGGGTGTAAAATTACTCAAAAAATATGAAATGCCTCAAGGTGCTATTGATTGTGTCGCCCAACATCACGAAGATGTTCCCTTCTCCACCAAAGAATCCATTATTACGTATATTGCCGATGCGATTTCCGGTTCTCGACCAGGTGCTCGCTACGAAAACTACGACGAGTATGTAAAACGCCTCGAGACCATGGAAACAATCGCCAAGGAGAATAAAGGCGTTGCTGAAGCGTACGCTATCCAAGCCGGCCGGGAGCTGCGAGTGATTGTTTCTTACCAAGAAATTGGTGATGATGAAACAATCGTCTTAGCTGAAAAGATCCGTGATCGGATTAAAAATGAGATGACTTACCCTGGTACAGTTACGGTTAACGTTATTCGAGAAGTACGCGCCAGCGCTGTTGCTACCTAACACGCCAAAACACTACTTGACCACATACGGTTTTGTCGGATACAGTGGACGTAATCACTAATTAGCGTGAGTTTAGTTGGAAGGAGCAGGCGATGACGAAGTCAAAACTTATCAACATTGTTGCCAAACGGGCCCACTTAACCAAAAAAGCCTCCAAGGAATCAGTTGAAATTTTCCTTGATGAACTACGCAAGGGTTTAAAAAAGGGCGAAAAGGTTGTGCTATCCGGTTTTGGTACGTTTTATCTTTCTAAAGTAGCCGACAAACAAGTTGTCCCTTTTGGAAAAGAAGATAAACGTCAAACCATAAAAGGTCACCACGTGATTAATTTCCGCGTTGGTAAACCCTTCAAAAAGATGGTTTGGTAAAAACTATTTTTTGTAAGATAATAACCCCGATCTCGTATCGGGGTTTTTGTTATGAAAACATTTTTTATCCATACCTTTGGTTGTCAAGCCAATAAAGCTGATTCCGAGAGAATTGCTGGTGATTATTTTGCTCGTGGCTACACGGAAGTATTCTCGTGGAAAAAAGCCGATGAAATTGTGATTAACACGTGTTCTGTTCGTCAATCGGCTGAAGATCGAGTCAGAGGATTACTTAACAACATCAGGACGTACATCACCAAACAACATAAAAAGAAACCTAAAGTAATTTTAACGGGTTGTATGACTCATTTTTCAACCGATCAAATCCTAAAAAGATTAGCTTACGTTGATGAGATATTACCTATTGGTGAAGTTGGTTTTAATACCCCTTCAATTCGTCGGGATAAAGTGAACGCTTGGATCCCCATTTCTTCAGGTTGTAACTCGTTTTGTACCTATTGTATTGTGCCTTTTTCTAGAGGTCGCGAACAATCTCGGCCATTTGACGATATTGTGAAAGAAGCTAAGGTGTTGGCTGATCAAGGGTATACAGAGATCACGCTTCTAGGTATGAACGTTAATTCATATGGCCTGGAAAAAGTAGGTGTTTCACTTCGAAAAATGCTTCTGAATTTCGACAAGCCTTTTACTGATGTCGAATTACCAACAAATCAAAGCCAGTACCAATCGCCAAAAGGGATACCCCCTTTTGTCACATTATTGCGGGCTATCTCTGCTATTCCGCAGATCAAAACAATTAGATTTCTCACTTCCAATCCTTGGGATTTTCATGATGAATTAATTAATGAAATTGCTACCAATCCCAAAATTGATCGGTACCTTCACCTTCCTATTCAATCTGGTTCGAATCGAATCCTTAAACTTATGAATCGAGGGTATAGTAGAGAGGATTATCTTCGTTTAGTCGAGAAAATCAGAGAAAAAATTCCCAATGTCGTCATTGGAACAGACATTATCGTCGGTTTTCCAACCGAAACAGAAGCAGATTTCCAAGAAACGGTCGACTTTGCGAAACATATTGACTGGAAAATCGGCTTTGTCGCCCGCTATTCACCTCGACCAGGTACTGCTTCAGCCAGACTGTATAAAGACACCATATCAGATCAAGAGAAAAAACGTCGGTGGGAAATCTTAGATCAGATCATAAATAAAGATAATATGGCCCAACGACCATTTGTTATTACGAGCGTATGAAGCAACCCATTGTCATCTGTGGTCCGACAGCTGTAGGTAAAACCGATTTCGCTTTGTCAATCGCTCCTATAGTAAATGGGGAGATTATTTCCGCTGATTCTCGCCAAATCTATCAGGGTATGGATATCGGCACCGGCAAAGACATTCCCGAAGACTCCGTGTTTCATCTTAAGAAGTCATACGGCATTAATGGTACCAATTGTTCGGTTGGTTATTATCCTGTCAAAAATTCAAAAATCTGGCTAACAGACGTTATTGATCCCTCCCAAAGATTTGGCAGTGGAATATATAGCCAACTAGCCTCGGACGTAATTACCAACCTAATTCAACAACACATTACCCCAATAATCGTGGGTGGAACAGGCTTCTATATTAATAGCATTATTAATCCGTCTGAATTTCAAAACGTACCGCCAAATGAAGCAGTGCGCCAAGACCTCTCAACCAGATCACTCAGTGAACTACAACGACAATTACAATCAATTAATCTTCACCGTTGGAATGCTATGAACCATTCTGACCAAAATAATTCACGTCGTTTGATTCGCGCCATCGAAATCTCTCTATCTCCCAACTATCCAACTACCGAACTACCAAACTATCAAACTATTTCTTTAGGCTTAACTGCCCCCGTAGACGTGTTAATAGATCGAATTAAGGCCAGGGTAATCAAACGCGTACAACAAGGTTTTACCGAAGAAATTACCACATTAACGAAGCGATATCCTTTCTTTGCTGACAACCCTGGAGGCAGAACAATCGGGTATCAAGAATGGATACAGCATCTAGCTGGTTCAATCTCTCAAGACGAGGCCATAACTAGATGGACTGAACGAGAAATCAATTACATGAAGCGGCAATTAACCTGGTTTAAAAAAATACCACATGTAACTTGGTTTGATATCACCACCAAGAATTGGTATGCTGAAGCCGTCAATCAGTTGAATAATTGGATATAACTATATGACACAAATCACTCACAAAATTGAAATTTCTGTTAAAAGCATCATCATCACGTTGCTTATCCTATTAGGTTTGTATTTTGTGTTTCAAATTAAAGATATTATTCTATTTGTATTCGTTGCGATTTTACTTATGGCTGCCTTGACACCCGTTGTAGCCAAATTGGAATCGTGGAAATTAAGCCGAGGTTTCAGTATTGTCCTTTCATATTTATTTCTAATTATTCTCCTTTCCCTCTTCATTGCCATGATTATTCCGCCCTTTATTTCGCAGCTGATTAGTCTCATTTCCCAAATACCTATACCACCAGATATTGCTTCCTCAGTAAAACACCTCAACTTTAATTTGCAGGATATTCAAATCATTGCCAATCAACTTACGGGGGTTCCCAAGATCTTTTCTGCGGTTGGTTCAGCTTTCTCAGGTGTGATTGTGTTCGTCTCGTTGTTGGTGATGTCGTTTTATTTGTTGGTCGAACGAGTCAATCTTCCAAAATATCTCAAAGGTTATTACAAGGATGATGTCAAAGCCAAGAAAGCAGAACGATTTGTAACTGAAGTTGAAACCCAAATTGGAGGTTGGGTCCGCGCGGAATTCACCCTCATGCTCATTGTGGGACTACTCACTTTCATAGGGCTATCGTTATTGAGAATTAACTTTGCTTTGGCATTGGCTGTTTTGGCTGGATTATTGGAAATTTTACCCAATATTGGCCCAACGATATCTGCCATCCCTGCGATTGCCGTAGCTTACTTTATGGTTTCACCCCCATTAGCAATTGCAGTTGCTGTGCTTTACGTCGTAGTCCAACAAGTAGAAAACAACCTCATTGTTCCTATGGTTATGCGTCACTCAGTTGGTCTTAGCCCAGTAATCACCATCATTTTGCTTCTCATTGGATATCGTTTGGCTGGTGTCGCTGGTGCTGCCTTAGGGATTCCGCTCTTTTTAGTTGGCAAAGTGGTTGTAACCGAACTGTACAAGCTTCGTGATCAACTGGAGTAACCACACATGAATTTCGTTATTGGTATTGCCGGAGGTTCAGGTTCGGGTAAAAGCACTATAGCCCAGGCTATTCAAGCCGCGGTTGCTCCGCAACATACCACGATTCTTAAACACGACAATTATTATCGTGATATGTTGGATTTACCCGAATCCAAACGCGCTGAACAAAATTTTGACCACCCCAATGCACTTGAGTCTTCTCTTCTTGCTGAACAACTGAAACAACTAAAAAACAATCTACCTATTGAGGAACCAATATATGATTTCGTCCATCATTGTCGAACTCAAACTACCACACACATTGATCCGTCTCCAGTAATTATTGTCGAGGGCATTTTGACCTTGGCCGCCAAGGAACTGCTTCCCTATTTCGACCTGAAATTGTTTATCGATACCGACCCCGACATCCGCTTTATCCGACGATTAACACGTGATATTGAAGAAAGGGGACGAACGCTGGATATGGTGGTTCACCAGTACCAATGTACGGTTCGTCCTATGCACCTCGAATTTGTAGAACCGAGCAAACGAATAGCTGACGTGATTATTCCAGAAAACGGGGAAAATCTCGCCGCGTTAGACTTAGTTATCGCTAAGGTAAAATCAATAGTTGGACAATAAAATTTTTAAAAATTCCAAAAACACAAGGGTGGAGACGAATAAGCCAGATTCTGTTTTATGCAATCATCTATCTATGCCTGAACCCCAAGTCTCGAAAGAAGCGATCTAATAACGACTTGATTTCCAGTTGCAGCCGGGAGGATTGCCCGTTTCACCTATGTTCAGTGCTTGCGCACGAACGTAGCTCGTCTCTGTTGCTCTAACTGGCGCTTGATCCGGCTCAGCCGGACTTATACGCTCCAGCTTACGCTGGACACCGTGCTTCTTGCTGTCTGGACTTTCCTCCACGTTCAGTGCTTGCGTATAAACGTGGCGATTGCGCTGTTTCCACACCTTGTGTTAGGCGCTAAGTATATCATGAATGAGGTATAATCTCTTTAGAAAGGGAACTATATGAACTATCCATTCTTTGATACATTTGCGTTCAATTCCAATATTGATATTGTCATCACTTCAATTTTAACTGGCCTAATTACATTTTTACCCAAATTGATTGTTGCGCTCATCATTCTTTTTATCGGTAAGCTTTTGGCAAAATCAATTTCTAGTTTGATTGTCAAAATTATTCCCGCCACCGGATTAGCAAAATTTATCAACTCCTTTCAATTAGGGATGGAGATGCGGGATGAAGTCGCCTCAGGATTAGTTCAAGCGGTGGGATTAACCGTTCGTTATGCGGTTATTTATGTTAGTTTAATTCTCGCGCTCCAAGTTATTGGTTTGACTGGCGTTTCCAATTTCTTAGCTGGTTTAGTGACTATTTTGCCCAAACTTCTCTCCGCACTCATCATTCTCTTTATCGGCGTCATCATTGCTGGATTTATTGAAACGTTAGTCAAGAAAGCTTTAATCACGCTTGACCCTGCTACCGCACGTCTAGGGGGGAAAATTTCAAGCTATACCGTGGTTAGCTTCTTTGTTTTAATGGGCTTGGCTGAATTAGGTTTAGCCGTCACCTTTATCAACACGCTTTTTATTGGTTTAGTGGCCGCCGTATCCCTGGCGTTTGGTCTCGCGATTGGCTTGGGCGCGAAAGACTTAGTAAGAGACGTGCTAAGTAACTGGTATAAGCGCCGTAAAACGAAAAAATAAACCCGCTGCATTTCTCCTCTTGTGATACACTGGCAATACAGGACATTTTTATGGCTAAAATTCTTCTGATTGATGACGATCCAGTACTACTTAAACTCTACAGCACCCGGTTGATGTCCGATGGTCACGAGGTAATCACCGCCAACAATGGAGAAGCGGGAATTAATGTTTTAAAATCCTTTGTTCCTGATTTAATCGTGGCCGATTTACTCATGCCAAAATTAAACGGTTTTTCATTTTTGGAATATCTCAATCAACAATCAAAATTCAATTCTGCTATCCGAATTGTTTTTTCCTCAGTCGTCAATGAAGAACAAATTGGTAGGCTAGAGGATCTTAAAGTATCAAAATATTTAAACAAAACCGCTACCACTCCGACACAATTGGTCGAAGCAATTAATGAATTATTACCCAAACCAAAAGCAGTAAACTAATACTATGATCCTGCCCGAAATTCTTCAAAAAATTGTTACTGATGCTGGCTTTATTACCAAAGGCGAATATGACTCAGCCGTTAAATCAGCTAACGACCTCAAGAAACCAATTACGGACATTTTGGTTTTTCGTGG
>CAZQBH010000037.1:0-12023 GCA_964591645.1 uncultured Pseudomonadales bacterium | reverse complement strand
GCCCGATCAATCCTGAAAGATGCAGAATCATGATCGAATCCCAAGTCAGCTGGAGTTAAACCTAATTGATCAACTTTACTCATTAAACACTTTTACGACCCTCCAATGCTCTGGAGAGCGTAACCTCGTCGGCGTACTCCAAATCCCCACCCACCGGTAAACCACGACCTATACGCGTAATTGCCAAGTCATTTTTCAAACCTTCCGATTCGATCAGTTTGACAATATACATAGCGGTCGCCTCACCTTCCATGGTAGGGTTAGTCGCCAATATAATTTCAGAGATTTTACCATCCTTTACTCTGGTGATCAAGTCGCGTATATAGAGCTGGTCCGGTCCTATATTATGCAATGGTTGGATAACCCCGTGGAGTACGTGATACACACCATCAAACCCCCCGGACCGTTCAATTGCCAACACATCCATCGGTTCTTCCACCACACAAATCTTACTCGTATCCCGTCCCGGGTTACTACAAATTTCACACGGGTCCTGTTCGCCAATATTTTTACACACGGAACACACTTTGGTATTTCGTTTTAAATCAGCAAACGCTGCCGCATACCGATCCAACTCTGATTGAGGATTATGCAGCAAATAAAACGCCAACCGTTGTGCTGACCGCGGCCCAATTCCGGGTAATTTTTCCAACTGTTCAACTAAATTTATAACCGCACGAGGTAATTTCATAGTACAGTGCCTTTGTCATCCCGGCCATAGAGCCGGGATCCACAAATCATTATGGTACGCTTTGATTCCGGGTCAAGCCCGGAATGACGAACGAAAATATCTAACACTAAACTTGTTTCTCTTTCTTTAAAGCCGACACTCTCCCCCCTTGCCATTGACCCCGGTAGAGGGCTGTCTTTCCCTTCACTTCGGCAAACATGACATGGGCAATCCGGGCGCCAATATCAATTTTAACCGTCGCCGGACCTTCATTTTTCAAGGCAAACGTCAACTCTCCCGAATATCCCGGTGCAATTTGAGTAGTCCGCAAAAACAAACCCATTCGTTGCAAAGTGGATCGTGGTTTAAGAATCCCCACCAAATTCTCAGGGACATTCACCGTTTCCATCGTTTTCACCAAATAAAATTCCCCCGGTTTAATCACGACGTAAACCTCCGAGGTTTTTGCCAATCCACCCAGATCCTCGGGGGTTAAAAATTTCACTTTTTCTATCTCGCATGTTTTTCGCTCTTCCACGCCCAAATACCCCTCACCAGAAATGGAATACACTTCTGCTAACCGCAAATCAAACCCACATCCTTCGGGATTCGTTAATTCCCGCTCACACAATCCATCCACCAACTTCTTTTCGTGAACTAATTTCAATAATTCATCAACCCCTAAAAACATATGCCTCCTAAATCTAATGTCAAATCACAAACATCAAATAACAAAACAATATCAAATGTTTTAAATATTTAAAAATTAATTATTTGGTATTGAATTGTGAATTTGTTATTTAAGTTTTGTTATTTATTTGACATTGTTATTTGTTATTTTTCTCCTTTTCATAAAATCCCCCCGCTACCGTTAATTCACCTTTGATAGTTGGATACGGATCGTAACCAGTCAGCGTCACTTTATCCGGAGAAAACGTATCCAAACTGACTACTGAATCATCAATAGTCACCGTGGGGAAAGGTCGAGGTTTTCGAGTCAGTTGTTCTTTGACTTGCTCAATATGATTTTCATAAATATGCACATCTCCAAAAGTATGGATAAATTCTCCTGGTTCAACCTTCAAAATTTTGGCCAAAATAACCGTTAATAACGCATATGATGCAATATTAAATGGCACGCCTAAAAATGAATCAGCTGACCGCTGATACAACTGCAAATACAACTTTCCGTCTTTAATGGACACCTGGTACATATTGTGACAAATGGGGAAATAACTCGTATCTTCTCGGTCAGCCATAGTATACAAATATTCCGGATTCCACGAATTCACAATACAGTTATGGGCAAATGGATCCTCAGTCAATTCATTGATCACCCACTGTAACTGATCTATCGTTTTGCCTGGTTTTCGTGTCGGCCATTTCCGCCACATCTCCCCGTAAATCCGCGGTAACTCCCCCCACTTCTTCGCAAATTTTTCATCCATCGCAATCTTCTCAATAAATTCCTCTTTTGACAGCTGTCCCCTGTTCCCTGTCCCCTGTCCCCTTGTTATGTATATTTTGTATGGGTAATCATCCCAAATATGGACATTTTGATCCACCAAATATTTAATATTCGTCATCCCTGCCATAAACCAATACAGCTCATGTAATACGCCCTTCCAATATACTTTCTTTGTCGTCAGTAAGGGGAAACCTTGCTTCAAATCGAAATGGCATTGACGACCAAAGAGCGATAAAGACCGTACTCCCGTCCCCCGGTCAGTGTTCCAAACCCCATCATCTAAAATCTCTTGGAGTAAATTCAAATACTGATATTCAGGATGTGCCTTGATTGACATATATCATTCCTTAGGTACCTAAAAACAGTTTCATACTACCATGTTTTTCCGACTTCACACTAAACACTTAACACTTTAGACTACAACCATATGCACGTTTTTTTAATCGCCGCAGTAACCAATGATGGCTTCATCGCCAAAAGCCAGGACCAAAAATCCACTCGCTGGACCAGTGCGGAAGATTTTGAATTTTTTACCCAGCGAACCAAACAAGCAGGAGTCGTAGTCATGGGTTCCACCACCTTCCGTACTATTGGCCATCCCCTTAAAGACCGACTTACCATTGTCATGACCAATCATCCGGAACGTAATAAATCGAATGACGATTTGATATATTCCAATCAATCTCCCCAAGAAATCATCCACAGCGTTTCAGATAAAAACTACTCAGAACTAGCAATTTGTGGCGGTTCATCAATTTATACACAATTCATGGATAACCACCTCGTTGACACTATATATCTTACTGTACATACCCAAGTATCCTTTGGACAAGGAATTCCGCTCTTTTCCCACCCCATCGATTTAGGCCAACCCATCAAAACCACTCCCCTTTCCCCCACCACCATTCTTGAAGAATACCAACTAAAAAATAACAAAACACAAACACACAATTCAATAACAAATAAAAAATAATTAATTATTTAAACATTTAGTATTTGATATTTATTTGATGTTTGTTATTTGTAAATTTGGTATTGTGGTCGTTATTTCTTTAGGTTACTGTCCGCCGCCAAACATAGACATGGTTTGCAGTTTTTTCGCTGCCAATTCTTGAGATTTTTTAATTGCTTTATTGATCGCGGAAATGGCCACGTCAGACGAAATTCCTGACACCGAAAATTCCACCACTCGTTGGTCGCCCGTAATCACCACGTGTACGTCGCCTTCATCCACAGTAACTTGTTCTTGGGCCAACTGCTGCTGCATTTGCATGGCCTGTTGACGCAATTTATTCATGTCACCCAGACCTTTTAATGGATTAAATGCCATAGGGAATATCTCCAAAATACTTTACAAATCCAAGGCTATCTTACCCCAATTCCCCTCACTTGCCAAACACTTCTTCTGCTGCCTGAGCTAAGGCCTCATCTTGAGGCGATAACGGTTCACTTTTTTCGGATTTCTTAAGCGTTTGACCCAAGACAAATTTCAAACATACTGCTCCACCCAACACCGAACCCATAGCGGATTCCAATTGTTTTCGATACCGGTCTTGCTCAAGTTGCTCTTTGTGAAATTTGTAATACGCCTCTATGGTCAACCAACCATTTTCTACCACGGTCGGTCGGGCCGATCGTAACAATGCTTCCAAACTATGATTTAACGGCTTTACTGCCGCAAGTATTTCCTGCCATTTATTAACCACTTCTGTCGCTGTCCCCACAAACGGGTTCTCTGGTGGATTATATGTTTCTTTTTCAACAACGACTTCTTTTGCTTTCGATGTTACCGCCACTTCTTTTTGAACGTGGTGTTCTTCTCGTTTATTTTCCTTTTTTACCTCACCCGTACCGTCACACCATGAGGCGATTAATAATTCCAACGGCAACACCGGAATTACTGCTTGTTTCACTTTTACGGTTGCCTCTGATACCTGTCCCGCCAAATCAATCAGTTTTCGATCGCTTTTCCCGTTCATCAAACCCTCAAGCATTTGTCGACGAACCTCTTCAACCAATCGACGGGCAAACACTCCTATATCAACCCCCCGAGCCAGTTTTGTTTGCAACGCGGTCAAAGCCCCAACGCCGTCCTTTTGTAATAAACACCGGATCAACGTGGCTACTTCATAATCATCCCCATAACCTGTCATTTCATCAATCAAATCGACCGTAATCTTTTTTCCGGTTAAAGCAGCTTGCTCCAAGGTCTTCATACCATCCCGAAAGCTGCCATCCACGCGTGCGGCAATTGCCTCCAAGACTCCTTCATCTACCGCCAAATGCTCCCCTTTTACAGCCTTGGACAGACTACTTACCACCTCCGCTACTCCCGCTTTTTGGAATAACACCCGCGTGCATCGAGAGATGACGGTATCAGGAATTTTTTGGGGATCTGTCGTACACAAGATAAATACCGCATGGGCTGGTGGTTCTTCCAGTGTTTTTAACAGTGCATTAAATGCTTCCGTCGTCAGCATGTGAACTTCATCAATAATATATACGGTGTAACGGCCTTCGGCCGGAGCTAATCCAATCCGTTCTTTCAGTGTGCGAATGTCATCTATACCCCGATTACTAGCGGCATCCATCTCTATACAAGCCAGACTGGAACCGTTGGTAATCCGCCGACAACTATCACACTCATTGCACGGTTCCTGCAACTGTCCCCTATCCCCTGTTCCCTGTTCCCTGTTTTTTTCGCAATTCAATACCTTGGCCAAAATCCGAGCGCTCGAAGTTTTTCCTGTCCCCTTGGGACCGGTAAACAAATAGGCATGCGAAAACTTCCCTGACGTCAAAATGGTTTTTAAAGCATTTCGAACGGCAACGAGATCAAGCGCTTCAATGGTTTGTGGGCGATACGTGGTGTAGTACGACATCACTCACAAGTGTAAAGCCTAAATTGAGAAATACAAAATGAAAAATAAAACATGGGGTATGGAAAAGAAGGTGTAGAAGGGAGAGAAAAGGAAAAAATGGGAACGAGTAACAAACTACTAAAGGAGGTTTGTGCAAAAATTGCACACACAAACCTCCTTGGTTTTGACTACTCCTGAACTCTTGACTTCCCCCAAGTATGAACTGGATGAGCCGTATCTAAAGCCATTTGGCCTGAACTGCTTACCGGATACGAAGGTACCTCATTTATTTTCTTTCGATTATTTAATCGTTTCATTCTGGCGCGAAACCCCGGTGGTAATTTTTGATACTGCTGCGCAATCAGCACCATCTCTTCTAATTCCGCTGTTAAAATATCAACAGATTTTTCTTGACCATCAACCATAATCTTTACTGTTGTGTTCATTTTTTTCTCCCAGTGAAGTGTAGCAACAAAGTTGCCCGAATTACGCACGTATCAAAACACCTACCTAATTCGGACAACTCGTTACTAAATTTATTCCAAACCCCATGTTAAAGAACTAAAAAAATGATTTTGGTTTATGCCATGCAAAGAGGCATATTAAAATCACAATTTGTCTGGAATTGTATATCAAACATCTGGAAAATGCAACACTATAGGGTTAATATGAGTATTACTCGTGATGATGGCCCAATAAATGTTGCAGCCCATGCAACACATAAAACTCAACCACTTCGTCAATTGTTTTACCTTCTTTTTCGGCGATCTCTACTGCCACCGGATAACAGACAATTAAATCGCCCAAAATTATCCCTGCCTCAGTTGGGGTCACAAACACTTCTTGGCTTACTTGACTTTGAGGATCGGTATACGGAAAACTCAATACATCCGTCGGACCCTCGGTTTGGTGATATCTAAGGTTATATTCCGCCATTTCTTCTTTCCCCACGATTAGTAATGAAACTTCTATCTTCTTACTTCTGGCTTCCAACTTCTGCGAGTCTATGACTCGCTTTACTGCACCAAAAAGCCGCTCTCCATCAATAGGATAGCGGCCTGGATTATTAATCTGAAGATCAAGTTGAACCATTATTCTTCACCAAACATCTTACGACGTCGTTTTTCGCGTTCCCATTCCTTCTTTTGTTCTTTACGAAGTTGAGAAGGTTTAATGTAATACTCTTTTTTCTTAAATTCTTTTAAGATTTGATCTTGTTGAACTTGTTTTTTGAATCGGCGAATGACACTCATTGCTGGTTCATCTTTTTTTGCTCGAATAATCGTAGCCACGACTAAAAACACCCCCAATCTTAATGATTGAATCTTGTGGTGAGGGGTACTCACTGACCAAACATACTAAATTACATGCGCTTTGGCGACAAAACGTATACGTATTTTACCACAAGAATATCGTCATTGCGGACCTGATCCGCAATCTATGTAAATGGATCCCGGCTCGGAGGCCGGGATGACGGTACTTTTACTGTTTATATCCAATTTTCCGTAAGAAATCATGGCGAGCGATTTGGGCCGGCTGATCTTCGATACCCAACGGATTTCCTCCGTCAATTACCCCCATAATTCCCCTCCCTTGGTCAGATACTGCCACCACTACTTGTGTTGGATTAGCCGTCGCACAAAACACCTCACACACTTCCGGTACCGCTTTGATTCGAGGCAGGATATTAATGGGATACATTTCCTTCATTACAATCACAAATGAGTGTCCCGCTCCAATCGCCTCTGCCATTCGAATTGCCTCCGCTTCCAGCGCTTTATCTGTTCCCGTATGCCGAATCAGTCGATCACTTGAAGCCTCACAAAAAGCTATCCCAAACAATGCTTTCGGCACACTGGTGACCATCACCTCATACAAATCTTCCACCGTCTTTATAAAATGTGCTTGACCAAGAACGATATTATGTTCCGGCACATTATGTAATGTCACTAATTCAAAGGATACAGACATCTCTACTCCTCTATAACTAAATAACAAATAATAAATTCACAAACATCAACTCAATAACAAATAATTAAATATTGAAACATTAAATATTGATTTGTTATTTGGTATTTGTGTTTTTTGTTATTTACCTTCCGTCATCCCGGCCTCCGAGCCGGGATCTATACTTATTCCAGATTGCGGACCAGGTCCGCAATGACGCTTCATCTTTTTCTCACCATCTCCACCACTTCATCCAGCGTCAACTTGGTTGGTACTTGGCCGCTATGTTTACGAGATCCATTAATCAGCATGTGACCTGAGGGATGGTAATACCAAGTTCCTTCCGTATCCATTTGCTTAATTGTCTCAAACACTTCCCGTAAACTAATATTCGGTTCAGGTGCCGATTTTATCCGGATTGCTCCCGTTGTCTCATCCTTTCGAACCACCAATACATAGCCCCGTTTTTGCGCCAGCTTTATCACTTCATCATTCTTGTTTTCGATCGCTAGAGCCTTGCCCCACCTGCTGTCAAACAGCTGCCCTTTTGTTTCCAAATCTTCTTCAGCCTTAACTCGAATTTTCATTGATGTATAGACACCGTCATAACACAACATCCCAAATTCCACTACTTCTCGATCAGTAAAATGTTCGCTCGATCGCAAACCAGCCAAAATTTCTTCCATCATAAAGATATATCTATCTTTATCAGGATCTGGCCAATGATACGATTCAAAATGGTCCGTTTCGTTGATAAATCCCACCACCCGACGCAGTGCAACATCTTCATGTA
Source organism: uncultured Pseudomonadales bacterium (assembly GCA_964591645.1). GTDB lineage: Bacteria > Patescibacteriota > Microgenomatia > UBA1400 > RBG-16-45-19 > CAZKMY01. Next base: position 4,284 of record CAZQBH010000037.1, on the reverse strand, counting down.
ACTCGGAAAATTTTCCGGCCAAATATTCGTAGGTTCGTAGTGTGGCTGAGTCATGGGCGCTATTGTTTGGTTGGTGGTGATCAAAAACACCCATACCGGTGTCTACATGGACAATTTCCGCTTCATGTAAACCTCGGGCTTCCATTGTCCCAGCATCCATCAAATCCCCCGCATGCACAAAATAATACTCCGTTGCATCAAAACTGTTACCTCCAAAGCGCTTAAACAACCAAATCGCTCCGATCGCATCCATATCAGGATTCTCATGTGCTACCAAATATTTAATTGTCTTGCCTACGGGGTCTTCCGTCATAATCACATACCTCTCTTTATCTCCCTCCTAAATTAGGAGGGAGAACAAGTGGGTGGTATTTATAATTGTTTAATTCTTTCTATTGCTTCATCTAACGAAATTACTACTGCTTCTTTCTCTGTACGTAATTTGAATTCCACATTATTTTCAGTCCTTGGTGATACTACCAATCGTACCGGCATACCCAATAAGTCTGCATCCGCAAACTTAACTCCCGGAGAAATATCCCGGTCATCCCACAACACTTCAATCCCTTTGTCGTGCAACATGGCATATACCGCTTCGGCACGTTCTTCCGCACCACGGAGTGACACGAGTGACACTGTATAGGGAGCGACAGCGGCGGGCCACATCATGCCCCGGTCATCATGGTATTGTTCCACAATGGTAGCCATCGTCCGGCCTAAACCAATGCCATAACAGCCCATGTAGTATTGTTTCGTTTTGCCATCGCGATCCACAAAGACTGCGTTTTTCATTAGGTTGGTGTAGTGATATCCCAGTTGAAAAATATTGCCTACTTCAATCCCTCGTTTTTCATGCAAAACGCCAGACCCATCAAAGGCTAACTCGCCCTCCCGGGCCTCAGCCACATCCGCTTCAATCTCATGTTTAAAATCACGACCATAATTCACGTTGATCGAATCAGTCGTTTCTTCTTTTTGACCGCCAATGAAATTTCGCACTGTCTTTAATGATTCATCAGCCAGATAAATTACCTTGCATGGTATACCTAACCGATTCAATCGTTCCGTCACAAACGTATGCCCCCAACTATGAACATAACCCGGCTTGGTCCCGATTGCTGCCAGGTCTTCATCCGAAGCTTCGGTCAATTGGCCCACCAAATGAAGGGTATGCTCGACTTTGGTTTTGTTAACTTCTAGATCGCCCCGAATCCCCACAATGATAATATCGCCCTGAGTTGACCGATACACTACATTTTTCAAAAAATACCGTTTATCTTTGCCATACTGTTTCACATTGTCATCCATGGTTTTTACCCACTCCGGTTGGGCAATCAATTGAAACGGAAGTTCCCCTTCCTCTGGATTAACGGGTTCGAGCTTCATTCTGGCTACATCGGCATGAGCGACATATGTGCCATTTTCCGACACAAAGAAATGACCCTCGCCCTCAGGATGTTCCACTTGGAATTCATGGCAGTACTCGCCGCCAATATAGCCGTTGTCAGCTTCTACTGCTCGCGTGACTAAACCCATCCGGGCAAAAATCCGCGTATAGGTATCTGCCATGTTCTTGTATTCTTTGATAAAGTCTTCTTTATCTACATGGAAGCTATAGCCGTCTTTCATGACAAATTCACGGACTCGAAGCAAGCCGCCTCGAGCTCGTAATTCATCCCGAAACTTGGTTGAAAATTGATAGATATTTATGGGTAGATCCTTGTACGACAAATTCATCTTGCGAACGACATCGACAAACATTTCTTCCGCTGTCCCACCTAACGCAAATTCCGCCCCCCGACGGTCTTTCACCTTCATAAGTTCAAATCCGGCAGTGTTGGTGCGATTCGTTTCTTTCCATAATTCCAGCGGATGGAGTACCGGAGAAATCATTTCCTGAGCCCCAGCTTTATCCATTTCTTCTTTAATAATGGCTTTTATTTTTTCGTGCACCCGCCAACCCAAGGGTAAAAAGAAATAGCGCCCAGCTGTGCTTTCTCGAATGAACCCACCCCGAATCAGGAGTTGGTGGCTGATCATATCCGACCCTTTTTGCTCGCCAAAACTCGTTTTGCCAAACACTTTGGAATATTTCATGTCTTGATTATACTATGCCTGCAGCGCGTTGAATTCGACTAATTATATCGTCCACCGATGCCGTTGATTTCACAATAAAATCGACTGCACCAATAGCTCGAGCCGTTTGTTCTTCGCTCTCCAAATTTGTCAGCATAATCACCGGTATCTGCTTCCATTTATCCCGCCGTTTCAATTCTTCCAAAATATCAAACCCATTCATTCCCCCGGGCAACATAGCTTCAAGCATAATCACATCAAACTGAGTCATGTGTAATTCATCAAGGGCCTGATCGCCCGTTCCCGCCAACGTTACTTCCCAGCCCCGATCCCGACACGCCGCTGCCAATGATTGGATCAGTTGAGTGTTGTCTTCCACCATTAATATGTTCATTGTCCGATTAATCCTCTAAACCACCCTTGTATTTGGGGGTCAGCAATCACTTTGGCAATATCCCGAAATGAAATCAGCACGATCAATCCAATCAGAATGGCAAATCCCACCGTATTTAACCAACTTTCAAACTTCTGGTTTACCCGTCGTCGGGTTAGCAACTCCCATATCAAAAACACTGCTCGTCCTCCATCCAATGCCGGGAATGGTAATACATTCACAATCGCTAAATTGACTGATAAAATTGCCGCAAAATTGAGCTGGGTCCAAAAACCGGTCCGTAAAAATCCTTCCTTCTCAGCTGCGTATACAATTCCCACCGGTCCGGCTACATCTGCCGGCACCCGACCCAGCATGACCAACTCTTTCACCATTTTTCCTAACGCTTCCAAGATTAAACCGCCAAACGATAGTGCTGACTTCAGACCTACCCATCCGCCGCGAAAAGGCATTTGCCACCATGGATAAAACTTCATCTCAAAATCGGTCAAAGACACCCCCATTGATCCTTCCCCAGCCGGAATTTCTTCACTTTTCCGCACATACACGGAATAACTGGTTCCCGTATCGCCCACCAGCGACACCATTTCCCCCTTATGTTTTTGAATCGTTTCAATTAATGATGCTGATGTTTTTATCTCCACTTGATCAGTTCCCGCCACCACCTTTTTGATCAACATCCCAGGCAGGATCCCCGCAGTTGCTGCCGGAGAATTGACTGCGACAGCCTCTACCCGGGCTCCTTCTAAATCCGTCGGGATGCCATGTTGGCTATATATGGCTCCAAATGCCAATACCCCAAAAATAAAGTTTACCGTGGCGCCCGCGAGTACTACCATTAGTCGTTTCCCGACTGGCCGTGAAGAAAACGATCCTTCGACTTTTTCGCCAGAATCTTCCCCCAGCATGCGCACGAATCCGCCAAACGGCAGCCAATTGAGCGAATATATCGTTCCTTGTTTATCTTTGGCTAGTGTTTTTGCCCGTGGCGGGTAACCCAGTCCAAATTCTTCTACAGTAATTTTGGCCCATCGAGCCAGTAAAAAATGACCCAATTCATGAATAATCACCAAAAACGATAAAATAACTATAAAAATTAAACCGGACATATCATCGTCATCCTGGACCCCGATCCGGGATCCACAAATATATTGTTATAGATTGCGGATCAGGTCCGCAATGACGCAATTATATTTGCATCAATTCTGCTTCTTTTTTCTCGCCCATTTCTTCCATTTTCGCCACATACCCATCAAACAATTTTTGCATGTCTGAAAGCCATAATTCAATATCATCTTCCGATACTCCGGCTTCGCCTTTTTTGGTCTCAATAGCTTTCTTTTCTTCCGTCCGAATATCTCGCAGAATGTTCTTGCCGCTTTCAATTTTTTGCTTGACCGATTTCACTAGTTCTTTTCGGCGCTCTTCTGTCAAAGTTGGAATCGCAATACGAATCATGTCGCCGTCAATAATCCCATTTAAACCAATGTTGGCTGCTTGAATAGCAGTTTCAATTTTTTTCAAGGTCGATTGATCCCATGGTTTGATCACCAATAAATGAGGATCGGGCGAACTAATCGAGGCAATTTCCATCAATTTCATCCACGTACCAGGGTATGCTTCCACTGAAATTCCCTCCACCACACTTGGTTGGGCGCGTCCAGTTCGAACCATCGTCAAATCGTCGAATACAACCTTGATAGATTGATCTAGCTTTTTTTTCATTTCTTCAAACATGGGCTTCCTCACTTTCTTGTCCTATTCTACAATACTCACTATGAATACGCTCATAAGACTCTTTTACGACCTCTCCG
>CAZQBH010000036.1:0-12397 GCA_964591645.1 uncultured Pseudomonadales bacterium | reverse complement strand
ATGGCCAACCTAGAAGAAAATTAAACGTCAAAAAGGCTAAAAAAGAGTTTGGGTTTACGGCTAAGATAAATTTTGAAAAGGGACTTAAAATAACAATTGAGTGGTATAAAAATAATAAAGTATAAAAAATGTGCCGCCCTCGAGAGTTCGGGGGCGGCGTTTGTTTTACTTGAAAATTAGACCTCTTTTCTTAACTTCCAAATATATTTTATACTACGCCAAATGGTTTTAAGTTTACTGCGCCAGGAAAACGCCCAGGATGATTGGCCGTGCAGGCGGTCGGGAAATTTTACATTGATTGTTTCAATTTTGTATCTTAAATTTTGTGCTACACAGAGCAAATAAAGATCCAAAGAAAAATCTTTTGGCGCATTATTTAGTTCTTTAACTAAATTTTTGGGGAAAAGTTTAGGCTGGGCATTAATTTCCGACAGCTTGTGTCTTAAAATAATACTGGCAATAATCGCCATACCAAAACTTAATATTACCTGTTGTATTGTTCGGTTAGTCCGCCAGCCTTTAATTAAGAGCGGTAGCTTTGACTTATAGATTTTCAATTGGTACACATCGTAAGCGTTAAAAACATCTGTAACCGGGGTTTGCATATCGCTGTGTGTCCAAGCAATAACATCACCTTGGGCCGACCGTACTCCGGTCATGATAGCTTGGCCGTAACCGCCATTAGGGGAGTAGGATATATATTTTACAAACGGGTATTGTCCGCTTTGAAGGATTTTTTCAAACACCATGCTAGTATCATCTTTTGAGCCGTCGTTTATACAAATCAACTCAAATTGATACTTTGAAGCAAAAGATTTAAACTGTTCCAGAACTAAGGGGATATTTTTGGACTCATTGTAAAAAGGAATAACAATACTAAAGTTCATCGGGGTGCAATGGAATTAATTTTAAACTTTGTAGTATATATATTATTTGGTCGCGAGAAAAGGAATAGCTTGTTGGCAAAACCCGGATTGTAAGCGGTAAAAAATGCATTAGTTTCTTTTTTATAAGAATTTAGTTCTTCCAGGTTAATTATGAACTTTTTTTGCCATTCTGTTAGAGCCGAGGAAAATTCCGTTGTCTGACTAACGTATAAATAGGTTTGTCCTTCTTGAAAATTTTTCGGGTTGATAAAATTAACGAAAGTTGCGGGTTGCCAGTTATGATATAGCAGGTTGTAGGAACAATCAAAAATACCAACGGCGTTCACATCTGTGTCCGCTCCGATGTTTGTTGTTAGATCTAAAGCAACCTTATGTCTTAGGTTTACGCTTACTAAACCAATAGCAGACAGACCAATAAAAAGAATTGTGGCTATGTAGCCCCTGATTTTAAGAAAGTAAGAAAACTTTCCCCAAAGCATTTCTGTCAAAATAGCAATAGTTAAAAATAATGGTGGCGCCAAAAAGAGCATATGCCGGGTCGGACCGAAGCCTAATATTTTAAAAATTACTGTAGCAAGATAAAGAGAAAAAATACCAAGTAGAGTTGAATTAAATAGGTTTTTATGTCGGTTCTGAACCAGGTAGCACAGCGACCAGGTCACAAGTAAGGACCCAAAAATAAATTGGACAATTTCCCATAAACCAGGGGCAGTGTTAAATGCAAAGAAATTTAAAATGGTAAAGTAAAAATCTGAAGCAAAATGCGAAAACTCACTTACCGCTCTTACGCCTTGGCCAGGCGGATAAAAACAAATCAGACAAATCATAAACAGGGATAAAGCAAATTTTTGGGCCCAGAGCAATTTGGCCAAGGCATAAAGGGCATTTTTAAATTTGTTATTGGGTTCTGGAGGTAAAGTTTTCAGCCAATAAATCAATATAAAACTTAGCCAGAAAAGGCCAATTAGGTAGTTAAACAAAATCAGAATCCCGGATGCCACAGAAATCTTTTTTAGCAAATCAGGTGTCTCAAGATAAAAAGCTAACAGGTATAACCATAGTATCCCACTAAAAATTATCCAGATTGTGCTTCCCGCGCTAAAGCCACTTGAATACAAACTGATTGAAAACAAAAAAAATATGGATGTTATGCTGGCTGGCCACCGGTTTATTTGTAGTTTTTTGGCGGTTAAATATAGTAGTGCTGTCGCAATATGGAACAGTAATAGGTTAAGTACTATTACTCTCGACATGAATATTTGATAAGAAGCATTTGGGCCGGTGATTAAACCATAAAATAATCCGGCGGCAGGGGAATAAGTGGTGGTTAAAGGTAAAGCAAAGGCGGTGCGTAAAAAATAGGGCAAAGGAACTATGCCTAGCAGGCTAATTTCGGCATAGCGAAAAGTTGCAACGGGAGAAGACTCGGACAATTTTTCCGCAATTAGATCTTTTGAATATTTTTTATACAAAGGTTCTGTTACTTTAGAAAGTTTTGGGTTGTTGAGTATTTGGTGAGCTTGGTCTTTAGAAATCAAACCACCGCTATTTTGGTAGGATAACGCGATAAAATTTAAGCCACTGGTGGGGAAGTTTTTTAATTGATAAAAGACCCCGGCAGAATCACATTCCTGAAAATGCGAATTTCGAAAATTAGCCTGAAAAATGAAGCTACCTAAAATTACCACCGCCAACATTATTGCCGGTAGGGAAAGGTGAAATTTTGAAAAAGTGTTTGAATTAATTTTTGGTAAAGTAATCATGCCAAAATTTATACTCCGGTTTTAATTCTGCTTGGGGATAGTTTTGAGGTTCTAAAATAGTTTTTTCCCAAAGTACGTATCCTTCGTAATCTGCAGGCACGCCCCAGCCAATGTACTTTACCGGGAAAGAAATAACGTTATGTTTAAGCTCACAGGCTAGGGCAATCATTGAGTCAATATAGAATTCACCCTTTACTTTAATATCCCGTTTAATTAACTCCTCCGCCAAGTTTAAAAAATACCGCCCACTTTTAAAAGCAAAAGAACCGGTTATGGCGTAGTCGCTGTAGGGGTTTTTGCTAATGGGAATTTTTACCGATACACCGGAGATATGCATTTGATCATCTTGTTTGAGCCATCCCCAAGCTTGGGGGTTTCGTGACAGATTGGGTTGCTCGGTAAAGCTGAAAGAAACCAGATCCGCGGTTCCAGATGTTATTAATTGCTGAAATTTTTCTTGGTCATAAACCATACCAAAATCACATGCACCGACAAATAGCGGTTCGTTATTGTTAAAGTATTCTTTGGCCACCAAACAAGAGTTTAATTGTCCGGTGGGGTTTGGATCAACCAAAACCTTAACATCTTTGGCTACCGATTTTAGCGTATCTATAACTTCTTTTTCTTCCAGGTGCTCTTGCCGTACGACAAAAACCCATTTATCCGCTTTGGGCATGCTTTCTACGGCACGAACGATCATTGGCTTCCCGGAAACCGGAATTAAGGGTTTAGACTGTTTGTAACCGGCTTCGGAAAAGCGCTGTCCTTTACCCGCCATGAGAATCACATTGATCATAAAGTTTAGGACTTAAGTTTAATAAATTTTTGCCAATAATTTAAAATTTGTTTTTCTGTTTCGTTTGTCGGTTGGTAATTTTCTTTGGCTCGCTGTATCCAAGTATTGTATTCAGTTAAGTCTTCCGGCGTTCCCCACTGACAAAAATAATTTACGGGATAAATAATATTTTTTAATCCGTCTTGAATCATTAAATTATAAGGCATGCTGGAGTAATATTCACCGTTACCATGAGCAGGACCGTCCAGTAATTTTTGAAAGTATTCTTTTACTATTGTGCCGGATTTAAAATAGTAAGTTCCGTTACTGTGCCAGCCTTGCATTTTGTCGGGGGAAAAACTGTGTTTTTCTTTTATTTCTAAAATATTTCCGGTACTGTCTGTTTTTACCCCGGCGTAAAAATTTGGTCCAAGAAGGTGTGGATGAAATCCTGTGTATGTGATTACAATGCCGTCGGCATTGCTTTGATTGGCTGTGGCTTTAAAATTTTTAAAGTCCCAAGTCATATCAAAATCACAGTAATTTATTATGACCTGTTCATCATCTAAAATTAGTTCTTTGACCTGCATTACACTCTGAACCGGGCCAAGGCCGTGGGGGTCTATGCCAACAATGGTCGTTTGGGGTTTTATCTTTAACAGCACATTTTTAAGCTCGGTATTTTGTAAATGCTCTTTATTGCAGATAAATAAAAAATTATCTTCTCCCGGGAAAAGATTAACCACATATTCAATAATTGGCTTACCATTAACTTCAATTAACGGCTTTATGGTTTTGTATCCGGCATCGGTAAACCTCTTACCGCTTCCGGCCATGGGAATGATTATTTGCATAGCTTGATTTTATCATCAAAATCCCCCTTGAACAAATGGGAGATTTGTGATATTATTTCAGGTTGACTCTAAAGGAGGGTCATTAATTATGGGGCAGTCATCAGACTTGCACTTAAAAGGACACCCGATGTTTCAAATCGGAAATCCTAAGCTGTTAGACCGAGCCAGCCTATTAGCCGTTGCAAGCAAACAGCTGTTGTTTGCCCTGCGGTTTTCGGCTGGCTCGGAGTATAAACTGATTCAGCACGTTACTGAACCGTTGGTAGAGATTGAGAGACTCAGCGCCGCCAAGTTGTTTTTGGCCGGGCGGGATTTTCCCTGGCACTGCACCGCCTTGGTCGGCAACTACACCGGGCTCGAAGATGACCAAGAGATGGTTTTTGAAGCCCAAATCTTGTCACGCGGTATCTATGGTAGCCGACGGAGCATGCGGGGAACTCAGCAAGTTCTCAACAATCTCATTCTTGATCCGGGAGGTAACTGCCTGCTTACCAACGATGATGCTTCCGGCGACCTGACAATGTTTCGTCTGGAATCTTTGGCACAGATCAAACCGGACAAGCTTTTCAAGTTCAGTGTCCCTTCCTGGGCGCATTGTACGGCTTTCCGGACAGAGCAGTTCATTCCGGAAAAATCTGGGGACTTTGTGTCCATGTTTGAGCAGCTGGTCGCTGATTTGTCCAGTGAGCCACTCGCGCCTCTTTCGGTGGCAGACGTTTGGGTCGGTAACTGCGCCGAGTTCCTCGGCTTGGCGTAGCAAACAGGAGCGAATCAAAAAGCCGGACGATCGCGCGTAAAGCGCAAGATCGTCCGGCTCTATTTATTTCCAAAGATTTAAATATTCCTCACCGCACATTACCGCATCTAACTCCAAATTTAAATCTTTAATCTGCTTTTGGTAAGGCTCAATATCTTGCGGGCGACCCCAGCGATCGGGGGAGACCAGGCAGGTTTTAAATTCTTTCAATCTGGAAACAATGTTTCCATTAAGGGGTAATTGGGTATTTGTATCTATCCAAACCCAATTTACAAAGCCTTTCTGGGCTTCGGTAAATTCTATAGGTTCGGCTTCACTATAACGCACCGCAATTTCTTTTATTCCTTGATTTCGACTGGCTTGGTACAGGTAAGGGAATTCCACATCCAGTAAAAAATAATTTTCTTTTGATATCCCGTATTTTTTTGCCAATTCAATGCATTGGTTTTCGGTACCGGCTTCTTTTATATTAAAAACAATAAACCGGTGGTGAAAGTTTTTTAAGTAGTCTTCCAATAAGTCGCCAGTGCCAAAGTCGTGGTTTAAATAAATTTCTCCAGCGGAATTCCTCCGAATGTCTATTTCCACACCAAACTCCTTCGGTAGGGAATCGAGTTGTTTAATGCTATTTAGGCGGTGTACAATTTTAATCATTGTGAAGCATTTTAATTCTCATTTTTTCCTTGTCCATATTTTGTATATAGTTAATCTCGGATTTTTTTAAGTATTGGGGTATGCCACCCAGTTTTTTAATTGAATTGAGGGTAAAATTTACTACTGAGCAAATTTCAAAATAAATTTGTTTTTTTTCTTTCGGTAAGGTATTAAAGTTAATTTGGGAGAATACGGCTGAGTCAGGAAAAAGGTGGTGCTTAAAAGTTACCGGTTTGCGGTTTACTTGGAATGCTTTGTTTTGGTCATGGGTTTTTAAATAGGCCTTGATTTTGTTGGTAACCAGTAAAGTAAGGTCGTATGCTTCTTTAGCACTTTTCCCGTGTGTTATTAGCCCGTGGTTTTTTAAAAAAATAACCGCCGGGAGTTTTTTTATTTGACTTTGTTTTTTATAAAGCTCACGTGCCAATCCAATACCAGGGGAGTGGTAACCGATGACTAAAATTTCTTCACTAGTAAAAATATCTTTCAGCAGTTTTTCCCCACCCTGCATAAAATTAAAAATATTGGCGTAGGCATTGTGGGTATGAAAAATATACGCAGAATTAATTATGGCATGAAGTCCTGTTTCAATAGAAGGGGAGCCAAAACTTTTTTTCAAATCTAGGTTGTTAAGCGCTTCCCGGTTAAATTTGTTTTCCCATTGAGAGTTTATCGGAAAAGGTTTTGAGAAGAATTTTTTTAACGGTAAAAAATTACAGCATACGTAGCCAGACTCTTTCTTTAAATTTTTTAACAAAACCCCTGAAGATTTAACGTAGAGAGTGTTATTAATTTTAACTGAAGTATTACCTCCGGCGCCTTGGCAGAAGGCCGGATTACCCGCGAGTTTTTTTGAATATTTAAGATAATCGGCTAGCATCATAATTTCCGCGTAGTTTTTGAAAATAATTCAGGTAGTTAATAAATAATAATTGTTCAACACCGGCTAGGTCGTTTTCAAATTCCGGTTGGTTTTCCAGAAGGTCAAAAAGGTTGGGGAATAGCCGGTATGCGGTTTCAGTAATCTCCTGTTTAGTCACATTTCCGGAAATCTTTAATTTTTGAAATTTTAGGTCAGGATAACTGTGCTCCACTTTTAAAGTCGGCAAGTTTTTAAAGGCTTCCACTAGCTCGTCTAAAAACAACGAATTTTTAAAAATATGCTCGGAAATTAAAATATTCTCGGAATCTTTATAGTGTTTAATAACCCAATCGGCAAATTCTTTTTGTGGTTCTATATATAGTTTTGAATCTTGCTGGCGGCGAAGCAGTTCTCTTTCCACCTCCGCTGTTTGATACCCGCGTTCTTTCATATCACGTTCCATTTTCCATTCTTTGCGCAAAAGGTCTTCCGCTTCCATGAAGATTTTTACGTCATGCAAATGGCGCATCTCTTCTAAAAGAAAAGGCATTAGCCCTTGTTGGGTAATGAATTTTTTAGGTTTTATTTCAATCGGGGAGGTAAATTTCCCGGTGGAATGGTCATAATTTTCCCGTTGTATTTTTTCTCCGGATAAAAGCTTTAAGGCATGGTCAAAGTCTAAATGAATACGGTTCCCGGCGGGGTTTAAGTGGGAAGCAATTTGCCATCTGCTGTCTCCTCGTTCCCATTTATGAACGTCGTCGCCGTTTAGTAAAGTGGAGTTAGGCTCACCAAAAAGTTTTTCCAGTAATTTGGCAAAGGTGGATTTCCCTACGCCGGAGTCACCGCCGATGCCAATGACAAAACGCGATTTCTTTTTTTGAAATGTTTCCGTGCTCGCAGTCCCAATTTGATAAGCCCAAAGACTACAAACTATTAAAATTGATTCTAAGGCCGTAAAGGCGATGTTTTGGATCTTATCCGCATTTATCCCAAAATTTCCCATTAAAACATACGGCTCTTTAAGCCCTTGGGCAAAGGAGAATGAGGGCGCCATGCTGGCAAATAAATCGCCATTTTTTGCTACAACAAAATAAGCTAAATATGCAAAATTTAAGCCCCATAATCCTAAACTGTTTGAGTCCTTAAATTTAATAAAAAAGAAAATTAAAAATGGCAATGACCAGTAGTACCAACCTTGCATAGGGGGGACTAAAGCAATTAGAGCAATGTAAGTTAATCCTAAAGTTAAGAGAAGGGAGTCAAAGTTTAATTTTTTATAATTAGCAAACTTATAAAAAATCCAGACAATAGATGCCGGGGCAATAAAAAATATAAGGTTATTTAGTCCGAAATTTATACTTAAATCAAACAGGCGTTTTTGTTCCGGGTTATTAAAGACCATATCTAAAAATCCGGAAGAGAATAGGAATGGATTACATAGCAAAAATGCGATTGTTGTCAGGCCGGCAAGCTTGGCAATTTTTTTAATTCCAAAATTATTGCGGTATATATAAATTAAATAAAACGGAATAGCGGCAATAAGGTGAGTTTTAGTAGCCAGTCCAATACCTAACAGTATAAAGCTTAGGGAGTTTTTATTTTTTAACAAAGCCCATAATGACAGGAATAATAATGCGGTTGGTATGACATCCAATTGGCCGTGAAAATAATTAATATAAAAAAGGATAGGCGAAGCAAAATAAAGCCAGAAGATTTTTTTTTCTTTACTGGGCAACATTTTACATAGAATTAGGTATATAGCTACGTCAGCCGCCAAAATGGGGAGTCTGGTAAGGAATAATTGGAAATGCAAATTTGAGGTAATCCATTGTGGCAGGCTACGAAAAGCAACTACAAATGGAAGACCTAAGGCGTAGAGCATTCCTCCCGGGTAGGGGAATAGCCTTTCGCCGAGCGCGGAAAAGTGAGAGTACGGATTACCAAGATTTAAAGCGAAATATTTTAAAAAGGGGACAAATCCTTCTGTTATAAAACGGGAGCCGAATAAAGCTGAGCTAATTATTTTAATGCCAAAAATTATCCAAAATGCCGGGGTGAGGTAGACAGATATTTTTTTTAATTTATTTATAGCTTCAGGATTGAATACCAAAAATTTACAGCCAAGAAAATTGGTTATGGTGGAAACGCCGATTGATAAGATATTGGCAATCAATGGGTTGAGTTCGCTAACCTCAACCAAGATTTGCAAGGCAGCAACGCTGGTCATTAATGACAGAATATAAACCGTAAAATAAAGTACGAATTCAACTTTCTTTTTGGGGATGACGGAATCAAAAGTCCAGGAGCGGTTAAAGGCATAACCAAAGACCACCCCTAAGATATAGCCAATTACATGGGCAAGAGCATAATAAATCTGGAAAAATTGGAACAAAACAAAAAATACGCCATAGTTAATAGCTGTACTGGAAAGCCCAATAAAGACAAATTTTTTGAATTGTTCCGTGCGAGTTTTTAAGTCAGTCAAGTTCATAATTTTACCACTATATTATGCCATAATGGCTAAAATTTTACCACTCTCAGAAAGGTTGTTTTAACAGATTAAACACGCTTAATGTTAAGGGCTATTTACTTTAATATATGGTATAATCAATCAATATGGATCAGACCTCAACATCTTATAAAATTTTGAAAAATGTTAGCTATAGCCTGTTAGGGTTTGGCATTCCGATACTGGTTTCAGTCATCACTGTACCCTTAATTGTTAAGGGTTTAGGTGCCACAGAATATGGAATATTGATTTTAGCTAACACAATCATTGCTTTTTTATCCTTGCTTGACCTGGGTTTGAGTGCTGGCTTGAGTAAATTTATTACACAATACAAAGCGATTGGGGATTTTACTAATCTGCAAAAAATCGTAAATAACGCCTACTCTCTTTATTGGTTTATTGGTTTATTTGGTCTGGGAGTTTTTTTCGTGATTGGCAAGTTTTTTCTACAAATGTTTAAAATACAGGGTGTTAGCCAACAGCATATTTTTATAGTGTTTCTTTTGGCTGGGATGGTTTTTTTTGTAAATTCATTTACAACGATTTTCAGCAGTATTTCAATCGCACTGCAACGTTTTGATATTGTTAATAAGTTAAGCGTATTGCAGTTAGTGGTATATAATTTTTCCGTGGCGATACTTTTATTTTTTGGTTTTCAGCTGAAAGTTATTATGCTTGCAAATTTATTGTCGTTTATCGGGCTGGCATATTTATATTATATTAAATCAAAGGAGTTATTACCGGAACTGAAATTTCGTTTTAGCTTTGATCGAGAGAAAGTAAAAGAACTTTATAGTTTTGGTTTGGTGGTGGCCTTTTCAAATTTTAACAATAATCTACTCAATAATTTAGATAGGTTATTAATTCCTATTTTTTTAAACCCAACCCAACTTACTTTTTATAGCCTATCTGGAAACGTGGCCATGAAAACAGCTAATGTGACCGGTAGTTTAGGTGGTATTTTTTTCCCTCTAGCGACAGAGTTATCGAGCAAGAACGAAACAAGCAATTTAGGAATAATTTATAGAAAGGTTATTAGAAATTTAGTGGTTGTCTCTTTTTCTATTGCATTTAGTCTGGCGCTTTTTGGAAAAGAAATTTTATTTTATTGGCTAGGCCAGGATTTTGTTAATAATGGTTACGTTGTATTGTTGATTTTGTGTTTAACTTATTGGATACTTTCTATATACGGGATACTATATAATTTTTTATTGGGGATGAATAAAGAAAAGAAATTGGCCAAATGGACGTTTGTCCTGGCAATGATTAATTTGGTCTCATTAGTTTTACTTATTAAGCCTTTTGGTATTGTCGGGGTGGCTTGGGCATACTTAATTGGCGTCTTGCCAATTTTGTATTTATTTTATCAAAGCGAAAAAGAACTTTTTGGTTTTACTGATATTGTAGCTTTTTATTTCAAGTTGCTATGGAGGCTGTTGGTCGCGGGGACACTTTTTGCTTTTATTATAAAATTTTTAATTATCAAGCTGGTTTATAACATAATCGGCCTAGTTATTATCGGACCAGCCAGTGTTATTCTATTTTTGGGTATATATCTATTTTTGGGTTTTTTTGAAGAGGAGGATTTAACGCTCTTCCGACTTTTTTTTGGAAAGGCATTAAAAAGAATTGGGTTTAGTAAATAGTATGTTTAACAAATAATAAAATTATATGATAGACAATAAATTTCGCACAAAACTACATCGTAAGATCGGACTAATGTTTTATGGTAAATTAAACCCTATTTTAAATTTTTTAGTAAAGCATTTAAATAAAAAGAAAAAAATTGTCCCAGCAAGTTCTCGAGTTCTGACTGAAATTCAGGAAAGATCCCAAATTAAAACAGATATTAGTGATCACTTGTATGCTTTGTTTGCCTCCGTTATGAGTGTAAAGCCAAAATTAATTGTTGAGTTAGGGGTTAACACGGGCGAGAGTACTTTTGTTCTGTCCAGGGCAGCGAGGCTTTGCGGGAGCACGTTATTGAGTGTTGATATAAATGATTGCTCTAAAGCTTCGGATTATCCAAGTTGGAATTTTATTCAAAGCGACGATGTCGTATTTGCTCAAAAGTTTAGAGACTGGGCGGAAACTAAACAGTCACCTAAAGAAATTGATTTTCTGTTTATAGATACCAGTCATGAATATGGTCATACGGTTCAGGAAATTAAAGCCTGGTTTCCTTTTTTATCGCCAAATGCCACGGTAGTTTTTCATGATACCCACTTGGAGTCCAGTTATCGAAGGCAGGATGGTAGTTACGGTGTAGGTTGGTATAATGAAAGAGGCGTCATCCGAGCTATAGAGGAATATTTGGGAGGTCGTTTGAACGAAAAGAAAAACTTCGTAGATTGTGTTGGCGATTGGCTAATTACCCATTATTCCTGGTGCAACGGTTTAACAATAATGCAAAGAGTTGGTAAAACTAATTAATGTTTATGCTTAGATATTCCATCTGCGTAGTTACTTATATAAATAGGTTTGAAAAATATTTTAAGCCATTGGTTAAAAGTTTAGAAAGAATTTTCCCCGAATACAAGAAAATTTATATTCTAAACGGCTATTATGATCAGATCAAACAGCAAGAGTATTTAAGAAGCGCCACGGAATTTCTACAACAAAATTCCTCTGCGAAGATTATTGCATATAATGAGCATCAGGCGTTGGCTAAATGCTGGAATCAGGCGGTTTTAAATTCGCCAACCGAAAAGGTTTTGGTTCTTAATGATGACTTGTTTATCAATTCAATATTTAAGTTATCTGTAAATTTGCAGATTACAGCTTTTGATAGTGCAATAATTAACAATAGCTGGAGTCATTTTTTTATTTCAAAACAAACAATAAAGCGGGTTGGTTGGTTTGATGAGCGGTTCGCCGGAATGGGGTTTGAGGACGGGGACTATGCCTTAAGACTTGCTCAAGCACAAGGTCGAAAGGTTATGCCCAAAAAACATTTGCACAACATTTATTGTTTGGGAGTAAAAAATGTTGTTGCACAAGATGAAGACCCGGGCTGGAAAATGCAGTCAAGTTTTGCCGCAAATAAGTACTCGCAAATTAACCAAGAATTTTTTTATAAAAAATGGGAAGTAAGACACCAGCCTTTTGATGGGGCCATACATTTTTTAAATAATGAATATTGCAAATTGCGTCCCGGTATGGAAACCCCTGACTTTTATCGTATATGAAGTTGGCTGTCTTAATGGTACTTAAAAATGCAGATTTGATTTGAATATGAATCTGGCTTGTGAGCCGTCTTTATTTTTAATTAAATTAACATATATGAACAAAAAAATTCTTATTACCGGTATAGCCGGGTTTATCGGTAGTAAT
>CAZQBH010000035.1:12148-12406 GCA_964591645.1 uncultured Pseudomonadales bacterium | reverse complement strand
CAGGAACATACACTGCCTGAACGGATGTAATGGATCCTTGAGGAGTAGAAACAATTCGTTCTTCAATTTCCCCCAATTCAGAATTCATGGTGGATTGATACCCGGTCTCTGAAGGAATTCGGCCAAGTACGGTAGAAATTTCAGCCCCCGCCTGAATGAATCGAAAAATGTTGTCAATGAACAACAAAATTTCTTTGCCGGTAAGATTTCTAAAGTATTCCGCAATAGTTACTGCGGTCAGCGGGGTCCGATACCGCA
>CAZQBH010000035.1:6957-12138 GCA_964591645.1 uncultured Pseudomonadales bacterium | reverse complement strand
ATACCGCATGGCAGGATATTCATTCATTTGACCCAAAACTACTGCCACGTTTTCAAACACGTGGGTTTCTTCAAGCGTAATGTATAAGTCAGTTCCTTCACGGGTACGTTCTCCGACTCCGCCAAAGACAGATTTGGTGCCGTGTTTAACAGTCGTATTGTGAATAATTTCGGTGACGAGTTGGGTCTTGCCTACACCGGCACCGCCAAAGAAACCAATTTTGCCTCCTTTTAAGAAAGGGGTAAAAAAATCGATCACTTTGATGCCGGTTTCAATAATATCGCTTGCTGGTCTTACTTGATTAAATGGAGGACTTTTTATATGGATGGGTGCCATTTCAAGGGAGTTGATGGGGCCCCGTTGATCGATGGGATGTCCGAAAACATTGACAATTCTGCCTAATAATTCGGGGCCAACGGGCACATTGAGAACATCACCCGTATCAATGACAGCCAACCCTAACTGAAGGCCGGATGTTGGAGACATGGAAAGACAACGAACCGTGTGATTGGTTAAATGCTCAAACACTTCCAGCATGAGTTTTTGCTCGTTTTGGACGATGAGCGCATTGTAAATATCCGGCAGTTCAATGGGAAAATGAACATCCACCATGGCCCCTTGAATTCCCACGATACGACCGGTATGACGAGCGGAAATTTTTGGAGCAGTATTTTTTAATGGAGCAGCCATATCTTTTAGTGTAATCGAAAAACCAACTGTTTGCTTAGTGTTTATCCCACAACGCCCGACCAGCCTGGACTTCTTGAATTTTCTTGTCCACGGCTTTGCGTTTTGCTTTATTGTACTGTAGCTGTAAATCGGTAATTAGATTTTTGGCATTATCTGCGGCAGTTTGCATGGCGATCATTTGAGAAGTATAGAGGGATAAGCGCGAGTCAAGAATTTGCTGCCTAAAGAGTGCGTACCGGAGTTTGGCGGTCGTCGAAGCGATTAACCCATCCAAATCCGGTTCAAAAATGTATTTACCTTCAACTTGAGCTTTTTTGGCTTCAACTTCAAGAATATGCGGAACAGCAAGTTCGATAAATACGACATCGTGGGTGGTCGTGTTGATGAATTTGGAATAAACCAAGAAAATTTGATCGTAGTAATAAAACATCCCCACCAGTGGCTTCAGATGATTCATGGTGACTTCCTCGGGAATATTGAAGGGGTAATATTTAACCCCGTATTTTTTGGCAGCTTTCTTAAAATATTCTTGGCCCTTTTTACCGATGACAAAGTAATCATAATCCGGATAATCGGGCACGATCGTATCCAATTTTTTAGCAATATCAGTATTGTAACTACCACAGAGGCCTTGGCTGGAGCTGATAACAATAATGGCAGAACGTTTTAGTTTGTTGGCAGTGATTTGACCAGCACTATTTTTTAATTCTTTTTCAAGAACTTTTGACTTTTCTAGCTGTAGTTCGCGCAAAATTAACGTAGATTCCTCAACAAATCGGTGGGCAGCCACCACTGCGGCTCTCAGTTTAACCATGCGGCCGGCGGCAATTTGTTGCAGACTAGCTGCAAAAGAGCCAACTGAATTGACCACTGTTTGTTGCTCTTTGATTTGATTAACTTGTCCCATCTTACAATACAAGATACAGATGATTTAATTTGTAACGGGCAGCGGCAATTTAAATTGTCGACAAAAGGAAATAAAAATCGTATCTAATTGGGAATCAATGGCTTCGATATTTTTCTCTTTCAGAATTTGAGCCTCTAGGTCTTTGGTATCAAGTTGTCGCAAATAATTAACAAACTCTTCTTTGAATAAATCAACCTGAAACAGTTCCCAGGAATCCATGCGGGATGAGCAAACTAAGGCGAGTAAAATAACCTCCTCGGCAGCACTGAGGTTAAATTTAGAATCTTGAGCAAAAATTTCCTTGATCCGTTTACCGCGCTTAATGTCGCGAGTTGTTTCTTCACTCACTTCAGTATTTATGGTTTCATACGATTTAACCTCGTTGTACCGAGCGGCAATACGACCAGCTAGTTCGCCGACCCGCTGCAACAACTTAAACTGGACTTTACCGCCAATACGAGAGACTGAAGCTCCAGAGTTGACGGCGGGCATGATGCCTTCATGCATTAGATTGGCATCAAGGTAGATATGTCCGTCGGTAATCGACATAAGATTGGTAATAATATAGTCAGAGATATCGCCTCCTTGGGTTTCAGCTATCGGGAGCGCGGTGAGTGAACCGCCACCAAGTTTGGGAGTTAATTGAGAAGCTCGCTCAAGCAGACGGGAATGTAAAAAGAAAATGTCGCCCGGATATGCGTCTCGGCCAGGCGATCGTTTTAAAAGCAACGAAACCTGACGGTATGATTTGGCTTGTTTGGATAAGTCGTCATAGACGATTAGCGCATGTTTGCCGCCATACATGTAAAATTCCGCGATAGCCGTACCGACATACGGAGACATATATTGTAGCGTAGGAGGATCATCAGAGCTGGATACCACCATGGTGGTGTAAGCAAACGCTCCGCGGGCTTCCAACATTTGAGCGGTAGCTTTGGCTTTGGCGGCCTGCAGCCCAATACCTACATATACACAAAAGACGTTTTGACCTTTTTGATTACAAATAATGTCGATCATAGTGCGCGTCTTGCCGGTTTTTCGATCACCAATTACCAATTCGCGTTGTCCTCGGCCAACGGGTATCGTGCTATCAATGACCATTAGACCGGTATGCATCGGTTCGGTGATAGGCACGCGATCAACGACCCCCGGGGCTGCAAATTCAACGTCGCGGCGAGATTTTGAATTTATCGGTCCTTTGCCGTCTATGGGTTCGCCCAATGGATTAATTACTCGACCAAGTAATTCTTTACCGACGGGAATTCTTAATTTGGAGCCGGTGGCTCTGGCTTGGTCGCCTCGTTTTATTTTTGAATAATCACCCAACACCACGGTTTCAATATGATCTTCTTTTAGTCCGAGAACGAGCGCAAGTTGCATCCCCCCTTGGGTTTGAACTTGAACTACATCCTCCATACGGACTTTGTCCAAACCGGTAATATGACACACGCCATCACCTACGTAGATAACTTCACCAACTTGGGCTATTTTAAGTGAATCAGGATCTTCTTCCGGAAACGAAAAATCAAGTAATTTCGGGAAAGATAAATTGGTGTCCGACTCAATTTTGGTAGGTTCCGGAGCGTTAAATTTGACTGATTTGTAGACGTCTTTTAAGGCATCTTCTATTTGAGTGGTTAATTTTACCATGACGATATTTTGTGTTGGTTGCTAGACTTCTAGGTCGTATCTCCCTACCAGTTTGGATGTCTTTTCCAAAGAGGCAAGCCATTCCCGTTGGAACTGTTGGAATTTGGTACGAAGTGAGTAGTCAAACGCGTAATTGTCAATTTTGACTTGCACTCCCCCTAATAGACTAGGGTTGAGCTGATGATCAATCACAATTTTATATCCAAATTCGTGGGTTAAGTCTTGGGAAATTGCGCGGAGCTGATGGGCATTAAGGGATTTGGCGGTGGTAAGGTGAAGCACTTTAATGTTTTCGGTGTTTTGTTGAAATTGTTTAACAAATTCATCTAAATAATCAATTTTTTCATTTTCAAATAACCAACCATCACCCGTACCAATCAGGTCTGAGAAAAATGTGTTGACGATAGGATTTTCTATCCCACTGATTACATAACCGAGCTGTCGTTTTTTTTGACTGATGTTTAGTGACCCATCGGAAACAATATTGGCGGTATGCGTTTTAAAGTGCTTGTCTTGTACCAGATCTTCGAGTGTAATAGACACATCTTTTAACGCGGTAGTAGTGTGAATATGACCAAGTAGTTTTTCGACTAGACTCTGGGTGCCTGTTTGTTTCATATACGAGATTTATTGCGTTTTACTTCTTCAAGTGCATTCATAATAATTTTTTCATGCTGTTCTGGCGTGAGACCAACTTCAACTACTTTTTGGGTAATGGCGATGATGAGCTTAACTAAATTACGCTCTACTTCGCGCATTCGTTCCGCTTTATATTGTTCGATTTCTGCATCAGCTTGAGTGTAAAAATCAGCTACTTCTGTTTTAGCTTGGGCCAGGATTTCACGACGTTCTACCTTGGCGTCTTCAATAATTTGGTTATATTCCTCGTGGGCTTGAATATCAAATTGTGAAGCGACAGTTTCAACTTTTTTAACCACCTCCAATGCCTTGGTGATTTTTTGAGCGGCTTCGTCACTGACTTCTTTTTTGTGTGATTCTAACTGCTCTTTGGCAGTATCCAAAAATGCGGCCAGCTCTTGCTCGTGGGTTTTGGATCGACGCAAAAAATACAACACTAAAATGACGATGTAGGCAACAGTGAGACCGGTATAAATTAGCCATGGAGACATAGGCAGCCTTCAGCAGAGAGAATACTAATATCTCTCCTTTTTACTGTATCAGGATACTGCAGGAAAATGCAATGAGATTTGGGCTCTCTAGCAAAAAGTGTGGCGTCGTTCTTATCTGGTCCTTGTGTGGAATGAAAGTGGCATGCTGAATGGCACATATCGTTTTTCGTCATCCCGGCCTCCGAGCCGGGATCCAGTTCTTTGTATAGATACCGGATAAGACTATCGCTTGTAAGCGACGTCTTTACCGGTATGACGAATGTTAGATTTTTTAGTTGCCCACCATACTTACTACATTAGAGCTTGAGATTTGCAGAACGATAGTTATCGGATAATGATGACGCAGGCGAAGACAGCGAGCGACGCAGCAGCGACAAACACGACAAGGCTTACATATAGGTTGGCTTGTAATCTACTTTTTGCAAAGGGGTTGCGGCCAATGGCTTCGAGTCCTTTACTGGCCATAATACCCCCACCCATACTGGCGCCCAAAATTCCGAATCCAGCCGCAATACCGGCACCGATATATTTAACAACGGCATATTTATTAATGTTGGATCCAATCATGAGTTCGTTGATTTTGGCTGAGATGGACGAACCTAGTACGTCTCCAAAGCTTCCTCCGCCTTTGGTGAGATCAGCTTTTTTGGGGTCGCCAACAACCTCAAAAACATTGGAAACACCCACCATGCCATCTCCTGCCACAGTGATGGACACTTCAGGATTTGAGGCCCCAATAATTGCTTGGACATACCAAATTCCCTCTGGACTTGGTTGAACGACAGCTGGGTCAATAGTGCCGGT
>CAZQBH010000035.1:0-6947 GCA_964591645.1 uncultured Pseudomonadales bacterium | reverse complement strand
GCCGGTATTATCGGCAATAACCAATGGACCGGTATAGTCAGTGATGAAGCTATTTAAGACATCTTTGGCAGCAATAGAGACGGTAAATGGTTCACCTACACGTTGGGGGCTTTCAATATCTTCAATAACTAGACGACGATTAAGACCCGATGAACCAACACTGCCAACAACTTTAGCCATTTTGGTAATATCACCTTGGGTAGCAGAGATATTGACGGTGCCTACTCCCGTACCTGTGCCGGTAATGACTGCACTATTAGGGCCGGTCTTGGTAATCGTGCCAACATCGCCGGTTGTTGAAAAATCATAACTCACTCCCGAGACAGGGTTGCCAAAATAGTCGACACCTTCAGCTAAAATGGGGATTTTTGTATTTCGTAGCAATGATAATACTTCTGGTTCAACTTGAACGTTGTATAACACTCCCAAAGGACTGCCGGTACCCGTGCCGGTACCGGAGCCGGTGGCCGAGGTGCCGCTAGAATTGTTAGTGCTGACAGTCCCTTTAAAGACGTCAACAATGCTGACACTGGCGGTGGAACCAATAGTGCCGGAAACAGCTTTGATGGTGTTTGAATAATTACCCAACACGGAACCAGCATAAAATACTCCGGTAGCATCAATTGTCCCCCCACCATTTTGAACCGACCATGTCACTTGCGGCTGAACCACCTCGTTGTAATACAGGTCATACCCGACTGCCTTAAAAGGCATAAAACTTCCGGCGGGCAAAACTGAAATATATGGCGTTACAACTAAAGAAATCATAGTAGAAGGAACGGCTGTTTCAGTGAATTGAACCGAATGTTTAAAACCTGTTGTGAGGGTAGCGGAAATGAGATAAATGCCCGCTTTTCTGCCTAATGTAAAACTGGTAGACACCAAACCGTTACTATCAGACACTTGGCTATTGTTGGTAATACTGTAATGGGTAGCATTGTTTGGAATACTGACCACGGCAAAATTTACTCCAATACCAGGAATCGGATTAGCAAAAGGATCGCTTACTTTTGCAGTGAGGACAGTGGGAAGTTGACTACCTACGGTACCCGTTTGTGCGTTGCCGGATACAATACTTAAAAAAGCCATTCGGGTATCGGGATTAATCACAAACGCATCGGACATGCCGATAAGTAAATTTGAGGAAGCAGTAATATGGTCAGCTGTGGCAATACTGGTTATATAGACAGTTCCCCGCCAGACTCCTTGAACAAAATTACTCGTTTGAGATGGATAAATTGTGCCTGTCTCATCAATCAAATTTGCAGTACCTGTATAGCCGTAGGCGATATCACCGTTGGCATCAAGCGCAGTGATAGTTAGATCAAAGGGTACTCCAGCTATTTTGGGGCTGCCGACACTTAAAGGGCTGATGGAAAAACTCGCGGCTGCTTGAGCGTGAATCTGTTGACGAGTGAGTACGAAAAAAATTCCCAGCAGGAATACAACAACCAATCGCTTAAAATAATTGAACTGTCTTGGCATACTCATGGTTTTGGTCTATGATCAATATACTCTATTCTGACATAATTTAGGATATTGTTGAGACGGGAAAATGTCCATGTTTATAGATGCGAACAGTCGAGTGGATAAAGAAGGGTTACGTCAATTTACACTGGATCGGTTGGTTGCCTTAAAAGAAATGGCGGTAATCGTATGTGTTGATAGGAAGGATTTTTGGGAACGGGCTGAGACGGTAGCACCCCAAATACTTCTTCATGAATCAAACCAAGCTCTGGCAGCAATCAAACAACTGGTACGATTACCAGGGTATATTCAGGCCTGGATTGAAACAGCTGTGGATTCTCCAGAACGATTTGAGTTTTTTGTTTTATCCAAAGCGCACGAATTAAAAACCGGAGATCAACAACGAGATTATTATTGGGCAATGCAGATTCGACACGATCAATTAGTGGCACTTATTCGAGTACTGGAACTATTGTTAGACAAAATGAAATTGTGGACATCCATACGGCCGGGACAACTGTTTGATGATCCGGTTTTTGCTGGATTAACTGAGTGCGGAGTAGAAGATCAAGTGTATCTGGAAGCGGAAAAAGTGTATCAGGAACGACAGCGGTTGGTGGTAGGAACGGGAGCGTAATTTCATGGGGTCACCAAACGTTCGAGATGTGCAGAATAAATATAATTTGTGGGCCGGATTTAGAGATGAATTGATCGCTACGGCAATGACTTTGTCATTACTGGTATTGGGTTCATTTATCGTAACCGAGCGAATTTTTGTTCACCCCAAGGCAAAGCAATCACCGTCCCAACCATCAGCTGTTGCTTCGGTAGCTCCATCTCCCCAGACACTCGGCGTACAAGATACCGCTCCAACTCCTTCGCCAACTTTGTCTTCACTTCAACGGGTAACATTGGATAATTTAATGGCATCAGAGGGGGCGCGGGTGTATTCAGAGGTGCCGTATGGAGAAAATGGATACGTAGAGTTTCCGGGTTATGTGGTGTCATTTAAAGATCCGCGTATTGGCTTTGATAAAACCACCAATTTAAAGCGACAAATGTTGGTAGATATTGAGATTTTTAATCGTTCAATTGCCGAAGGTATTGATGTTCGTTTAAGTGCGTCAATCGTTAAAGATGGCAAAGTAATCATTCAAGACGCGGCATTATCGATTCCTGAATCTCGAGCATTGGCGATGGGAGAAAAATTAACTACGACAGCAAAATTGAGTTTGATTGAAGGGACGGACATACGTGAATTAAAGTTTAAACCAGGTCACGATTTACCGGTCGCATCTCACTTTCTTAATCCATAAATTACGACAGCTATGGTGGTGTTTTGATCATGCATTTATCTTTTCGAACATCAACTTGGTTATTAACTGGTCTTTTAATAGTGGGATTGATTGTTGTCCGTATGGATCAAATCAATTCACAACCAGTAAATTTTGCTGACACAAACGATTTATTGTTGGCGGTAAACAGTCAAAGTCTGGCGCATCCTCCCGGATATCCTCATTTAATCTGGCTCTTGGTTGGATTACATGCGCTCCTTCCTTCATTGCCACTCGTTTTATTGGCTAATGGATTTAGTTTGGTGTGCATGAGCGTATCTGCCGGATTATTATTCCTTCTTTTGTTGGGAGGAATTCGTCGGTGGATTGATCCTCAGTTTTCAGCATACGAATATCCCTTGGGCTTAGTCCTTATTTGGAGTGCAACACCATTGTATTGGACGTTGACGTCGGTTATAGAAGTTATGCCGCTAGGTCTTTTATTGTCACTTTTATTTTTGTTGGCTGTGGTACTAAACCGACGGTTTTGGATAGGGTTTTGGGGCATGATGGCTGGTTTGTATCATCCCATTTTGTTTGGGTTGGTAATTTGGGTGTGGGCTTTAAGCGGATGGGACCGATGGAAACGACGACAAACATTTGGTTTGGAGTTGAAGGGGGTAGTGACGGCCTTGTTGATGACCATGGTGCTCTATGGAACATTGGCGTGGGGATCGCATACGTATGAATGGGAATTACCTCAGGTGTGGTGGCAATGGATTTGGTGGTGGACTCGGGCAGTTTATACCAAGGAGGGGTCAGCTATTGAACAATTTAACCACGGTTTACAATGGGGGCCGATGTGGGATGCATTATGGCGTTGGGGCGCATGGTGGTTTTTGGAACAACGAGGGTGGGTGTTTATGGGGTTAACAGCGATAGGACTTTGGGTAGTATGGCGAAAAAAGCAGTGGAAAACCTTGGTTTGGTTGGGTGTTCCTATAATTGGCTTTGGTCCGTTGTTAGCAGTATATATAAAACATCCTGCTAGTTTTCAGTTGGCTGAGACGGCAGTGTGGTGGGGACAGGCTTTGCGGGAGCGGATGTTTTATGTATTGCCTTTGGCTTGGGTTCCTTTGGCAACGATCGGTTTATTGAAGTGGAAAAGCCGGCTGAGCTATTGGATATTACTTATCGGCTGTATCAGTGTTTGGGGTTGGCAAGATAATTGGGCGGGGGTAACCAATGGAGTCACTATTTCATCGCTGTATACAAATACGCTTCTGAAAACACTCCCTGACCAAGCAGTTGTCTTGGTTGATTCAGACGAAGTGTTTCAACTCTTGTTTGCGCAACAACTGCTGCACATTCGTCAAGATGTGATGATTGTACCAACAGGAATGATTTTGGAACCAATCAAGTGGCGGCAGCAAGAAAATCAACTGAGCCGTTATGGGTTTTCCGAGGATACGAAACGTTTTGTTGCCGATGTAATTCATACGAGCCTCATTAACCATCGCCGAGTTTACCTCTATTCCATGGATCCAGAGATACTACGTTATTTGGGTCTAGAGGGAAATCCTTATTATGCGATGCCGTATGGGTGGATGCTTGAAGTATCGCAGCAGCCAATTGGCCAGTTATTACCATTCGATTACGGGGTGTCGGTTCAATTAGCCAGTATCAAAACGAAACAAGCGGATGCGTGGTTCAAGGGTTTTCGGACTCATTTGGCTGTCATTCATACGCAACAGGTATACTACTTGGCTCGAATGGGGTTGCAGGAGCAGGCATTGTGGCATGCTCAGGTAGCCAACGATTTATTTTATTTGTCATCAAGTCATAATATCGTCACCGCTACCATAAACCAAGCCAAACAGACATATGAAATGCAGGGGAATTTTGCGATGTATGTGCCACAGCCGGTATTTGCGTGGGAGCAGAAAGCAGCTGCAGCACAACAAACATTGGCGTGGGACAAGGCAGCTTACTTTTTATCCCGAGCCTTGTTGCTGGATCCATCCAGAGAAGATTTACGCGCTCAACTGATATTGGCCTATTCCAAGTTGGGAGCGTGGGACGAAGCAGCTGCGGAACAGTTATTGTTGCGCTAGGTCTTTGCCGCGGCTAATGGTATACGTAGACAAATCATGTAAAAAGACGGCAGGACAATCTTCAACTAAAAACCGTTGAAAATCTTGATAAATTTGTTTCCGCTGTTCTTTGTTGTTTTCTTTTCGGCCATCTTCAAGCAGCTTGTCAATTTTAGGGTTTTGGTAGCGAGAAATATTTGTGGCTTGGGTTGAGTGCCATAATTGATATTGATCAGGATCCTCGGGAATTTGTTGTCCAATGAGGAGAATTTGATAATCATTTGTATCGGGATAGGGAACGATTTTTAACTGCGTTTTGATGCCTAATTCCATCCAGGCATCAATAATGCGTTGAGCCATATCTACATAGGCTGGAGTAGTGGTAATTGTCAGTTCGACATTGGTTTGAGGATTGGCTTTTTTTAGTTTATCCATATTCGACTTAGCGTTGGTCATATTTTGAGTGTAGGGTTTTACTTGGGGGTTATATGCCCAGGAGTGACGACTAATAGGACTAATGACCCGAGTGTCATCGGTTTTTTTGGGGATGGCATATGCCAACATTTGACGGAACGTTTTGTCTTGAAGGTCTTTATCGCTGGTATTAAAAAACACCGCCAAATAACGGTTGGCATATGAATCTTTGGTAATAGAAATATTGCTCCAATCGTCTAAATAAGGAGTGGTACTGCCTTCAATTCGATCAATTCGACCTAATTTAAACGCGATAAGTGCATCCTCTTCTGTCGGATAAAAATGATAGATAAGGGTAGAGTTGACGGCCTTTAACGTAATTGTTTTTAATCGTTGATTGGTTGTTTGGACGGTTTGAAGCGTGTAATCATTCAAACCAATAATTTGAGTTTTTTTACGAATAAATCCGGTTTTAACTTTTTTCAAGAGTGGTTGAGACAAAATGGAAGGAAAAGGAGCAAATGATTCTTTGAGTTGAAACACGAGCGTCGCATCATCGGGTTTACTAATAGCGACGTCAGCAATGTTCATATCGAAGTCTTGGCTGGTGAACGGCTGATTGTTTGACCATTTAAGATCAGGTTGGAGTTTGACTGTGTATGTCATGCCGTCATCGCTCACATCAATACGTTGAGCCACGTCAAGTTCCCAGTCACCTGATTGATTCATTTTGGTTAATCCCCGGGAAATATTTTGCTGAACGTCTATGGGGATTTGGGCGAGGGTATATGTGCCAATTCTGCCAATGTGATGGGTTTGGCTGATGGGAATAAGTTTCATAATACTATCGCTATAGGTAACCAACAGGACACCGGCAATACTACCGATCAACAACCCTACCGCATATTTCTTGATGAAAGCAGAGGCAATCCAATACCAAATACGAATTTTTTTAAACATGATCTTGTGTTATTAAAACAGCGATGCGACCGACAATCCTACAAAGATGATGGCGGTGATAATAGTCAAACTAAAAATGCCTTTTTCAATACCGCGTCGAGTATGGTATGAACTCGAACCGAATGCAGACCCTAATCCCCCACCCTGACCTTGCGGCATAATGAGCGAAACTAACAATATACTGATGACAATTTGAGCAATTAAGATGAAATTCATACGAGTTATTGTAACATGATACTATCGTGTTTAGGTATTCACGATACCCCTGATAATGTTGCCTAGAGTACTGATAATCACTGATCCAATGAAGTATGCCCAAACGATGGAAAAGGACAGGGTGGTATCACCCCAAGGAATGGTAAACGGAACAACATTAAAGGTGGGGACAATAAGGGTGACAATAAATAGCAAAAGGGTATTCATAAAAAGACCGGCAATTCCCAGGGTAATGATGTTGATAGGGAGCAGTACTAAAGAAAGGATGGGTCGAATAAACGTATTAGCAATACCAAGCACGATAGCGGCTACGATTAGTCCGCCTAAACTGCTGCCGTAGTGAATGCCGGGGAAAAACATGGCGGCGAGGGCGATGGCGATTGAATTAACGAGAATTCCACGTAAGGCTTGTTTCATAGTGAGCGTATTGTACTCATAGCTTTATACAATTGTACTAGTCAATTTTGAATGTGATAACCGACAACCTCGGAGGTTGTCCAGGTTACAACCTCCGAGGTTGTGT
>CAZQBH010000034.1:4117-13215 GCA_964591645.1 uncultured Pseudomonadales bacterium | reverse complement strand
TTTAATCCCAATAGTTCTTGATGATTTGACCCGGTAATAACCCATTTACCGATAGTGATGTTGGCTGACATAGTGGCTTATTATACCCTCCCTTATTTGTTATCATGAGTCTTGTGCGCAAGAAACAAGTTTGGAAACAAGGATTAGTGTGGCTAGGTATTGCTGTGGCGGTTATTTTAGCCTGGTGGGTGGCGCGACATTATGAAGTGACTGAAATATGGGTTCGGGGAGCCGGTTTCATGGGACCGGTGGTGGCAGTGGGGCTTTATGCATTGTTGTCTTTAACTCCGATACCATCTGATGGACTTACCGTATTGTGTGGAGTGTTGTATGGGTGGGGTTTGGGGGTGGCCATTAGTTGGCTGGGGAATACAGTGGCAGCGACGGTGGAGTATTTTGTATCTCGTGATGTGCGGTCAATAACTCGATTTGATATTCGCAAACAGCGACTGCCTAAGTGGATTAAAAAGTGGCCCGTCAATTCTTTCTGGTTTCTTTTTGGAGTCAGATTTGTTCCGGGCGTGGGTGGAAAATTGGTAAGTATTATGGCCGGGTTTTATCGAGTGCCTTGGTGGCGATATTTATGGACCGCAGCATTAGCAAATGTGTTTGGATCTGTCGTGTATGCCATTTTTGGCTGGGGATTGATAACCGTTTTTCATTTTTAAAGCCATTGGATCTCTTGAATTGTATCAATCTCCCCTATTACCATCGCTAGACGGTCAAGACCAAGACCAACTCCAGCCCATTGATGTGATTGCAGATGATTCAATGATTCAATCAGACCATTGTCAATTACCGAAGCCATCGTAGTAGTATTGGTATTTTCAGTATTGCCATTGGCGAGTTCAACGCGGTGAATAAGTAATTCAAACCGTTCGGCGAACAGTGGATTGGCAGCTTGAGGTTTGGCTAATGGTGAAACACGACTCGGAAAGTCGATTAAGAAAAAGGGTTCATTGGGATAGTGGGGTTCGATGTCATTAAAGATAATTTGGTAGAACAGTTGTTCCCAGGTGGCGCCGGTGGTGTTATACCCCTTTTGGCGGGCAAATTCAGCGAGGTTGGATTCATCTATTATTGATTCAAGGGCACACGCCTCCTGGGTTTGCCACAATTGTCTGAGTGATACTTTTGGCCAGGGAGTGGCGATACAATCAATTGATTGAGGACAAACTGTTTGCCAAACTTCGCTCACGACAGCTTGGACGCTCGTCATCATATCAAGCCAACTACTATCCTGCTGGTACCATTCGGCCATGAGAAACTCTGGACGGTGATACTTCCCTTCACCCTCCAAATTACGGAAGGCGTGACTGATACAAAAGCATTTGCTTATTTCGCCTGAAGCCAAGATTTGTTTGAGATACGATTCGGGTGAGGTGGCTAAGTACAAGGTGCTGGTGCGGTGGGCGCGATCCCATTGGGTAGAAAATGGGAAAATGGTAGGTTCGAGTGGTTTGGTCGCGGTCATAATCTGGGGAATACATTCTTCAAATCCCCTCTTTGTTAATGCGTCGCGAAGTTGGTTAACCACCAGAGTTCTGATTTTTATGCCTTGAAGGGACATGTTTTTTCCTTTAACCCACAGACAAAATCGGATTCGATACACCCCAATGAGGTGTCCTGGGGGTGCCGAGCAAACCATGCTTGAATTCGGGTTCTGAAAACTGTGACTAATTCCTGTATATCCGTCGATGCCTCCCCCAATGGGTGAATACCTTCACAACAACCGTAGACTTGGCAATCGGACATGACTGCAATTTGATAACATCCCAAATTGGGAGGAGGAAAAACTGTTTTTTCTTTGGATAGTTCTTGTCTATCTGATTCGGAAATAAAGGAAAAGCCTTTAGTTTCGCCAATATGATTGGAGAGGGGGTGTATCTGGAGATAACTGAGGGGTTTTCTGGGATGATAGGTAACAGAAACAGGTCTCCCTATTCGCTGGGCTAGTTCAGCTTCGAACTGTTGGGTTTGGGGAAGGTTTTCTTTGGTAATGATAGAAAAAACCTCACTATGAAATCCCAAACGATGGGCTTTGTCTAAGAAATCGACGGATTGTTGCCAGCGATGAGGTCCCCGATTTTGATCATGGTAGGCGGGAAGCCCGTCCAGGGAAACGATGAGATTGACTAAATTTGGATGGGAGATAGCCGCCAATTGATCGATGGTACCATTGGTAATGATTTGAATAAAAAACCCTTCGTGGGTAAGTTGGTTTATCAACGAAACAAACTCGGGCAAAAGGAAGACCTCACCCCCGCAAAAAGTGATCGATTGAACAGCAATTTCCTGATTATACCGGTGAACAAAATCCATTATTTGGTCATTGGTCAACCGACCCGAGGATTTGGTGGTGTAACACATTTTGCAACATAAGTTACATTGCTCCAGAGGAGATATGTAGATATGATGCAAACTGTTTTCAATGTGATCAGCGACAGATGCGTCCATGAGGGGTATTGTACCTCACAAACAATAGAAGCGAACGCATTATTCTTTTTTGTTGGTTTCGGTAGGAGCAGCTTCACCCTCGGCAGGGGCAGCTTCACCGATCACTGCTGCTTCCGCAGGAACTTCTTCAACGACTTCCTCTTTGGCTGGTTCTGCAATCATGGCCACCATAGCTTCTGGTTCAGCTTTGATTTCCACATCGCCGGATACTTTAAGGTCTTTGACGGAAATAATGTCGCCAATAGCTGCCAACCCGCTGATGTCCACCTCAATCACTTCGGGTAGATCCGTAGGCAAAGCTTCAACTTCAATTTCATGCAGGCTTTGATTGAGGACGCCGCCCTGTTCTTTGACAGCAGGAGCTTCGCCAATTACATGCACTGGAATCGTGGCAGTGACTTTCTCTTTGAGCGAAACATGATGGAAATCAACGTGAAGAATTTTGCCACTCATAGAATCTTGGGCATATCCTGTAATCAGAGAGGAATACTTGTCATCACCAACTACTATACTTACAATTCCTGTTTCGCCTACTTCGGCAAATATTTTGTTAAATTCTTTTTCCCCTACTTGAATGTTGATCGAGTCAATTTTCTTACCAAAAATGTTGGCAGGAATAATTCCCTGTCGGCGAAGTTGTTTTACCTTACGACCAGTCAGGATTCGTTTTTCAACTTTTAACTCAGGAAACTTTGGCATGTTATTGCTCCTTATATTTTTCAATACACTTTATGCTGGTGCTCACTTTAGCACGAATCACTGAGCCATTTCAATTGTGGTCAGAATGGTATGGTCGAAAACTCCTTCAATGGACGAACCACTCCCCTGACCCAGGTTGGAATTGAGACGTTGAAATGCCTTACCGCCTGCCTGATAAAGCGTGAGCTTGATCGGATCAGCAGAAACACCGGGTTGTTTTTGGAGGGTGAAGGCATAGGACCGGTAATTGGGCGAGAGCGGGAGTTGATATTTTATGACAAGGGCGGCTGTTTCTTGCGGTTTTATTTCAACAAAAAACCCCATTTGCTGATAACTAGAAACGGTAACACTGACGTAATCAGCCGGTTTTAATTGATTACCATTTACAGAAATCATTACATTCGTTGCTTGAGGTGGTACGCTGGTTCTAAGGTAAGCTTTATAACTTCCGGCTGGCCAAGTGTCATTGGGGCTCGAGTTGGTATAGGTAATGGTGTGCTGATGGACTACCTCAGTTGCAGAAAGGTTAATCGTATGATCAATTGAACGCTTCAGGTAAAAATTGGTTTTGTTGATGCCAACGTTAGCTTCATTTACAGAGAGAAAGTCTGCTGAACAGGGCTCTGGCTGGTTAGGTTGACAATACAACGTAGGCAGTTTGCCAGACCAACCTGCTTCAACTAATGACGCAACCGTAACGGGATCATTGGCAATGAGGGTGATCTCTCCTTGGTTGGCAGATTGACCTAGCGCACTAATCAGCGCCAGCGTGGTGTTTGAATCGGCAACCGTGATTTGATCCAGTAACGGTTTGATAAATAGGGATAAAAATTCTTGTTTTTTGGTATCTGGACTGCCGGTAGGAGCATCTTGATAATTGAACGCCGTGGCCAACAAGTTGTCTGGACCAACCACTTGACCATCTGGCAGCGTGATTGATTTAAGGGCAGCGGTAATTGTTTTTAGGGCATTAAGGTTAATACCAATGACCACATCGGCCCGACTCCCCCATTCTTTTTCCAGGAACCAATTAGCGGTTGTGGCCGTATCGAGAAAATCAGGATACCAATTGGCATCTCTAAAATACCAGTTTGATTCACCGAGGTACGTGCGTAATTCTGTCGGCGGATTGACCACGCCTTTTAAATTACTGTCGAGATCATAAATATCCCGGGTTTCATAGGACAACAGTTTGCCGTGATCGAAGGTAAGGAGGGCTACCGAACCAATAAACCCCCCAGTGGGCCGAAGTTCCAGATTATTTTGCAATAGGATCATGGCGGTAATTTTTTTATCCGCCGGAATAAGTTCGGGGATTAAATCAATTGCTCGACGCGCTTGAATAGTCCATTGGCGATCCGCTGAGGTGCCATGAGTAGATTGCAGGAGATATAGATCATCAAGCGTATGACGAGCTGATTGAAAAACCACATACGGATCCCCTTCCGTAGCAGTAATCATATACTTAACTGCTTGGACCATGGCTTTATTTGCAGTGGTTTTCAATAGCTGGATTTTGGCTTGAGTAATAATTGTTTCCAAAGCTGGGTAGAGGTGGGTTTGCTTCATGCCCGACTCTACTAAAGCAAGGTGTTTGGCTCGTTGTTCTAATTCCCCTCGTTCCAGTTTGGAACTTGCATGATTTGCTTGAAAGAGACTCAGGGCGACCAAACTGGCCGGGATAAGGATTAATACGATAACTATGCTTATGCCGGGAATAATGAAGCGTAACGGATTTCGGTGTTTTTGGGGCATGGCGGGTACAACAGCCGGCCTGGGGGGTTCTGGCAAAACAATTTTTTTTACTTCTTTTATAGTTGGTGTGGGAGGTGGAACAATCGGTGCGGGCGGCACAACTGGCTCTTCAACCACCTCGGCACGGAATTGAATTCTATTGCGCTCCGGTGTGGAGCCGGAAGGAGTTGGAGTAACCGGAGGATTTATGGGCAATTGAGGGAGTATATTCACTTGTTCTGATAGATAATCAATAACTTCTTGACTGCTTTTTTTGGAAACAACCTCGATAACCTCTCCGTCGATAGAAATCTCACTCCCCCACCCTGCTTCAATTGGAACAATGGTTAATTGCGGTGTTTTGGTTGTTAGTTGAGATTCAGCAGTTTGACCGGCAAGCGCCTGTCCTCTCACCAACATGGTTTGATTACGGTGTCCCCGATCAAACCACAAACGCAACATGGAAACAGCGGCGGCGGTTGCGGAAGCGGGATACAGCGTAAGCATTTGCAAGTTCGGCAGTGTCCCCTGTCGCACATGTTGAACAATATAACTCGTAAGCGTGCGTGTCTGGTTGGAGGCAAGGCTCCATACACCTTCATGGAAAATACACCGAATATCCAGATTTGAATGCGTGCCAAGTTTATTTTTTAAATTGATACATCTGTCTTTAATCTCTTTTTGAGATGAATGAACATCCAAGGGAGCTACCAAAAGCATTTTTGAAAGCGTGGCACGTTGTAGAGAAACAAAGCTTTCGATGGTTTCGGCGGGGATAGATACTGATTTAAAAAACCAGACTATATATGTAATATTGTTTGATTTATCGCTGTTAATATCAGTTTCAGAAATGGTAGTTACTTCTATCCCCTGCTTTAACAGTGCCTGGTGTAACTCACTTGCGCCGATTTGGTCGGGATTCACCAGCAAACAAGTGGGGATATTTTCAGTTTCGTAAGACGTGGACATAACATCACTATCCTACCCCACCCGTTGCAATCCAACAATCTGATGATTGAAATATAAGCCTATATATATTTTTTTTGGATAATTAACATAAACACGCCAAAACGGGTACGGATTTTGATGGTGGTATATTGCTTGTTGTACTCGTTTTTTTGTACGGACCTACGTTCACGTTCTGCAATCCATATTTAGAAATATGAAAATTAGTTTAAAATTTTGCGGCTTATATTGTGACGCTTATGTGGAATGGAAATACAAAAAAACTAACCCTCGTTGGGGTCAGAAAACTAGTAGGGGGATGTGAAAAATAGAAAACCGAAGATGATTATTTTTGAGCAGTCACCGGAGGGGGAGCCGGTAATTGGAATTCTTGCGATAAAACAGGAGCGGGGGACTGAGCAGGAGTAACTACAGGAGCCGTAACCACTTGAGGGGCACGGATGGAACTCTGATTTTGACGAGCGGCAATTTCTTGAGGATTTGAGGTAATTAATTTATGTTCCTCAGGGGAAGAAACAATGCGCAGCGCAACGTGATTTTGAGCGGCAAAAAAGAGCCCCTCACCAACGTCCGCCGAAAGCAGGAGCCGACGTTCACCTTCAGACAAGTTAAAGGCTTGGGTTAATCCATCGAGCGCGGCAGCAGACTGTTTCATGAGCAGCTGAAGCGAAGAATTGGTAATAATTGCCTTGCCTTGATCGGTATGAATAAAGTCTTCAACATCCTGCGTGATGGTGGTAACTCCTAAATAATATTTGCGCGCCCGTTTGGCAATACTATACAAAAACGCGGCAGAATCGGGATATTGCATTAAATACCACGCCTCATCAACAACCAATAATCGACGCTTTAAATCGCGCTTTACCCGAGTCCAAATGAAGTCGAGAATCATAAACATAGCTATTGGCCGCAAAGCGTCTTCCATGTCTTTAATACCAAATACGGTAAACTGGTTTTTGATAGAAAGTGAGGATGGTTGATCAAAAATTCCCCTAAATGATCCTTTGATGAATTTTTCCAGGCGGTTTGCCAGATTTAAGGCGCTTTGAGACTCCATGCCAATTAACATTTTGTATAGATCTTCCATAAGGGGCGGGGGGTTCTTTTGAGTGGCGGGGTCAGGCGTAATGCCTTTTGATTGATACGCCGCAACTAAAGCACGATCTAAGATAGCTTCTTCTTCCGGGGTAGTTTGACCCAACATAATCTTTAACAATGTGTGCAGCGAGAGAATTTTTAACCCCAATTCGTTTTCCTCAGAATCATACACCTGAGAGAGATCAAACGGGTTAATCTTGATGGGGGAGTTGAAGGAAAAATTAACATAATCGCCGCCAACAGCCTGAGCCATATCGGTATATTCACCCTCGGGATCAATAATGATGACTTCGGTATCAAACATAAGTGAACGCAAGCATTCCAGCTTGATGGCATACGACTTGCCCGAACCTGATTTAGCAAAAACAACCATGTTGGCGTTTTCGAGACTAAAGCGATCAAAAACCACCAACGAGTCATTGTGTTCGTTGATGCCGTATAGAATACCTGAATCTGAGGTGAGATCGGAAGAAGTGAAGGGGAAGGTGGTGGCTAAAGAAGTAGTATCCATGTTGCGAGTAAACTGCAATCGATCAATGCCTTGAGGGAGTGTCGTTTTAAACGCTTCTTCCATTTGGAGCGAGGCGCGTTTGCTAACAATCAGGAGTGAATTGAGCGTACTTTGAACTTGAGAAGAAATGGTGTGAAGTTCTTCCAATGTGTCGGCAGTAATGGTGATATATAAACCAAATTGATAAAACCGTTCGGCACCTTTGGCTAATTGCTCCTGCAACACTTGAGCGTCTTCCAGTTTGACCTGCGTATCAATGTTGGCAATACGACCACGACGGATGTCCGACTGAATCTCGGCTTCCATTTCGGTAATTTTGCGCCGCAAATCATCCATAATGGATTTACCATCGACGGGAAATATATGCATGGCAATATCTAAAGAGTGATTAAAGTTGATCAGGGGAGACAACCAGTTGGCTGAGACGAAGCGGGGATAGCCGGCAATAAACAGTGTTTGGGTGTATACATTACCAAATTTCAGGAAAGAAAAATCAACTTCAAGCGCTTCGGGGGCAATAATATCTTTGATTGATACAAGGCCCTTTATTAATAAGTCTTGTGCATTGGGAGACACCGAAACTGACGGAACAGCCGAATCAACCGAGGGGGTGGAAGCGTTTTTTTTGACACGCGAAAACGATGGCATCTGCATAAGGTCATTATACGAGGGAGAGGGAAGGAATAACAAATAACAAATCCACAAACATCAAATCAATAATAAATACCAAATGTTTTAAATAGTTAATTATTTATTATTTGCTATTGAATTGTGGATTTGAGTTTTGTTATTTGATATTTAGATTGTTATCGAGGGTTATGTTGACCTGGCGATCGGCGCAAGCATTTTGAGCTCGAGGAATGTAGGTGAATGTGGCTTGAAAATGGTGATTTTTTACAAGAAGCCAGACTGCGTCTGCCAGTGTTTGTAGGTGGGGTTCTTTGATTTTCCAATTTCGACTTAATTGTTCCACGACTAATTTGGAATCAAGTTTGAAAGCAAGTGTACAGGGTTTAGGGGACAGGGGATAGTTATTAGCGACCCATTTAAGCGCTTCAATAACAGCAGAATATTCAGCCACATTGTTGGTGGTTTCACCCAAATACGTGCCAAATTCGTGTACGACTTCATTGTTGGCAAGAATGACAACACCGGTGGCGGCCGGACCAGGATTTCCTCGGGAACCACCGTCGGTATGGATGATTAAGTGTTGAGTGTTAAGTGTTGAGTCTGAAGTCGACATAATTTGACCATAGAATGCAAATTATTCGGCGGTTTCAGTGCTGGGACGAACAACCAATCGACGCTCATCGCCTTCGCCCTCAGAATACGTAGTGACGTCAGGACGTGATTCTAAATACACATGAATAATGCGTCGTTCATAACTAGGAAGGTGGGGGAGTAAGATTTCTCGACCACTCTCGACCGCTTTCTCGGCTGCTTTATTGGCCAAATCTTCGAGGGTTTGGCGACGACGAGCACGATAGCCGTTGATGTCGACTTGGACAGGAGAATACACAACAGCGTTTTGATTCCACATTAAGTTCACCACTAATTGAAGCGCATCAATTTTTTCACCGTGATACCCAATTAGTGCCCCTGAATCAGTTTCGGGCAAGACAATGTTTATTTG
>CAZQBH010000034.1:2410-4107 GCA_964591645.1 uncultured Pseudomonadales bacterium | reverse complement strand
CTTCGAGCGTTACTTCAGCATCCATGAAGGTGAGTTCTTTGAGAAGGGTTTGAATTTTTTCTAAACGAGCGTCAGACATACTGTCCTTTCCAGTCTGGCTTATGATCGGGGAGCCTTACGCCCCGCAAGCCTTTTTTGTATTTTGGTAATCGATAATGGAAGTCCGCCCCACCCGGAGGCAAGATACTGCTGGCCAATGCTAAATATAGTGGTGATCACCCAATAAAGGGTGAGTCCAGCAGGAAATTTTAAGGCAAGAAACAGGGTCATAATGGGCATCATAAACAACATTTGTTGTTGCATAGATTGAGCCATGGCAGTCATGTCATCGGCCTTCTTGTCGTCAGCCTTAGTGTTTGTGGTGGCAGCAAGCGCTTGTTCAGCCGACGTGTCGGTGGCGGGCAACATCATAACCCCCAAGATTAACTGCGTTACAGCGGCGACAACAGGAAGAATATACAAATGATCAGGTTGGGTGATGTCTAGCCATAAAAACTGAATCGAACCCGCCGAGTGTTGGGAAATTACTCCATTTATCACCTGATAGAGAGCAATCAAAATAATGAATTGGAAAATGTTGGGCAAACAACCGCTGGTTGGATTAATTTTGTGTTCCTGGAAGAGGGCTAACTGAGCCTGCTGAAGCGCCATCTTGTCGTTGCCGTGTTTTTTCTTTAACTTGTCGATTTCTGGTTGAAGCTCCC
This sequence comes from uncultured Pseudomonadales bacterium, assembly GCA_964591645.1. Taxonomy (GTDB): domain Bacteria; phylum Patescibacteriota; class Microgenomatia; order UBA1400; family RBG-16-45-19; genus CAZKMY01. The sequence goes on along the minus strand of CAZQBH010000034.1, from coordinate 3,403 downwards.
GCATTTTACCAGCCATTTTGAGAGAAGGAAGGGTGATAGGGAGCAAAATAAGACGGATAAATAGGGTTAAAATAATAATTCCTAAGCCGTAATTACCCACCACTGAAGTGATGGTGGTAAGCACAAAGGTAATGGGTTGAATGAGAATGGTTTGAAACATAACAAGGCGAAGTATACCATGAGGGGACAGGGGTTAGGATACAGGGTTTAGCGCGAAGTCGGAGGTCAGAGGAGTGGGTCGTGGCCACCGGGGACGCCGGGACGACAACGCAGGATTCGAGTGACACATTTTTGTCCACCCTTTATAAGACCGTATTTTTGGATCGCTTGCTCACAATATTCGCTACAACTAGGAACAAAACGACAATTATGATAGGGGACTCCCAAAGCCGCCAAAGGAACTTCAAGCAAGCGACGCAGCATTCGATACCCTTTAAACAAGATGGAGTGCATGGCCAATAGCGTTAAATAACTGATGTAATTCGTCGGCGGTTTGAGGTTTTTTTCTAACAATCACTAAGAATTCTTGGGGGGTAAGTTTGTCAGCCTGACGAAATAGCCAAAAGTTGATTTGACGACGAAGGGTGTTTCTCACGACAGCTCGGTGGTCGATTTTTTTACTGACACGAATTGCCCAACGGGGCGCAGCAGCGGGTTTACTCACCAAAACTACCCAATTCTCGAACTGTTTGGATCCCACAAAAGGTTGGTTACTACGAAGACGCAACCGGTATGCGGAAGGAATCATACGATAATTCTACCGTTTTATTGCATTTTTAGGCGGTGACAATTTTGGCGCGGCCTTTGGCGCGACGATGAGCCAATGTGCGACGGCCATCCGCCGAACTCATCCGGGCCAGAAAACCGAAGCGACGAGCGCGTTTTAATTTTTTGGGTTGCCAAGTGCGTTTGATCATTTTTTTAACCTTTTACGTTAGTTAATAGGGTATGGGGGACAGGTACAGAAACCGTAGGTCCGGGAGTATTTTATCA
>CAZQBH010000034.1:0-2400 GCA_964591645.1 uncultured Pseudomonadales bacterium | reverse complement strand
TTGTCTTTATAAGGAATTTTTGGGTCTTTACAATTGTGGAAAACTTTCTTAGTCTCTGTATACTTATTCCTGCCGCTAACAAGTTTTTTTAAGATAGTCACTTGCCCACATAAAAGGATTTTTGATGACCGCAACAAACACACATTCATTGTGGAAACTTGTAACTGATGATTTGCAGGTAACATTGTCGCCGGCTACCTTTACCAGCTGGATTAAACCACTCCAGTTGACTGAATTATCACCCACAGAATCGGGGCGTGTTATTGCCGACATTCAGTGTCCATCCTCATTTCACCAAGGAATCATTGAACAACGGTTTTATGGACAAATTCAAGAAGCACTCAGCCGGGTTACTAAAAATGCGGCTGAATTACGGTTTGTGATTTTGCCCCCCTCGGCCCAAACTACCCCCATTGATGCCGGGCCTTTGTTTGCTGCCCAGCAGCAACATACTGATGATTTGTCGTGGGCAATTCAACGGGTTGGTTTACGGGAAGATTTTGTGTTTGACACATTTGCGGTCTCCTCCAGTAACGAAATGGCCCACGCGGCCGCCCAAGCAGTAGCTACTGATTTAGGTAAGGCGTATAACCCCCTGTTTATCTATGGTGGGGTAGGGGTAGGTAAAACTCACCTCATGCAGGCAGTGGCAATTGAGGCTTTAAAAAGAGATCCAAAAACGAAGTTTATTTATTGCATGGGCGAGGAATTTACCAATGAGATTATTGATGCCATTCAACAGAAAACAACCCGAGAGTTTAAACAACGGTATCGCCAGGTAAAAGGACTGTTTATCGATGACATCCAGTTTATTGCCGGTAAAAATGCAGTTCAGGAAGAGTTTTTTCACACATTTAACGCCATTCTCAAGGGTGGCGGTCAGGTGGTGATGACAAGCGATCGGCCTCCCTCAGAAATAAAAATGCTTGAAGCCCGACTACGTTCCCGGTTTGAAGCGGGCCTGTTGGTAGATATCGGTAATCCCGACTTTGAGCTGCGAGCGGCAATCGTCCTGATTAAAGCAAAACAACGAAAGCTTTTTTTGACTATGGAAATGGCACAAACCATAGCCGGCAACATCATCAGTGCCCGCCAGATAGAGGGTTTTTTAGTCAAACTAACCACCGAAACCAATTTACACAAAAAGCCACTGACTCAAGAATTAGTATTGGCATTGTTGGGCAAAACAGGCGAATCTTCTGACCGCTCTGATGCTCCACCGCCGCTACGTCCACTCGAATTAATCCGCGGCGTAGGGGATCATTTTGGTATTAATGTAAAGCAATTACGAGGGACTGGCCGGGCACAAAAATTGGTCGTTCCCCGCCACATCGCCATGTATCTGCTCCGGGTTGATTACCGACTACCATTAATGGAAATTGGTGATCTGTTTTCTAACCGGGATCACACCACAGTTATGCATGCGGTAGAAAAAATTACCCAACAGCTTCAGGATTCGGAGACACTCCGACTTGATGTCGGCGAGGTACGCAAACATCTCTATGTGCACTAATTGTGGAAAACTGCGTGGACAAGTTGTGAGTATGGATTGTGAAGAAGTGGAGAAAACAATCTCGTCCGGCGGTGGAGAGATAATCGATGCGGCACTTATCCACATTTTTAATCAATTATCCACTCATTATCCACAATCGTATACACAACCGGTGGGGTTGTTATCAACACGCGAGAAACCCGAAAATACTTCAAGGAAAATAAAAAATTATCCGGTTATCCCCGCTTCTACTATTACTACTGTTAATTTAAGTTACAATTTAGTTCGATAGGAACAATTTCTATGAAAATCCACGTGTTAAAAGAGAATTTGGCAAAAACAATTCAGTTGGCGGTTAAGTTTGCTTCCACCAAAGCTAACTTACCCGTATTGGGGTTTATCTCCATTGAAGCGAACGCTAAAGGTATTTTTGTGACAGCCACCAGTTTGGATGTAGGAATACAGCTGCGGATGGCGGGGAAAATTGTAGATGAAGGGATAGCTGTTGTACCAGCCCGATTAATTGGTGAATTGTCTCAGGGGTTACCCTTGGGAGGAATTGTGTTGGAAACTACTCAGCAGGGGGAGTTGTTGATTTCGGGTCAGCGAATGCGGGCGACGCTGCAAACAATGAAGCCAGAGGAGTTTCCTCCGTTCCCTGAATTGGTGGCAACCGCGAATGAGTTAGCAGTGGATCAGTTGGTAAAGGAATATGATCGAGTCGGGTTTTCGGTATCTTCAGATGAATCTCGTCCGATTCTCACGGGATTTTTGTGGAAGTGGGCTGAGGGCTTGGTGGTGGCAACTGACGGTTATCGATTGAGTTTGAGTGCGAATAAAAAAATGTGGGGGATTGAAAAAAGTCAGGTGACGGCGATTGTGGTTCCCGGCAAAGCAATTGTTCAGCT
>CAZQBH010000033.1:10389-13434 GCA_964591645.1 uncultured Pseudomonadales bacterium | reverse complement strand
CTATGAAAACGCTATCCGAAGGTTTGGAAGAAGTTAAACGTCAGATGGCTGTTTAGATTGTTGTCGGCGCCATTGGGCGATGTCGGCGTGATTACCGGAGAGCAGGATTTTGGGTACCTCCCAGTCGCGGTATTTTTCAGGTCGGGTGTATTGTGGATATTCCAAATACCCTTCTTGACTGTGTGATTCCTCTACAATCGAGTTGGGATCGCCCAATACCCCGGGAATAAGGCGCGTAATCGCATCGGTAATGACCATGGCAGGTAATTCACCCCCCGTCAGGACATAATTACCAATGGAGATAGATTCGTCTGCCAAATGATCAATCACCCGTTGATCAATCCCTTCGTAATGACCAGCAATGATGATGAGTTGATCAAGCGTTTTAAATTCTTGAGCTTTGGCTTGGGTGAACGACTTTCCACTGGCAGCGGTTACCACCACTTTAGTTTGATAGTTGGGCCCGCCCTCAGGCGAGGCAGGTCGTTTGATCGCATGAAGCGCCTTGTCGATAGGTTCTACCAACATGACCATGCCGGGGCCGCCGCCATAGGGGCGGTCATCAGTAGAATGATGAGGGTCAGTCGTCCATTGACGTAGATCGTGAACGGTAATAGTGATTAATTCTTTTTCTTGAGCACGTTTGATGATGCTTTCGGAGAACGGACCCTGAAACATGTCAGGGAAAATAGTTAAAATGTCGATTTGCATATTTAAAGTCCTAAGTGCTAAGTGTTAAGTCTTGAGTCATGAATCATAAGTCATGAGTCAACGATGTTACGACTTGAGAGTTATGGTTTCAGTTATTATACTAGCCGCATGACTATTACAATAATCGGCACCGGTTTTGTCGGCGTGGTCTCGGCTTCGGTGTTTGCTTCTTTTGGCCATCAGGTATTTGGACTCGATGTGGATGAACACAAAATTGCTTCGTTGTCTAAGGGAGTCGTCCCTTTTTTTGAACCTCATTTGGAAGAACTGGTAAAAAGTGGTTTATCGAGCGGGAAACTGCTATTTACCACTGATTATGCTCAAGCGGTACCACAATCTGACGTGGTCATTATTGCAGTGGGAACCCCTTCAGCTGCTGACGGTACTGCAGATTTAACCTATGTGATGGCTGCGGCGACCGCATTAGCCCCCCATCTAAAAGAATCGGCGATCGTAGCGATCAAAAGTACTGTTCCACCTGGGAGCAGCCAGAAGGTCAAAACAGTTATTGATGAGCATACTTCCGTATCATATGTGTTGGTTTCGCTCCCGGAGTTCTTACGTGAGGGTTCGGCAGTCGAAGACACACTTCATGCTGACCGAGTGGTGATCGGAGCCTCTGAACCTTGGGCTATTGATCGATTGCTTGAATTGCATAAGCCGATTGACGGTGAACGGGTGATTGTTAAACCGGAAAGCGCTCAAATGGCAAAATATTCAGCGAACGCGTATTTGGCTTTGCGAATCACATTTATTAACCAAATTGCAGATTTGTGCGAAAAGACAGGAGCCAATGTTCAGGATGTGATCCGCGCCATTGGTCCCGATAAGCGAATTGGATCTCATTATTGGTATCCCGGTCTTGGGTACGGGGGCTCTTGTTTTCCTAAGGATGTCAAAGAATTGGCAGCTGTTTCAAAAAAATTAGGTGAACAAAATAGTCTTTTAATTCAAATGGATCAAATAAACGATAGTCGAATTGAGCGAAAGATGGCAGAATACTCCTCACTATTGGGTGGTTATGAGGGGAAACAAATCGCGGTGTTAGGCTTGGCGTTTAAACCAAATACGACCGATATGCGGGTAGCTCCATCACTTAAAGTCATCCCCTATCTTAAGGATCACGGCGCGACAATCAAAGCATATGACCCAAAAGCCATGGATGAAGCGCGAAAATTGTGGCCGACTATTTTCTATGGGACAACCGCGATTGAAGCGGTTCAAGAGGCGGACATGGTACTCGTTTTGGTTGAATGGGACGAATTTAAAACTATGGACTTACAACAATTGGCGTCTCTAGTAAAACCAAATACGCTCGTGGTCGACACCCGAAATATTTTAATTCGGGAAAAAGTTGAAGCAGTCGGTTTACGCTATATAGGAATTGGAAATACGTAATATATGACTAAAAAAGTTCTGATTACCGGAGCCAGCGGGTTTGTCGGTCAACACTTAATCCATCAGTTATTGCCCGGTGATTATGAGGTTATGGCCGCAGTATTTGGGGGATCGCTTAGTATTATCGCTCCAAATTTATCCGCAGTCACTTTGGATTTAACCGACAAGGATTCGATTGAATCAGTAGTGGCATCAACCAAACCTGACTGGGTGTTTCATTTGGCAGCCTTATCGTCGCCCGCAGCCAGTTTTTCGGATAACAACAAGACTGTATTAAACAATATTGTAGCCCAGGCAAATTTATTATCGGCGTTGGTTACTCATACTCCTCAAGCCCGAGTACTCGTGGTAGGGAGTGCGGAAGAATATGGCAAAATTACTCCTGATGATTTGCCCATTTCTGAGCAATGTCCTCTTCGACCCATGAGTCCTTATGCGGTATCTAAAGTGACCCAAGATTTTATGGGATTACAAACATTTTTAAGTTATGCATTACCCGTGATTCGGGTCCGGCCATTTAACCATATCGGTGAAGGGCAAACTGACCAATTTGTATTACCAGCATTTGCCAAACAAATTGCTCTCATTGAGGCCGGTAAACAAGAACCTATTATCAGTGTGGGTAATTTAACCGCTACCCGTGACTTCACTGATGTAAAAGACATGGTTCGGGCATATGAACTGGCATTACAAATGGGTGTTCCAGGAGAGGTTTACAACCTCGGATCCGGGGTTGAGACAAGCATTCAAGCCTTGTTGGATATGTTGTTACAACAATCCCGAGTTTCGGTTTCAGTCGTACAAGATCCTGAGCGAATGCAAACATCTGATGTACCCCGATTAGCCGCCGATTCATCACGATTTGGAGAATTAACGGGATGGAAAGCAGAAATTCCTCTAGAGGCAACAGTTGCCCGCGTGCTAGACTATTGGAGA
>CAZQBH010000033.1:4087-10289 GCA_964591645.1 uncultured Pseudomonadales bacterium | reverse complement strand
AAAAAGGCATTGATAACTGGTATTACCGGTCAAGATGGTTCGTACTTAGCTGAATTTTTGCTTGATAAAGGGTATGAGGTCCATGGCATGACTCGTCGAACCTCGACCATGAATCTAGAACGAATTAAAGACATTCAAGATAAAATTTATCTCCATCCTGGAGATTTGCTGGATCAAAATTCGTTAAACTCGATGGTCAAAGAGGTGGAGCCAGATGAGGTGTATAACTTGGCGGCTCAAAGTTTTGTAGAAACATCTTGGAAGCAGCCTGTTTTGACGGGTGAATTTACCGCTTTGGGGGTCACCAAAATGTTGGAGGCGGTCCGTTTAGTTAATCCAAAGATAAAATTTTATCAAGCCTCATCAAGTGAAATGTTTGGCAAAGTTCGGGAAACACCTCAAAGTGAATTGACACCTTTTTATCCGCGTAGTCCGTACGGGGTTGCCAAGGCGTATGGTCACTGGATTACCGTAAATTACCGTGAGTCATACAATATATTTGCTGTGTCAGGTATTTTGTTTAATCATGAATCAGAGCGTCGCGGGCTTGAATTTGTAACTCGTAAGATTACTCATGCAGTCGCCCGGATTAAATTGGGAAAACAGGAATATGTAGAGTTGGGAAATTTAGATTCAAAACGAGATTGGGGCTATTCTCCTGATTATGTTCAAGCCATGTGGATGATGCTTCAACAAGACGAACCGCAAGATTTCGTTATTGGGACGGGCAATACCTGGTCTGTACAACAATTTTGTGAAGCAGCTTTTGGGGTAGCGGGTTTAGATTGGAAGCAGTACGTTCGAATTAATGAAAAGTTTAAACGCCCGGCAGAGGTTGATTTGTTGGTGGCTGATCCCACCAAAGCAAACACTGTTTTGCGTTGGAAACCAACCACTTCATTTGAACAAATGGTAGAGATTATGGTAAAGGCGGATTTGGAACAGGAAAGTCATGCCTAAATCACGTCAACGGGTGGTGATTGTTAGTCCAACCTATAATGAAAAAGGCAACATTAGTCGTTTATGTGAAGTCTTATTGGATTCTGTTTTTAAAGAGGTTTCGAACCATTACGATCCTCATATTTTAATCGTGGATGATTCTTCACCTGACGGCACCGGTAAAGAAGTCCTTCGGCTCGCTCAGGATTATCCCAACCTTCATTTATTAACGAACCCTAGGAAGATGGGGCTGGGTAACGCATACCTAAAGGGTATGCACTATGCGATCGATACCCTGAAAGCAGATATTGTGTTTCAATTTGACGCTGATTTTCAACATGATCCCACTCGAATACCCGTGATGCTGAAAAAATTAGAAGAAGGTAATGATATTGTATTGGGAGCTCGGTATATTCCTGGTGGCAGTATTCCCAATACTTGGGGTTTTTACCGGAAATTTTTAAGCGTCGTGGGCAATTTAACTATACGGATAGTGATCACCAACTTTTCTATTCACGATTGGACGACGGGGTATCGAGCGATACGGAGAAAAGTCGTTGAGACGATTTTACCTGATATGAATTCAGATACCTTTATGGGTTACACGTTTCAAATTGGTTTTTTACATAAAGCCGTACGACGCGGTTATAAAGTAGCCGAAGTACCCCTGCAGTTTGTTGACCGTACTTATGGGAAGTCAAAATTGGGAGCTGAATATATTAAGAATACATTGCTGTATATTTTTAAGGTCCGAATCAAGGAAATTATTGCTTCACGGATTGTAAAATTTGCTATAGTGGGAGGATTTGGTTCATTGGTTCAGATGATTTCATATAGTATGTTATTTTCTCTTCCGTATACGCTGGCAGTAATTCTGTCTATAGAACTGGCAATTGTGTCAAATTTTGTTTGGAACAATCTGTGGACGTTTACTGATCGCAAGTTAACTCCAGCAGCCATTCCTTCAAAATTTATCCAGTTTAATCTTGCTTCGTTGGGATCGGTAGTAATTCAATTTTTGATCGCCACCATCGGTAAGTTAACATTCGGCATCGTTGATTACGGGACTTTGCTCGGACTCCCGGTTAATTCTGGGCATGTATATCTGGCTCTTGGAATTTGTTTAGGACTTATTTGGAACTATACCGCATATAACCGTTTAATTTGGAAAAAATAGTGCGTGAACGAATTTTACTATTAACCATTGTTGCTTTAGGTGCTTTTTTGCGGTTGTATCATTTACCGGAAACCTTAATGTTTCGTGGCGATCAAGGGAGAGATGCAATCGTCGCTAAACGGATTTTAAAAGATCACGATATTGCATTAATTGGCCCGGTTACTAGTGTAGGCAATATGTACCTGGGTCCATTTTATTATTATTTTATGGTCCCCTTCTTGGCACTCACGTATCCTGATCCGGTAGGACCTGCATATGGGGTGGCTTTGCTTAGCATTGCCACTATTGCGTTGCTCTATTTGGTGGTGAAAAAGTTTTTTGGATCTACTACTGCGTTATTAAGCTCGTTTCTCCTTAGTATCATGACCTACGCAGTCCAATATGGGAGGTTTTCTTGGAACCCCAATATCGCTTCCTTCTTTGCCGTGCTTTTGTTATGGAGCATGTTGGAATGGTGGCAAAATCAAAGTTATAAACAGGCTATATTAATGTGGCTGTGGATTGGTATTTTGGCCCAATGTCATTATGTAAGCTTGATAACTGCAGGGATTGTTGGTCTATTGATGTTGATGAATTTAATATACCGAAAAGAATACCTTAAAACCGTTTTTGAGGGCTTAGCTGGTTTTGGAGTGTTTATTCTTACCCAGTTACCACTCATTATTTTCGATTTCAGACATAATCACATTATCTCCAAGAGTTTTTTGGGTTTTTTTACTTCTCCAGAAAAGCACATGGAAGCCGCTTCTTCTTTATCCCCTTTAAATACCCTGATCGGTAGGGCAAACTTAGTCATATCTCAACTCTTTCAAGTTTCACAAGACGAACGTATAAGTTGGGCCTTTATGGGGGTTGGATTATTGTTTGCTATCATCATTTTGACGCGAATGATAAAGAACATACAATTCGCATTTCCGTTTACAGTGATATTTTCGTGGTTGCTGATCACAATTGTAGGGATTTCCTTCTATTCTCATTCTGTTTTCCCTCATTATTTAACTTTTTGTTATCCAATTATTGCCATATTCTGGGCATATATTATTACTACACTATGGAATCAAAGAGTAACGTTGTTGATAGGCGTACTACTTCTTGGAATGTTGACATGGTTTAATGCGGGAGGCTTGCTCCGTCTGGGTTGGAGTGGCCAGGGAACTAGTGTCGTCCAGGAAACAGTAAGCGAGTTGTTACCCTATGTTAACCAACCGTACAATATCGCTCTTCTTTCTGATGATAAAGATTACAAAGGAATGATTTACAGATATTTTTTGGAAGTATCCACTAAGAGGCCAAAAGAAACTGATGATTATGGTGATCTAAAATCCCTGGCGATTATTGATGAAGTGAACACTATAGATCCTCGCAGCGTCCCTATATATGAAATTCAGACTGCCCGTGATTTTGCTCTAACTCATACATTGCGGGCTAATACCATTCCTCATATTCTCATCTTGGAAAGGGAGTAAAATAGTTTTTATGAAGCCCTATGTATCGGTGGTTATTCCTACGTATAACGAAGCTGAAAATATCAAACGACATAAATTGTCTGAAGTATATGAATATCTAAGGAAACAAGCATATCCTTTTGAAATGGTTTTAGTAAATGACGGATCAACTGACTCAACCATTGAGGCTTTAACTGCTTTTGCAAAAGAAAGAAAAGATGTGGTTTTATTAGATGAGCCTCATCGAGGTAAGGCTGGAACAGTCAGTCGTGGAATGTTGGCTGCAACGGGGACCTACCGGTTATTTACTGATTTTGACCAATCTACTCCCATTGAAGAAGTTGAAAAAATGCTCCCGTTTTTTGAACGAGGTTACGATATTGTTATTGGTTCGCGCGAAGTAGAAGGTGCGGCTAGAGAAAAAGAACCTTGGTACCGACATTTAATGGGCCGAGGGTTTAACATGGTGGTACAAATCTTGGCAGTACGAGGCATTCGCGATACTCAATGTGGATTCAAACTTTTTTCAGCCAAAGCCGCAGAAACATTGTTCCCATTACTCACTGCCACCAATCAGCCAAAAAAGGATGCTTTCACCGGTGCCTTCGATGTGGAACTATTGTTTTTGGCACGAAAAAAAGGATTTAGAGCTGCTGAAGTTCCTGTGCAATGGAAACATGTCAAAACTGAACGCGTTAGTCCGGTGAAAGATTCTCTGCGAATGTTTTGGCAATTAATCTTAATCCGTTGGGCGTATTTAACGCGCAAGTATGCGATTTAATTTTGTATATTTTTTTCCTTTGGTATTACTGCTGTTTAGTGTTTATTCGTACTCTCAGGTTGATCCCAATTTGGTTTTTTCAGGTAATCAGATATATTGGTCCTTCCAGCAATGGATGTGGCAACTAGGATATCACCATCGACTTATTAGCTCAATTGTTTTTGGATCATTGATATTAAGTCTGTTTGCATTATATTTCACCTTACTTGGTCAAATTGTTCAACACAAAATTTCCTCTAGGCAGTTGGTTTTGTTGCTAGGTCTTTCATTAACAGCGTTGCTACCTGCATTTCCTGGTTTGAGTCACGACGTATTTAGTTATTTGTTTAATGGGAAAATCGTAGTTTATTATCACTCAAATCCCTATCTTCATTCACCATGGGATTTTCCCGGAGATCCATGGCTTTGGTTCACGCATAACCTTGAAGCAAGAACTCCCTATGGTATTGTATGGACTGGTTTATCGGCTTTGATATATTTAGCAACGGCTGGTGATCTTCAGGTAGGAATGTTTGGTTTTCGGGTACTCAGTGTTGCAGCCGTACTCGTAACTGGGTGGGCAATTGGAACGGTTACCGGTAAAGGATGGCGAGCAGCGGCATGGTTTTTGTTTAATCCTTTGGTTTTGATTGAAGCGGTAGGCAACATGCATAACGACATGGTAATGATGGCGTTTTTTATAGGTGGTTTAGCAATTGGCCACAAGATTCCCATTGTGGCCGGGTGGATCTTATCAATTTTTACCAAGTTGATCACTATTGTTGCTCCATTGGCATATATAGGCCATCGCATTTTGCGTCGCTGGATTACTGTCGATACCTATGGGTTGATGGCTCTTGGTTTTATTTTATTGCAATATTTTGACGGGTCTCACCGATTTTATTCCTGGTATTTATTATGGCCTTTGTCAGTTGCAGCATTGTCGAACAATCGATATATTCAAGAGTTGGTTGTGTGTTTTTCTATTACAGGAATGGGATCGTATCTTTTTTATCTTTTAACAGGGACATATACAGCGGATCAACTGGTATATAGATTGCTATTTTTGTTTAGCTTGCCAGTTCTTTATACTGGATACAAGATAGTCAGGGCATGGAAATGAAACGCATTATTTTTATTGCTAGTTTATTGTTGCTTTATGGTGCTAGTCGCTGGTATCACATAACCCAACTTCCTGTGTTTGCTGATGAAGCAATTTATATCCGTTGGGCACAAGTGATAACTCATGAACCGCATAAGTATGCTTTTTTACCGTTGTATGATGGAAAGACACCGTTGTTCATTTGGTGTTTAATCCCTGCATTGTCTTTGTTTTCGGATCCACTGGTGGCTGCACGTTTACTCTCTGTCTTCGCAGGGTCAATCACCATGTTGTTACTGACATTGGTTACCAAAGAATCTGGATCAACGTGGCGAGGTCAAGTAATTGCAGCTCTTTTGACTGTCTTGCTTCCCTTTAGTTTGTTTCACTCTCGTATGGGATTGATTGATATGTTGCTGACATTGTTTTTGTCCGGAAGCTATTATTTTTTACTCCGTTGGCATAATAACCATTCTTGGCGATATGCAATCTACACTGGGATTATGTGGGGGCTGGCTTTACTGACAAAAACGTCTGCCTTGTATTTTGCCTTGGTGCCCTTGAGTGTTTGGTTCTTTAGTAAACCGAGTAAAAAGACAGTTTTACACTTGGTTTTTGGCGGAATGGTTGGTTTGGGTTTTTTGGGTTTGATGAGGGTGTCGTCGTTTTACCCGTTTCTGTTCAAACGAACCAGTGATTTTGCCTTTACGCCTCATGAAATAGCGACCCAGTTGCCCCAGATACTGTGGTCAAATTTAAACCGAATCGGCAAGTGGTTA
>CAZQBH010000033.1:431-4077 GCA_964591645.1 uncultured Pseudomonadales bacterium | reverse complement strand
CACTCCGGGACTATGGATAGTTATTAGTTTATTTTTATTGCTTCAAAAAAAACTAACCCCATCAAAACAATTGCAATCATCTCTCATGCTTCACAGTGTTAGTTTTCTATTGTTCTTGTTGCCTTTTTTAGTCACGGGGAAGTTATTAGCATCCCGATATTTTTTACCGACTATAATATGGATTATTCCGATAATTGCGATTATTCTTGATATTTTTTTTGAGAAAATTAAATGGCTCGCATTCGTAACAAGCCTGCTCGTTATTTTTTTTAGCCTTCGATTTGCTTTACCGTTACTCACCAATCCCGAAGCGACTCCATTTTCAAATGAAGATGTGGTGCAATATTTAACCGAGTGGTCTTCAGGATATGGTATTCCTGAAGTTCGGGATTATGTCGCGGAACGGGCAAAAACAACACGGGTTATTGTGGCAACAGAGGGGTATTTTGGCACACTGCCTGACGGGTTGTTGATGTATTTTGACCGCTCACCTTTGATAAAAAACCTGGAAATTTTCGGAGTGGGTACACCTCACGAGATTCCTCAAGAACTCCAACAAAAAACACTAACAGGGGAGGTATATTTTCTCATTAACGATCATCGCATGCATATCACTCCTATTCCACCTAATATGCAATTAGTCGGTAGTTATGAGCGGCCTCTCGGTGGTCCTCATTTGCTGTTCTACAGGATTTTTCCTTTATGAAACTGTTAAAATTATTAACTCAGCAGATATGGTTCCCATGGATTGTGGGACTTATTGTGATTGTTCCCGCAATACTGCCTTTTTTCCAGTCAACCTTATTCAAAACTCACGATTTTACCCATGTAACTCGTTTGGTTGAACTCGATAAGACAGTTAGAGAAGGAGGAATTCCTCCCCGATGGTCAAAAAACTTGGGATTCGGCTACGGGATGCCATTGTTTTCATTTTATGCCCCCTTACCCTATTATTTGGGAGTTGGTTTTCATGCTCTCGGACTTTCATATATCAATGCTGTCAAATTATTGTTTATTTTATCTTTCTATTTTTCTTTTATGGCGATGTACTACTTCGCCCGTCAATTTTGGCGACCAATTGCAGCTTACGTATCAGCTTTTTTGTTTATGTATGCGCCGTATCGGGCGGTGGACGTATATGCCCGAGGAGCTTTGGGTGAATTGTACGGTCTCCTTGCTTTGATGGTATTACTTTCTGCCATCTCCCACTACTGTTTATCCAAAAAAAAGATTGAGCTTCTGTTTGTTGCTATTAGTACTGCTGCCTTGCTTCTCTCACATAATTTAATGGCTTTTGTTGGGATTCCATTTGCAGTGTTGTTTGGAGTATTTTTACTCCTAGTAAATCGTCCTTTAAAAATTGTTGAAATTGTACGATTGGCAATTGGATTTATTTGGGGATTAGGAATATCTGCATATTTTATTGTGCCAGCAATTTTGGAAAAACAATATACTTCGGTTGACCAATTAACTACCGGTGAGGGCACGTATAGCCAACATTTTGTTTATTTAAAACAGTTTCTTTTTTCCCCATGGGGTTACGGTGGTTCAATATCCGGACCCAACGATGGTATGACTTTTCAAGTAGGTAAAGTTACTTTTCTTGTGTTGTTTGGAGCACTCATTATGTTGGTGGTGAGAAAAAATCAACCTAAAAAATGTTCTCGGGCAATTGGTTGGTTTGCTTTGAGTACTTTTTGTCTCTCTCTTTTCTTGATGACATTTCATTCTCATTGGTTATGGCGCGTTATTCCTGGATTGTCTTATTTGCAATTTCCTTGGCGTTTTTTAACAATCGCCATGATTGCCAGCTCATGGTTGGGTGGATTTGTTGTTGATTGTTTAAAACGGTTTAGAACTTCAGTTACCTGGATAGTAGCTGTAATCTTGGTTGGTCTCGCCCTCATTACGACCTTGCCCATGTTTGTGTCAGATCCTTCACTTAATCCATCCGAAAATATTTATCCAACCAATGAATTATATATAAAAACTGAAATGAGCAAAGTGATTCCTGATTATATTCATCCTCAATTAGCTCATCTTGTCTTAAGTAAGGAAAAGGACATCATTCCTTCTGATGGCCGGTTTTCTGTGTTTTCTGACGGATTGTTTCAGTTGGTGGTATTGTCAGATAAATCACAGTCATTTAAGGTACAAATAAAAACAGATCAACCTTTAATTTTTAGAGTAAATATTTTCGATTTTCCAGGTTGGGAGTTAATGGTGAACGGGGAGAAAGTTACCCACACAGTTAATAATCAATTACCTACCATGTCTATTCCCATTGTTCCTGTGGGAACGAATACATTTATAATCGAAGGAATATTAAAAGAAACACCTCTTAGGTTTGCATGTGATTGGGTTAGCGTTCTCTCGTTGGTCTTGGTAGGATTGGTCAGTGGATGCGTCATTGTAAGGCGAAAGAAAGATTATGCCAATAACCGTTGAAGAATTAAAACGTCGATCGGTACGTGGAGTATTTAGTTACGTATTACGAACCGGTTTTTTATACGCCATTAGTATTGTTGCAACTGGATTACTGGGGATTTACCTGACCCCAAGTGAGTTTGGGACATATTTTATCGTGACTGCCATGATTGGGATTTTCACTTTTTTATCTGATATCGGTCTAGCAGCGACACTGGTTCAAAAGAAGGAAGAGCCGACAACTGATGAGCTCCGGACTACGTTTACCGTTCAACAAATACTCGCCGTACTTATTGTCTTCATTATCGTAGCCCTTACCCCCCTCTGGAAACAGCAAGCTCATTTGGACGGGAATGGCCTCCTGCTTCTCTACGCGCTCAGTTTTTCGTTTATCTTGGCTTCATTTAAGACTATCCCTTCAATTTTGCTCGAGCGTAAATTGGCATTTAACAAATTAATTATCCCCCAAATTGCCGAAAACCTTGTTTTTTACGGTTTAGCTGTCTCTATGGCGCGGAAGGGATATGGAGTGACTAGTTATACGATAGCAGTATTGGCTCGCAGCATCGTTGGAGTCATATTGATTTATTTCCTCCAGGGATGGTCATTGGGCTTTTCTCTGTCTCGTGAAGTATTTAAGAAATTGGTTGGTTTTGGAGCGAAATTTCAGTTAAACGATTTATTGGCGCGAATTAAGGATGATTTATTTATTGTGGTACTCGCCCGTTTTTTGCCGGCCAGTGACATGGGGATGATTGGGTGGGCAAAACGGTGGTCAATGTTCCCTTATCAATTGAGTGTTAATAGCGTGGTGGCGATCACTTTTCCGACGTATTCCAGACTTCAACATGATAAAGTGTTACTCGGTAAAGCCGTGGAGAAATCAATTTACTTCATCAGTTTACTTATCTTCCCGGTGCTGGCCGGGATGGTAGCCCTGGCTTACCCGTTAATTTCAGTTATTCCCCATTATCAAAAATGGCAGCCGGCACTCTTGTCATTATTATTTTTCTCTATCAATGTGGCGTGGTCGGCGGTGTCATCGCCGTTGACAAACACACTCAATGCTATCGGGGAAATTTCGAAGACACTTAAATTGATGGTATTTTGGACAGCATCAACGTGGATCGCGACCCCGATCTGTGTTTATTTATTTGGGATGACGGGAGTATCTATCGCTTCCGCTCTTATTGCTTCGACCTCGTTTATTACGGTAATC
>CAZQBH010000033.1:0-421 GCA_964591645.1 uncultured Pseudomonadales bacterium | reverse complement strand
AAAAGAGTCCTCCCCATTCATTTTATCGAGCAGGTTTGGCGACAATTGACTGCAGCCTTACTAATGTGTTTATTCTTATTCTCCTTCCAGCAGTGGTGGGCGCGTTCTTTCGTATGGTTGGCAGCTGGTGTGGTCGCGGGAGCCTTTGTTTATGCCTTGCTGACAATTATGTTTGGATACAATAAACTTAGGCTAGAGGTAGTGTCTTTAAGAAAGAGTGCACGATGAAAATTTCAGTGGTTATTCATGTCAAAAATTCGGTAGCGACGATTGAACAGACACTTTTGTCCGTGGAGTGGGTCGATGAAATTGTGATTATCGATATGGAAAGTACTGATGGTAGTATCGATATTTGTAAGCGATATACGGGCAACATCTTTCACCATAAAGATGTAGGGTACGTCGAACCGGCCCGAAATTT
>CAZQBH010000032.1:0-13556 GCA_964591645.1 uncultured Pseudomonadales bacterium | reverse complement strand
CGGCGACAACGTTGGTATCTTGCTCCGCGGTATTGAAAAAGAACAAATCGAACGTGGTCAAGTTTTGGCCAAACCAGGTTCCATTACTCCCCACACCGATTTCGAAGCTGAAGTATATATCCTCACCAAAGATGAAGGTGGTCGTCACAGCCCCTTCTTTTCAGGATATCGCCCTCAGTTCTACATTCGTACTACCGACGTGACCGGTGAAATCACTCTTCCCGAAGGGGTCGAAATGGTTATGCCTGGCGATAATGCCAAGATGGTAGCTAAATTAATTCAACCAGTTGCTATGGAAGAAGGCTTACGCTTTGCTATCCGCGAAGGTGGTAAGACCGTTGGGGCTGGTGCAATTACTAAAATAATTAAATAATTGGAAAAAAATACATAAGCCCCCTGGTGATACACCGGGGGGCCTATGTCTAAACAAGAGAAAAGGACAGTATGGCACAAAGCCGCATCAGAGTCAGATTAAAATCATACGACCATCGGGTTATTGATGAAGCCGCCCAAAAGATCGTTGATACGGCCTTATCCACCGGCGCTCAGGTTGCAGGACCCGTTCCGCTTCCTACTGACCGTAAAAAATTAACTGTCTTGACTTCACCTCATACCGACAAAAACGCCCGCGAACAATTTCAAATCCTTACACATAAACGGGTCGTTGACATCGTCAAGCCAACCGGTAAAACGATTGACTCATTAATGCACCTTGAATTGCCCGCAGGTGTAGGTATCGAAATTAAAATGTAAAATATCCTGCAAAAGGCAGGGAAAAGTTAGTAATACGGACCAATAAGCGGCCGTCGGCCGCTTTTAAATTGAAGAAGACTATGAAAACCTACTACGGCATCAAAACTGGAATGACACAAGCCTGGACTGTTTCCGGACTTCGTTTACCAGTCACCATCATTAAAGCATCACCCATGGTGGTTACCCAGGTGAAACAAAGTGACCCCGATGGCTATACTGCCGTACAAGTGGGTATAGGTTCACGTCGTGCCAAAACCATCACCAACCCCGTGGCTCATCACCTAGCCAAAGCCAATGTCACTCCTCGGGCTATCCGAGAAGTACGTCTCTCTGAAACAGAGGGGACTGTTGGGGACAGTATTACGATTGACCAAGTCGTTAAAGTAGGAGACATTGTAAAAGTATCTGGTAATTCTAAGGGTCGTGGTTTCTCTGGTGTGATGAAACGGTGGGGTTTCAAGGGTGGTCCAAAAACTCACGGTCAATCAGATCGTTGGCGTGCTCCCGGCTCCATTGGTCAAGGTACTTCGCCTGGTCGGATTCATAAAGGTAAAAAAATGGCCGGTCGTTATGGTGAAGAAATGTTTACTGTTAGAAATCTTCAAATCATCAAAATTGATACAGCTAATCAAGAAGTGTGGGTAAGTGGACCAATTCCAGGTGCCCGCAAAACCGTCATTGAAATTGAAGTTACCAAAGAAGGTAAGTTTGAAGGGCTTCGTGAAGTTGCACCAGTAGAATCTACTTCCGAACCCGAAACGACTACCGAAAATAAATAATAAGGTGCATATGACAATTGATATCTACAACATCGAAGGCAAAGTTACTGGCAACATTGAATTGCCCGAAGCTTTGTTTAACGTCGATGTGAATCCTGATTTAATTGCCTTGGCCGTCCGTGTTGCAGAAGCAAATCAGCGCCAAGGAACCAGTAAAGTCAAAACCCGCGGTGAACTTGATCGTACCACCCATAAGGTTTGGAAACAAAAAGGCACTGGCCGTGCTCGTCATGGTAGTAAAAGCGCTCCTATCTTCGTCGGTGGCGGTATCGCTCACGGACCCTCTGGCGATCAGGAATATAGTCTGACTATCCCCAAGAAAATGAAACTGAAAGCCTTAAAAGGAGTGTTAACTCAAATTGCCAAAGCCAACCAAATTATGGTGGTCGATGGTATGGAAAAGCTTGACACATCTACCAAATCATTAGCTAACCTTTTGAAAAAACTCAATGTTGAAACAAAAGCTGTTGTTATGCTCGAATCTCCCCTAACCAACATTATTCGTGCTGGCAAAAACGTTGACAATGTAGTGATTACTCAAGCAAAACGCACCAACATTCTTGAGCTCCTGAATGCTGACAAAATAATCTTGCATAAACCAGCTATTGATACATTGATGGCTACCTTTGCCAATGACGTCGCTGACGTCAAGCAAGTTGCTCCCAAAAAAGCTCCGGTCAAGAAAGCAGCCAAGAAGGTGAAGGAATAAACTTATGAACTTAAAATACGTCATTAAACGACCTATTATTACCGAAAAGAGTTTAGCCGACACCAAAGATAATAAATATACCTTTGAAGTGGCTGCTGGTGCGAGCAAAGATCAAATTAAAGCTGCAATTAAAAGCGCATTTCAAGTTGATGTTGTTGCAATTCGTACTGCTATCAAAAAACCTACCACCACCTCAACTGGCAAGCGCAGAATGCCTAGTGAAACAGCCGAAACCAAAAAGGCTATTGTGCAATTGAAACCCGGCCAATCGATTAAAGTATTTGAGACAAAAGGATAATTATGGCCATTAAAGTATTACGACCCACCACAGCCGGCCGCCGTCACGCCAACGTCATGACTAAAGACACGGTCACCGCTGAAAAACCATTAAAAGCCCTGACAAAATTCAAACGTAAAATTAACGGTAGAAATAATGCTGGGAAAATAACCATTCGCCACCGGGGTGGTGCACAACAGAGAAAACTTCGGATTATTGATTTTAAGCGTGATAAACGTGAGATCATTGGTAAAGTCAGCACCATCGAATACGATCCCAACCGATCTGCCAATATCGCCCTAGTTGTCTATCCTGATGGAGAAAAACGCTACATCTTGGCTCCCGATGGTTTACATGTCGATCGGCAAATTGTTGCTGGCGAATCAGCCGAAATTGAAGTGGGCAATGCTATGCCGCTCAAAAACATTCCTATTGGTACTCCCATTCATAATATTGAGATTCAAACGGGTAAAGGTGGCAAAATGGTCCGGGGTGCTGGCACTGCCGCTTATATCCAAAGTAAAGAAGAGAAATATGCTGTTGTCTTGCTTCCGAGTAAAGAAGTTCGTCTGATTTCTCTTGACGCGTATGCTACCATTGGTCAAGTCAGTAACCAGGAATGGAAAGAAATCCATCTGGGCAAAGCAGGTCGTAAACGCCACATGGGCTGGCGACCTACGGTTCGTGGCGTGGCCATGGCCCCAAATGCTCATCCCCACGGTGGCGGTGAAGGACGTTCTGGCATTGGTTTGAAGGCTCCGAAAACCCCTTGGGGTAAAAAGGCGCTGGGTAAGAAAACCAGAAACAAACGCAATCATGGTAATAAATATATAGTTAAAGACAGACGCCAAAAATAATTGGCTCATATTGAGGAAAGACTAAAACAATATGTCGCGCAGCTCAAAAAAAGGACCATACGTAGATGCAAAACTACTAGAAAAGGTTCAGAAACAAAAACAAGGTGGTTCTAAAACCGCTATTAAGACGTGGGCACGTGCCAGCCAAATTCCACCTGATTTTGTCGGTCATACCTTTATGGTCCACAACGGCAAAATCTTTAAAGAAGTCTACGTTAACGAAGCCATGGTGGGTCATCGTTTAGGTGAATTCTCCCCAACCCGCACTTTCCGTGGCCACGGTAGTGTAGTTAAACGTATTTTGAGTAAGACGTAAAAATAAGGACAGAATCATGAAAGCACAAGCAATCGCTAACCAAAAATTTATTCACGAAGCACCACGCAAATTGCGCTTAGTTGCTGATGCTATTCGTGGTCAAAAAGTCAATGCAGCTCTGGAAATGTTAAAATTCTCTCCCAAGCACGCTTCTGAAACAATGACCAAAATCTTAACCCAAGCCAAATCTAATGCGTTAAATGGCGCTGGTGCCATGGAAGACGGTCTCATTGTTAAGGCAATCGTTGTTGAAGAAGGTCCTCGGATAAAGCGCTGGAATCCAGTAGCTCGGGGAATGGCTCACTCCATTATTAAACGAACCAGCCATGTCAAAATTACCGTTGAAGGCAACAAGCCTGAAATCAAACAAAAAGACATTAAGAAAAAAGAGGATAAATAAGTATGGGACAAAAAGTACATCCATTTGGTTTTCGCCTTGGCCCGCTCTACACCTGGAAATCCCGCTGGTTTTCCGGCAATAGTGCACAATATCAAGCCCAGGTGCTCGAAGATTACAAGCTACGCACATTTTTAGGTGAAAAGCTTAAAACCGCTGGCTTAGTTGATGTGGTAATTGAACGATCAATT
Organism: uncultured Pseudomonadales bacterium; assembly: GCA_964591645.1. GTDB lineage: Bacteria > Patescibacteriota > Microgenomatia > UBA1400 > RBG-16-45-19 > CAZKMY01. Next base: position 9,277 of record CAZQBH010000032.1, on the reverse strand, counting down.
AATACCATTACGATTGTATTGCATGTTTCCCGGCCGGGTGTTGTTATTGGTCGGGGTGGTTCTAATCTTGAACAACTCAAAAAGGATGTTCTGAAAGAACTTCATCTCAAAGCCGATGAGAAAACCACCAAAGTCGAATTGAAAGTCGAAGAAGAAAAAAATCCTGATATTCAGGCTTCACTTATCCTCGCTCGTCTGATTGACCAACTCGAACATCGGTATCCCCATCGTCGTGCGTGCATGCAAGCGATGGAAAAGGCTATTGCGGCTGGAGCAAAAGGTATTAAAATAATCCTCTCTGGACGTATCAATGGTGCTGAAATTGGTCGGACTGAAAAGTTCACCAATGGCAGTGTGCCGACCCTTACCTTACGTGCCGATATCGATTATGCCGAAAAACCTGCGTTGACCAAATCTGGGTACGTGGGTATCAAGGTTTATGTATACAAGGGTGAGCGCCAGACTAACTAAGGACTAAACATATGATGCAACCTAAACGTAGAAAATATCGAAAAGAATTCCGAGGTACCAGAAATGGTAAAGCTACCCGAGGAGTTGCAGTCAGCTTCGGAGAATTTGGGATTAAATCCTTATCACCAGCTTGGCTGACCGCTCGTCAGATTGAGGCTGCACGCAAAACCATTGCTCATGAAACCAAACGTGCCGGAAAATTATGGATTCGGGTATTTCCTACCAAACCCATAACCCACAAACCAGCTGGAGTTAAAATGGGCGGCGGTAAAGGTGATATTGAAGAATATGTTGCCGTGATTCGTCCGGGCAATGTCATCTTCGAACTAGGAGGATTATCTCTAGAAGCAGCCAAAGAAGCGTTTAGAAAAGCTGGTCATAAATTACCCTTTAGAACTCAATTTGTAGAGCGGGGTTAAGGTTTACTTACTATGAAACGAGAAGAACTCAAAAAACTACAAGTATTATCAATTGCCGAATTACAAGCTGAGGTCAAAAAGCGTGAAGCGGAATTGACTGATGTGACCATGAAAAAAGAATTAGCTCAACTGAAAAATGTACGCATGGTCAAAACGATTCGACATGATATTGCTCGTCTTAAATCTATTATCACTATCAAAGCCAAAATCGACACCAATCGGGAGTAAACCATGAAATCTTTAATCGGACGCGTTCTATCAACCAAAATGACAAAATCAGCTTCAGTCGAAGTTGCTCACACGTGGACTCATCCAAAATATCAAAAAACAATAACTAAGACTAAAAAGTATTTGGTGCACAACGAATTAAATGCCAAGAAAGATGACAAGGTTGAGTTGACTGAAGTCAAACCTTTGTCTCGTTTAAAACGTTTTGCCATTACCAAAATTATTGAAACCAAGTAAATAAACTAAAAAGAGAAACGTATGCTACAACTTAGAACAGTCCTGACTCCAGCTGATAACTCAGGTGCCAAGAAGCTCCGCTTGATTATGATTCATGGCGGTTCGTTCCGAAAATTCGGTTATGTCGGTGATATTATTACCGCTTCAGTTATCGCTGCTGATTCCCACGGCCAAGTAAAAGCGGGGGAAGTGGTTAAAGCAGTGATCGTACGCACCAAAAAGGAAACCCGCCGTTCCGATGGTAGCTATATTCGTTTCGATGACAACGCTGCCGTCATTATCGATTCTATTGCTGGCAAAAACCCTCGAGGCACTCGTATTTTTGGCCCCATTGCTCGCGAAGTGAAAGATGCTGGCTTTGCAAAAATTGCTTCCCTAGCTCCGGAGGTACTCTAAACTATGAAACTTAAACTCAACGATATCGTCAAAGTAATTACTGGTAAAGACAAAGGTAAAACCGGTAAGATTACTAAAGTTTTCCCCAAAGAGAACAAGGTAGTCGTGGCTGGTATCAACCAATATAAACGGCATATGAAAAAACGCGACGCCCAAAATCCAGGTGGTGTGATCGAAATTGAGCGACCTATTAATGTAGCCAAAATCATGATGTTGGCTGGTGATAAAGTCACCCGCATTGGTTATACCGTTACTAAAACCGGTGAAAAAATTCGTATTGCCAAAAAAACCGGTGAACCCGTCGATAAAAAATAAAGTAAAGTGGCCAAAAACATGAATCGCTTAAAACAATATATTAACGAAACCGTTACTCCCGCTCTTCAAAAAGAAATGGGACTTAAAAATCACATGGCCGTGCCCCAAATCGAGAAGATTGTGGTTAACGTAGGCATTACCGAAGACCAACATCAAGCCGAAGCGTTAAAAAGTATGGCTGAACAATTAATGCTCATTACCGGCCAACAACCCAAAACCTGTGCCGCCCGAAAAAGCATCGCTGGTTTTCATCTTCGTGCTGGTGATCCTATTGGTTTAAAAGTCACCCTGCGTGGTGAACGAATGTATCAATTCCTCGATAAATTAGTCTCTATTGTCTTACCCCGGGTGAAAGATTTTCAAGGTGTTTCCGCCACTGCTTTTGATGGTCGAGGTAACTATAGCCTCGGTTTAAACGAACAGATAGTTTTTCCTGAGATAAATTATGATAAAATCGATCGGATTCGCGGTCTTCAAATCGTTATCGTGACCACTGCCAAAGATTCAAAAACCACCAAACGGCTTTTGGAATTGACGGGTATGCCATTTAAAAAAGATCAGAAGAACGCATAAATAAAGGAACCTATGGCACGAAAAGTTCAAATTGAAAAATCAAACAATAAACCGAAATTCGCCAACCGACATGTTAATCGGTGTAAACTCTGTGGCCGTCGCCATGGATATATTGGCTTTGTTGGGCTGTGCCGTATCTGTTTTAGAGACATGGCTCATAAAGGTGAATTACCAGGGGTTGTTAAATCTAACAACTAAAAACTAAGGACCAAGGACAAAGAACTAAGGACTAAAAACTATGACCGACCCAATCGCAGACTTACTGACCCGAATCCGGAATGGCTATGGCGCTCACCATGACACCGTTACTGTTCCTCATTCCAACCAAAAAATGACTTTGGCTGAAGCTTTGGCCAAACATGGCTATATTGAGTCAGCCGAAGTAGTCAATGGCAAATCATTCAAAGAAATTGTGATTACGTTACGATATGTAGGCAAATCACCCGCCATCAGTAAAATTCAACGCATTTCTTCTCCTGGTCGTCGAGTCTATTCTGCCTCCAAAGATGTTAAGCCAGTTTTATCTGGTCACGGCATTCGCATCGTCTCTACCAGTAAAGGCATTATGATTGATGCCGACGCTAAAGCCCAAAATGTGGGCGGCGAAGTAATTTGTAAGGTTTGGTAACTACTATGAGTTTAATTGGTTTAACCCCCATCACTATTCCAGATTCAGTCACCATTACGATTTCTGAATCAATCGTGACCGTCAAAGGTCCCAAAGGTGAATTAACCACCACTATTCCCAACGGCATCACTGTTACTCAAGTCGACAAAACCCTCAAAGTAACTCGTGCTAATGATGCGTTGCAATCCAAAGCCAATCATGGCTTAGTTCGTAGTTTGGTCAACAATACTGTTGTGGGTGTTACCACCGGTTTTGTTAAGAAAATGGAAATGATCGGTACGGGGTATCGTGCTAAAAAATCTGCCAATGGTTTGACAATCTCTGCTGGGTATTCCCACCCCATCGACTTTGTCGCTCCTCAAGGAATTACCTTAGATACCGAGACCGATACCATCATCGTGATTTCCGGTATTGATAAACAATTAGTCGGCGAAACTGCTGCTAAAATCCGAGCCATCCGCAAACCCGAGCCCTACAAAGGCAAAGGTATCCGCTATCAGGGCGAGATTGTTAGACGTAAAGCAGGTAAAGCCACCAAAGCCGGAGCCTAAACCCTCGTAAAGGAAACATTTTATGAACGTCGCTAAATTAAGAACCACTCGTCATAATCGTCTTGTCCGCGTTCGTCACCATGTTCGCGGAACGACTGAGCGTCCTCGCTTGCACGTTTTCCGCTCCAGCCGATACATGTATGCCCAAATCATTGATGATGCTACCGGTAAAACCATTGTTGCTGCTTGTGAAAAAGAACTCTCCGGGATCACCGGCACCAAAACTGAACGAGCTGCAGCGATTGGTAAATTAATTGCTACAAAAGCAAAAAAAGCCAAAGTTACCAAGGTCTGTTTTGACCGAGGTTACTACAATTATCACGGCCGAGTGGCAGCTGTTGCTCAAGCGGCTCGCACTGAAGGATTGGAGTTTTAATCATGCCTCAAAATAATCCTCGCACAGCCCGAAGAGCTGAAAATCAAGAATTTCAAGAAAAGATTGTTCAGATCAGTCGGGTGAGTAAAAAAACTAAAGGTGGTAATCAAGCCAGCTTTTCTGTATTGGTAGTCGTTGGTGACAAAAAAGGCCGCGTCGGCGTTGCCTTGGGGAAAGCCCCTGATGTGTTATCTTCTATCAAGAAAGCCGTCCGTAAAGCCAAAAAACACCTTATTATTGTTCCCATGAAAAAAACCACGATTCCCTTCGCTATCGAAACCAAATTTGGAGCTGCTAAAATCATCTTGAAACCAGCTCCTGCTGGATCAGGTATTATTGCTGGTGGGGCTGTCCGCGCTGTTGTTGAAGCTGCCGGTATTATGGATGTTGTTGGCAAATCATTGGGTTCTGGCAACCAGGCTAATAATGTGTACGCTACGTTTAAAGCCCTCAAAGAAATCGAGCGGTTGGTTGCAGTCAAAAATATCGAAATCAAAAAGGATGCAGCTACTCCTTCCACCAATGCCTAAATATAGGCTAAAATAGCAAAGGTTCGCCATGAAACTAAATGAATTAACTAAAACTACTACACGAAGTAAAAAACGACTCGGCCAGGGCTACGGTTCTGGTAAAGGGGGTCACACCTCCAGTCGTGGTCAAAAAGGCCAAACCAGTCGAGGTAATCTCCCTGTTTGGTTTGAAGGTGGCCAACTTCCTCAAATCCGCCGATTCCCTTTTATCAAAGGTAAAAACCGCTTCAAATCCTTGAATCCCGAGACTGTTGTTGTCAGCTTATCGCAATTAAATAAATTTGCCGCCAACACGGTGGTTGACTTGAAACAACTGGTTGCAGCACGTCTGTTAACCAATAAAGATTTGGAAAACAAACGGATTAAAGTTGTTGCCAATGGTAAGATTGACCGCGCTTTGACTGTCTCTCTTCCCACTACAAAAGCTGCGTCTGATTTAATTGTCGCCGCTGGAGGTCAAGTCAACCGTGAGCAAACTGAGTAGTGTCTTAAAAGAGATTTCTCTTGTTCCTGAGCTTAAACGTAAGCTATTATTCACTGCAGCTATCTTTGCGATTTACCGATTCCTGGCTCATATACCTGTACCAGGTGTCGACTTAGTTCAAATCAAAAGTCTCTTCTTACAAAATCAATTACTCAGTTTACTCAACATTTTTTCTGGTGGTACTTTGGCCAATTTTTCCATTATGGCACTCAATTTGGGGCCTTATATAAATGCCTCTATCATTATCCAGTTACTGACTATGGTATTTCCTCAGCTTGAAGCGTTAAGTAAAGAAGGGGATTCTGGTCGAGAACAATTAAACTATTACACCCGCCTAATTACTGTTCCCCTGGCGATTATTCAAGCAGTTGGTATTTATGCACTTTTATCCAGTCAGCATTTACTTACGATTACTCATCCTGTTCAAGCTGTCGCAATCATTGCCTCAATGGTTGCGGGCACCATGCTTTTAATGTGGCTAGGTGAACAAATTAGTCAATATGGCATCGGCAATGGTACCTCTATGTTGATTTTTGCTGGTATTGCGGCCTCCATGCCAGTATCCATGGCCCAGACCTTTACCACCTCCCAAGCGAGTCAACTATCCAGCTTAATCGTTCTGGTAATTATTGGAATATTGCTCATCGCTGCTATTGTATTTGTAAATGAGGCTGTCCGAAAAATTCCCGTTCATTATGCCCGCAGAATTCGGGGCGCATCCAGTTATGGAACCCAAACCACTCATTTACCGCTTCGTCTTAATCAAGCAGGAGTAATTCCAATTATTTTTGCCTTCTCGTTGGTAATGATACCTTCCTTGGTGGGTCGATTTCTTACCGGTTCAGGTAACGTCTCACTAGTGGCCATTGGTAATTTTTTCGCCCAACATTTCGTGCCTCAATCACTCGCGTACAATCTTACTTATTTCATTTTAGTTTTAGGGTTCACGTATTTTTATACTGCTGTGGTATTTGATCCGGAAAAAATCGCTGAAGAAATCAAGAAAAATGGTGGTTTTGTACCCGGTATTCGTCCCGGTAAAGCCACCGTCTCTTACCTTAATTATGTGCTAATTCGTATCACTTTACTGGGAGCCATCTTTTTGGGTTTGGTAGCCATCTTACCGGCTATTGCCCAAAGTGCCACCGGCATCACCTCGCTTAGTTTGGGAGGTACCAGTATATTAATCGTAGTTTCTGTTATTTTGGAAACCAGTAAACAGACTGAAGCCCTCTTAGTCACTAAGAATTACGATCGTTTCTTAAGTTAGTTAAGAAAAGGAATTATTCCATGAAAATTATCTTAATCGGCATCCAAGGAGCCGGCAAATCAACCCAAGGTAATCTTCTCAAAGAAAAATTAGGTGTACCCTACTTAAGTAGCGGTCATATTTTTCGTGAAATTGCCAAGGAAAAAACTCCTTGGGGTCGTTATGTTAAAGAAACGGTTAATTCAGGTGCCCTAATTCCTGATGACAAAACTGTCAAGATTATTGAAGAATACTTATCCAAACCTGAATATAAAAAAGGATATATCCTTGATGGTTTCCCTCGTACGGTCCCTCAAGCCAAAGCATTTAGTAACGGCGTTGATATGGTTGTAGAGCTAGCTGTCTCCGATAAAGAAGCTTTATGGCGTTTATCAGGTCGAATTGATGAAGGTGTTCGCGAAGATAACAATTTGACCGCAATACGTAAGCGCATTGAATCATTTCACACCTTTACCGTTCCCGTCCTTTCCTACTACAAACGTAAAGGGCTACTCCATTCCATCAATGGTGAGCAATCGATTCAAGAAATCCATTCCGACATTATGGAACGAATTAAAATGATTAAAACTGCCGCCAAATTAGGCAAATAACATGTCCTTTGATCAAGAGTATTTCCGAATCTACCGTGAAAACGGTCGAAAAACTGCCGAAATTAAAGCCAAAGCTGCCACGTTTGCTCAAACTCATTGGAATATGGCTGACGTCGATGACTATGTGAATACCCTTATCAAAAAAGCTGGTGGCGAAGCCGCATTTGCCTTGGTACCCGGATACCATTGGGCTACCTGTATTAACGTCAATGATGGCTTTGTTCATGGTATTCCCAAAGGCACCTTCAAACAGGGTGATCTAGTTACGATTGACTTAGGGATGTATTACCAGGGGACCACGAGTGATACAGCCATCAGTTTTGTTATAGGTAAAGCTACTCCTGAACAACAACATTTTCTTGATGTTGGTCAGCGGACGCTCAAGAAAACCATTGAAAGGGTCAGGGCAGGAAATCGTATTCGAGATTTATCGGAAACAATCCAAAAAAACATTGAGGCTGCCGGATACAATGTAACTCGCAACTTAACCGGTCATGGGGTTGGCAAAACCATGCATGAAGAACCGCCTATTCCCTGTTTTGTATCTTCCGATCCAGACCTACGGACTAAAATCGAAGTGGGGATGGTTTTGGCAGTAGAGATTTTATATATGAAGGGTGATTGGCCGTTGGTTGAAGGGGATGATGGATGGTTATTGTCTACCCGAGACGGCTCTGACTCAGCGTGTATTGAAGAAGATGTATTTGTCACCCCTGACGGTCCCGTTGTATTAACCGAAATAAAATAGTCCACTTCCCGTTATCCCGGTCCGGCTCAGCCGGATGATCCGGGATCTATGTAAATAGTGTCTGCAGGGCCAGGCCCCACAGCTGAATGAAGTGCACGCGCCAATAAAGCGAGTAAAAGTATCATTCCCCATAAACCATGAGACAACGAAAAAAGGTTAAGAGATACTCGTTCGGGAAATTTGATGTTATAGGCAATTAGACAATACGCCAACGAAAAAACTACTATTTCCGGTAACTTTTTCTTTTTTTGTCCAAAAAGTGACAGGTATAAAGTAGCCAGGGGAATGATTAACAAAACCATGTGGTGTTGCCAGGTTAATCCACCTGCAATCAAACTGAGAGTGACCAACAAACTTGCCGACAACAGGATATCAAGTGGTTTAGAAGACTGTTTAATCCCCAAATATGCTCCAATGACACTCATGCATAAAACCACCCAATGAATCACTCCTGCCATGTTGGATTGAATTCCTGCTCGAGCCATAAACCCGGTTAACGCTTGATTGTAATACGCACCATTTCCAACTGTGGGCAGTGATGGCAAAATAGTCACTGCATAGTGGAATACTGTTTCTTTACCTAAAACAAAGAAACTCAATGCAATCAAGCAAGAGATGGTAATTCCAAATGCTCCAATTGCTTTAAAATTCCTGTTTTTTATAAATAGTAGCAACAAGAAGACCGGTGACAGTTTAATCATCGTTGCCAAAGCCAGCATAAATCCAGCCAAACAGTGACGGTTTCCTACCCCAAAATAAAGCGTCAAACTAATCAATAATAAAATAAATAGGTTTATTTGACCCATTCCCAATGTAAATTTAACCGGGAAAGAAACGAGCGCAAGACTAAGTAAAAAAAGAAAAGTGACTATTGGTACTTTTGGAATAACTATTTTGATCAATAGATAGACAGATAGCACCAATGATAGTGCCGACAAAATGGTCCATATGTCCTGGGAAATCCCGATAGGGAATAGTCCAATCCAACTTAGTAGCAGTATTGCCGGTGGGGGATAAATGAAACTCATCCCATTTGGTGTCAATGTATAGGGGTCCGTTCCCTCAAGCAGATACCGGGCACTATAGTAATACACATCAAAATCCATCAAATCGGCGGTTAACAGTATTCTGCCAACCGTAAAAACTGAAAAAAGTAGCGCCAGTGAAATAAATAGATATTGTACATACTTCATTGCAGAGTTAAGTATAGAACACGGCTGTCGTATACTTAACCCATGCAATCAATTATTATTCGACCTGCTCAGCCTGATGAAATTAAAAAACTTCAAGCATTAAACGATGAAATCTTTGTAGACAACTACAAATATGACCCAGATTTACGACTAGACTGGGCTCAGTCACCCGAGTATGGCGGGAAATATTTCAGTGATTTACTTAATAATCGTAATGCAATTTGTGTCAAGCATCCCTTTCTTTAGACAGTTTTTCTACGAGCGAGAG
>CAZQBH010000031.1:0-13864 GCA_964591645.1 uncultured Pseudomonadales bacterium | reverse complement strand
AGAATCCGATGAATGATGTATGAGCTTATTTTTCTTCAAGCAAGAAATTGACCAATTATTAATTGACCGGCACAAAGCAGTATGAAAACACTTCCTCCCAATGCACACGATATTATGGTAAAACGATACGCCTTGCGGAACGAAAAAAACGAACCAGTTGAAACCCCTCGAGATATTTTACATCGAGCTGCTCGCATTGTTTCTCAGGCGGAAAACAATTTCCGTGACGGTATCACGCCGCAACAAGTTGAAGCCAAGTTTTCATCTCTATTAGAAGATTTTCGATTTATGCCCAATGGTCGAACGTTGGCCAATGCTGGCACCGGCAGTGGCCAATTAGCCAACTGTTTTGTGCTTCCGTTAGAGGATGATATTGGTAAAACGGAAGATGGGATCTTTTCCATTTTGCGCAAAGCAGTCTTAGTATTACAGTCTGGCGGTGGGGTTGGTTTTTCCTTTGGTCGCATTCGTCCTAAAGGAGATGTGGCTGGCCGTGGAAAAGCAACCGGTGCCGTTAGTTTCATCAAAGTGTTTGATACGGCGTTTTGGATTATCGGCCAAGGTGGTGGTCGGCGGAGCGCATGCATGGCCGTCCTCCCCGTCTGGCATCCCGACATTGAAGATTTTATTTCCTGTAAAGAACAAGAGGGTGTGATTGAACACTTCAATATTTCCGTAGGTATTACCGACGCTTTTATGGACGCGGTCGAAAAAGATAAACCGTTCGATCTAATTAACCCCCGTAACAAAGAAGTATGGAAAACAGTCCGTGCCCGTGACTTATTCAACCAAATTGTCGAACACGCTCACCATAATGGCGAACCAGGGGTTTTATTTATTGATGCTGCCAACCGCGATAACCCGGTCCCCAACCAATATTATTTGGAAGCCACCAATCCATGTGGTGAACAATGGCTTGGACCATACGAAAACTGTTGCATGGCCTCGATCAATTTAGCCGAGCATGCCATTCCTACAGCGAAAGACAAATTGTTTTCAGAAGGCATCGATTGGGAAAAACTGAAAGAAACCGTCGTTTGGACGGTTCGTTGGCTCGATGATGTGGTGGAAGCCAATGGCTATGTCCCCGCTGTCCCTGAATTAAAAGAAGCCGCCATCCGTAATCGGCGGATTGGCATCTCCATCATGGGTCTAGCTGATCTAATGTATAAATTAGGTATTCGCTACGGCTCTGACGAGGGTATTGCCATTGCTAGTCAGTTAATGGAGTTTATTCGTTTTGAATCCATGCGCGCATCAATTCAATTAGCCCGCGAACGAGGCCCATTCCCTGGGATAGTCGGCTCCATTTACGATTATTCCAAAGACTCAACCGACTTTTGGGGTAAAGCAATTCCGACTCGTCGAACCTGGACTCCCCCCAAAAGTTTCAAAATCGGTAAATATAATTTTCATCGACCGGAACTTGATTGGAAAAATGTGCTCCAGGATCTGAAATCATTTGGCATCAGAAATAGTTGTCAAACCACGATTCAACCCACAGGAGCAATTGCTACGATTACAGGTCTCGAAGGATATGGCTGTGAGCCAGTGTTTGCTCTTTCGTACGTCATGAAAACGCATGAGGGAGCCGAAACAAGTAAGGGTGAATGGGTTGAGTTATTCTATGAAAGCCAAGCGTTTAGTAATGCACTTAAATCTGCCGGAGTCCCCGCGAAAACCAGAGAAAAGATTTTTGCTGCAGTTCGGGCGAATGGCAGTTGCCAGGGTATTGATAACATTCCTGATTCAATCAAACGGGTTTTTGTAGTTTCAGGGGATGTCACCGTTGGTGAGCACGTAAAAATGCAAGCGGCGCTGCAGGCAAGTACCGACAACGCCATTAGTAAAACCATCAACTTCCCCAAGGATGCCACTATTGATCAAGTCAAGAAAGCCTATATGACTGGTTGGAAAATGGGTCTCAAGGGCATGACGGTCTACGTTACCGGTTCCCGCGACACTGTTGTTCTCGAAACCAAAGAAAATAAATCAGAGGAAACTACCTTACAATCAAACAATCCCACTACCAAACTAATCAATGAACCCTTTGCTTCAGAGTCAGGCATTGCCGGCAAACCACTTAAAAAAGTTCATCCTGATGAAATGACTTGTCCCGAATGCGGTAGTTCCATGGTACTATCGGAAGGCTGTATGCACTGTTCGTCCTGCGGCTATGCCAAATGTGGAGTATAAAGTTTAAACCTTTTAATCTCCCTTATGTTAAGGGAGACCGGTCTGGCTGAGCCGGATCCGAGAGAGTTATAAATATAGTTTGATTATGAAAATTATTGAACCAAAACTCACACCAATTGCCAAAGAAATCATCAATAAGCGATACGTACGCACTGATCTCGACGGAAAAATTTTGGAAACACCAGGAGAAATGTTTGCCAGAGTTGCCAAACATATGGCCAAAGCTGAAATAAACTGGCCTACGACAACTGACGAAAGTGATGGACTAAAACCACTAAATGGTGACGCAGCCAATTATTGGGCCGAAAAATTTTATGAACGTATTGTAAATTGGAAATTTGTTTGTGCGGGCAAGGCTATGTTTGAAGCAGGAAACCCTGGCGGAACCGGCCAGCTTTCTTCCTGCTTTGTGCTTCCTGTTGAAGATAGTATTCAATCCATTTTTAAAACCCTCGGTGATGCTGCGGTTATTCATAAAAATAATGGCGGTACGGGTTTTAATTTTAGTAAAATCCGTCCCCACGGCGACAAAGTTAAAAATGTTCCCGGAGCCGCTTCTGGACCAGTCGATTTCATTCGCGCTTTCTCTGCTGCCCTCTCTCAAATTCTTCAGGGGGCTAAACGCCAAGGGGCAAATATTGCTGTCCTTAATTGCAACCATCCCGATATTGAAGAATTTATTCGTCTCAAAGTAGAAGACGGCACCATTAAAAATTTTAACATTTCAGTTGGTGTTACCAACGAATTCATGGAAGCGGTTGAAGCGGACAAAAACTGGGATTTAATTAATCCCCGAAATGGGCAGATAGTCAAAACGATTAAGGCCAAAAAATTATTCAATTTAATTGCTGAAACGGCCTGGGCTACTGGTGATCCGGGTTTAGCATATTTAGATCGTCTGGAAGAGGATAATCCAACTCCATCAATTGGACGGATAGACGCGACTAATCCCTGTGGTGAAATTCCCCTCCTTCCCTACGAATCCTGTAATTTAACTTCGCTCGTGTTAACCAATCACCTCAAACAAAATAAGGATGGTAAATGGGAAATTGATTGGGATGATTTAGCCTACTCTATTCGTACCGCTGTCCGCTTTTTGGACGATATGATTGAAGTGAATACCTACGCCTTAGACAACATTCGCCAAATGGTTAAAGAAGGGAATCGACGCATTGGTTTGGGAGTGATGGGCTTTGCACATTTGTTGTATCGCTTGGGTATTCCCTATGACTCCACCGAAAGTGTTCGATTAGCAGAACGCATCGCAAAATTTATGCGTCAAAAAGCCGAAGAAGCCTCCAAGAAATTAGCCATCGAACGCGGTACCTTTGGCAACTTTGATGTTTCCATTTATGCGGGTAGTCGCGAAACATATCGGAATGCTGCGGTCTTAATGATTGCTCCCACAGGGACTACCTCTCTAATTGCTGATACTTCATCTGGAATTGAACCCGTCTTTTCACTTGTCACGGTTAGACGTTCGTTCAATGAAGATAGCAAACGCAACGCCCCTACCAAAGAGTTTGTTATTGCTGATCCAGAATATGGCCGGTATATCGAAACAAAATATGGCAAAACCAAAGCCAACAAAATCTTTCAGCAATTATCCCAAGGTGAATCACTTGAATCGGTAAACGACCTAACAGCCAATGACAAACGAATTTTTGTCACCACCCACGACATCAAACCTGAGTGGCATATTAAGATTCAAGCAGCCTGGCAAAAATGGATTGATAATTCCGTTTCCAAAACCATCAATTTTCCCCACACAGCCACGGTCGAAGATGTCAAAAAAGCCTATATCACCGGTTGGCGAATGGGCCTCAAAGGCATTACCATTTATCGAGACGGTTCCAAACTAGATCAAGTCCTTAACATTAAAGGCAAAGAAGGTAAATTATCTTCGGACGCTCACGCCCATATTGAAAGTCAAAAACCAGGCACAGCCGAAAAAACTGTCTGCCCCGAGTGTGGTGCAGCGGCTCACATGGTTGATGGCTGCGTTAGTTGCTCCCAATGCGGCTGGTCCAAATGTAGTTTATAAATTTAACCTATGCACTCCCCTTATTTTAAGGGGAGAATCCCCGTCACATCGGGGAAGAGGAGTTAATAAATATAAGGAGTCAATATAACCCAAACACTTAATTCATCAGGACAAAGAGAGCGCAGAAAAGAATTAAGAAAGAATCAAACAGAAGCGGAAAAAGTATTGTGGGGTTGGCTGAGAAACAAAAGATTAGAAGGATATCGATTTTGTCGACAATATGGAGTTGAAAAATACATAATCGATTTTTACTGTCCTGAAACAAGATTAGCAATAGAATTGGATGGTAGCAGCCATCAAATAGAAAATAAAAGGAACTACGATCAGCAAAGAACAACTTTTTTAAACAAGAAGAATATTGTTGTATTACGTTTTTTTAATAGCGAAGTAATATATAAAACAAAAGAAGTATGTCAAGAAATATTAAACAAAATTAGAACATTAGAAAATAATAACTCTCTCCTCCGGTAGACACCGGAGTATCTCCCTTAACATAAGGGAGATACAAAGGAAAAAAATAATATGGAACCAAACGAAATTAATGATCAAAACACAAGAATTGAAGAGTTGCGTGCCAAACTCCAGGCATTTCGTGCAGAACGCGGGTGGACCAACGAAGATCCCAAAGACATGGCATTAAGTTTGGTTTTGGAAGCAGCAGAATTATTGGAATACTTCCAATGGAAAACCGGTAAAGAAGTTGAAGAAGAAGCCAGGCTTAAAGGCGCCATTTGTGATGAATTAGCTGACATTTTTTGGTGGGTTATGGCCATAGCCGATCGCCTCCATATCGACGTTTCCCAAGCCTTTATACGAAAAATGGCTAAAAACGGCAAGAAATATCCCGTCGAAATCTTTAATCCCTCGATGGATCCCGCTATCAGAAATCGAGAATATTACAAAATTAAAGCCCGTACCCGCGGTGGTCACCCCCTCGCTGAAAATGATTAATCATATGATCCAAAAACAAACCGCATTTCAAATCAAAAAACGTGATAGTCGAATCGTTGATTTTGATCCCCAAAAAATCGTTTCAGCTATTACCAAGGCTGTTGATGAAACTGAAGAATTTGATTTGGATGAAAGTAACCGCTTAGCTGATATTGTGGTTACCTTAGCTAATGCTTCATTTTCCTCTACCGAGCCACCTACAGTTGAACAAATTTCCGATTTAGTCGAACAGGTGTTAATGGCAGCGGGTCACTATAAGACTGCCAAAGCCTTCATTTTGTATCGTGAACAGCATCGCAAAGAACGGTCAGCCCGGGCAGTGATTGGAGTCATCGACGATTTAGGCTTGTCAATCAATCAGCTCAAAGTCTTAGAACGGCGATATCTTTTGCATGACGAGGACGGTAAAGTCATTGAAACACCATCAGGACTATTTACTCGCGTGGCCAAAACATTGGCGGCAGTAGAAACAAACAAACAAACGTACTGGCAAGATCAGTTTTATCAAGTCATGAGTAAATTAGAATTTTTACCTGCCGGAAGAACCTTAAATAACGCAGGAACAAAACAAAACCAGCTCGCCAACTGTTTTGTGCTTCCTATTGAAGACAGTATGGAAGGTATTTTTGACGCGGTGAAATGGACAGCCCTCATTCATCAAACCGGCGGTGGTACTGGTTTTAACTTTTCCAAACTCAGGCCCAACGGCGACGTGGTCAGCAAGTCATCCGGGGGTTTTGCTACCGGGCCTGTCAGTTTTATGAAAGTGTTTGACGTGGCTACCCGTCAGGTTATGCAAGGGGGTAAAAAACGGGGTGCCAACATGGGCATCTTAAACATTGACCACCCCGACATTATGGAGTTTATTACCTGCAAGACCGAAGAAGGGGAAATTGCCAACTTCAATATTTCTATCGGAATCACTGATGAATTCATGTCCGCTGCCAAACACCATCACACCTTCGACCTAAAAAATCCTCGTACAGGCGAAGTCACTCAGACCTTAAATGCAGATACTCTGATGGATCAAGTTGCCACCTTGGCTTGGCGTACGGGTGATCCGGGTATGATTTACCTTGATGCTATCAACAAAAATAATCCACTTCTAAAAAGATATGGTCGCATTGAAGCCACCAATCCCTGTGGTGAACAGCCGCTTCATCCCTTTGATGCCTGCAATTTAGGTTCTATTAATCTAGCCAAATTCGTCAAAGAAAGACTTAACACTCAACACTCAACACTTAACACTAGTATTGACTGGTCTCGTCTCCGTGAAGTGGTTCATATTGCCGTTCGCATGCTGGATAACGTCATTGATGCTGGTACATACCCACTACCCCAGATTGCTGACACAGTCAAAGCCAACCGACGAATTGGTCTGGGTGTTATGGGTTGGGCCGACATGTTATTACTGCTGGGCGTCCCATACAATTCTGATGCTGGCATCAAATTGGCTAAACAAGTCATGGGTTTTATTCAGGCAGAAAGTTGGCAAGCCTCCCGCACATTAGCAAAAGAAAAAGGTGTCTTTCCCCGCTGGAAAGAATCTTCATTCAAAGAAAAAAACGATAAAGTGCGCAATGTTGCCATTACCACTATTGCCCCCACCGGTACCATTAGTATGGTAGCCAACTGTTCGTCTGGAATTGAACCACTCTTTGCCCTTGCATACGTCAAGAACGTGGTTGATGATGCAGGCCTCTCGTATGTTAACGACTTATTTAGTCAAACCCTTCATCAGGTATTAGGTACCAACGGAGAATACAGTGCTGCGATCAACCAGGTATCCGTGACCGGCAGCTGCCAACATGTAGCAGCAATTCCCGAAAAAATTAAACAAATCTACGTCACTGCCCACGACATTGATTGGACGTGGCATATCAAGATGCAAGCAGCGTTCCAGGAATACTGTGACAATGCGGTAAGCAAAACCATCAACTTACCCCACACAGCATCTATTGAAGACATCAAAGCCGCCTACGTATTATCTTGGGATATGGGTTGTAAAGGGGTAACCGTATACCGTGACGGCTCTAAGGATTTCCAGGTTCTAGAAACCGCCACTAGCAGGGGCGAATCCACGTATTCGCTCAAACAAGGCAAACCCATTATGCAGAGTTTAATTAGGCAAAAATCTCTCAAAGAACGAACGCAAGAGGCTGCCCACGATCATAAAACAATCGTCTGTCCCGAATGCGGCAATGAGGCTACGCTTCAAGAAGGCTGTACGCTTTGTCATCACTGCGGTTGGTCAGCCTGTAGTGCCTAAAATGTCTATCCAACTACCTAACCACCAAACTACCAAACTGATCTTAGCTTCTAGTTCCCCTTGGCGTGCCACGCTCTTAAAACAAGCCGGTTTTCAGTTCGACATCGTTCCTACCGATTTGGACGAATCCCCCTACCAACAATCCATTACAGATCCCAAACTATTAGTCAAAACCCTTGCTGAAAAAAAAGCCGAAGCGTGTGCATACAACCTCCGAGGTTGTGTTGCGCCTACGGCGAACCTCGGAGGTTCTGATGAATTAATCATCCTCGCCGCCGATACGATCGTCTGGGCCGCTCAACAAATTATTGGTAAACCTCAGGATCGACAGGATGCCAAGCGAATTATTTCGCTGCTGGCCGGCACTGCTCACCAAGTCTGGACAGGTGTCTGTATTTTGCGTATCCAACCTCCGAGGTTAAACCGGCCTGAGGCAGAAAAAACCTCGGAGGTTTTATTTGCCGACAAAACGCTCGTCACATTTCGAAGTATGACTGACCAAGAAATAGAAACGTATTTGGATACCAACGATTGGGTGGGCAAAGCGGGGGCGTATCAACTGCAACAAAACATTGGAAAATTTGTGGAAAAAATTGTCGGCGACCCCGACACGATCATCGGCCTTCCTTCAAAAACCAACGATATTATCAGAGAATTAATTACTTTATGTGGTAATCAATAGAACCAGATCCAGTAATCAAAGTTGCATGTAAACCACTTCGTCGAACAAGATCTTGATTTGCTTTTCTGACATTAAAAAAATCAGTTAACGTCTGCCACGCATTGGCAAGTAAAACATTTAAAGCCACATCACGACTTTCAGATGTGCTTTCAGCGGGCCGAGATGATAATGATTCTGTGTTTAACATATTTCCTTCTTACATATAAATCACACACAAACGCTAAATATATACCTTCGGTCAAGAGAAGTCAATACACTATAGGCCTTACTTCTATTGATTTACTAGAAGATGGTCGGATACGGTACAATCGGGTCATGAATACGACGTCAAAACCATCAGGTTTAGTATACGTTTTTACCGGTAACGGCAAAGGCAAAACCTCCGCTGCTCTCGGCACTGCGGTTCGGGCTTCCGCTGCTGGGCTCAAAGTCGCCATAGTGCAATGGTACAAAAATAAATCCTGGGGGATTAGTGAGCACCAGCTAAATATGGATAATGTCGCCATCTATCCTATGGGTGAAGGGTTCTACTTCAAAGACAAAGGGGCCGATCCCATTCCCCACCAACAAGCAGCCGCCAAAGCCCTAGCCAAAGCTACCAGCCTTTTGCATCAGGTAGATGTACTTATTCTGGATGAAATAAATAACGCCGTGGCCGACCAATTGATAGATATAAACGATGTGCTTGCCCTAATTAAAGCTAGAAACACCACGCATATTATCCTCACCGGTCGCTCCGCCGATCCGCAACTAATCACCATCGCTGACCTGGTTACTGAAATGAAAAACATCAAACATCCCTATGACCAAGGAAAATTAGCCGTTAAAGGTTTAGATTTTTAAATCATTTTCTCTCTGGCTCCGTGCTATGATGGATACATCAACTTTGTAGTAAAAAGTTAGTTTTTTCTATGCCAGATACTGCCCAATTCACCACTACTCCACCCGTTTCCGATCAACCCACCGTAATCACGGCTCCATCGCCTGTTCCTGTGAGTCCCGTTGGTTCTTTTCACAAAGAAATGGGTCCCTTACCTCAACCGGCCGAATCAACCCCGTTAGTTGAGCTGCACGAGTCTGAACCATTACCGCCCGAAGTTGAGGGTTATTTACAAAAACTTGAAGCAGCCGGTGAAATTAAATTGCCTGAACCCATCACTCACGACGGCAATGTTCTACTAGCCTCCTCCGAAGCACAAGTAGTCAAAGAAAAAATTGTTCTCCCTCTGTCACAATCCGGAATTCAAACGGGGTTAAGTTCAAAAGTAACCAATTCAGCCCGATGGTTAGCTGAATGGTGCGTTAGGCTCATCAAAATGATGCGTGACGGAGTAAAATATGCTCCGGAGACTGACCATGGATAAACTAGATAGTTTGTTATCAAATCTAACCACTTGGGTCATTACTGCTTCTGTAATACTGGTGGGAATAATTGTCGTTTGTGGTCTTTTGTATTTGTTGTTCCAGTGGTTTAAATATCGCAACCGTGAGCAGTACAGCTTGGGTTTCGTCCTCTTGGAAGTCAGACTCCCCAGAGACAACGAAATTAAAATTGATGCCGCCGAACAAATGTTTGCCTCGTTACATACGCTCTACGAGTCTGACTGGCTGAAAAAAAGAATTAAACCTCAAGATCACTTCAGTTTTGAAATCGTCGCCCTCAAAGAAGATATTCGCTTTTATGTCACCTGTCCTGCCAAACTCCAAGATTTAATTGAAAAACAAATTCATGGCGCCTATCCCGGTGCAGAAATATATCAAGTGGACGAATACAATATTTTTTCTGAGTCCGGTAAAGTATCGTTTAACACTATTAAACTCAAACGAGCTGCGTATTGTCCGATAAAAACCTACAAAGATCTAGCCACCGACCCGCTTAGTTCGCTCACCTCCGCACTAGCGAAAATGAGCGATGGTGAGGGGGCCGTTGTTCAATTCCTTTTCGCACCAGCCGGAAGTAGTTGGCAGCATGCCGGGGGAAGCTATATCTCCGACACCAAAAAGAAAGAAGCTAATCCTGAAACAGCCCAATACCACACCGATCAAAAAACCTATGAATTAATTGAAAATAAAATCAGCAAACCAGGTTTTACAACTTCTATCCGGGTAGTAGTCTCAGCCAATACCAAAATTGCGGCTGACATGCATGTCAAAAATATCATTGGTGTCTTCGCACAATATGCCTCCAATCTAAACCATTTGTCCCCGCCCAAACGTATCTGGTTCAAACAAATGTTTATGATCGATTTTATCTATCGATATATGCCGTTATTCAACAAAAATACCGCCCTATTAAATGCTGAAGAACTGGCTACCATTTTTCATTTTCCCAACAAAATGGTGGAAACCCCCCACATCCATTGGTTAAACGCCAAACGCGCTCCCGCTCCCGCTGAAATTCCTACCACTGGTTTGTACCTGGGTAAATCCCGATATCGTGGTTTAACCCGGGACATCCATATTTCCCAGGCAGATCGACAGCGACATATGTATATCATTGGTAAAACCGGTACCGGTAAATCAGAATTTCTCAAAGAAATGATTATTCAGGACATTAAGGCAGGCAAAGGTGTTTGTTTTATTGACCCTCACGATACAGTTGAACAAATTTTGGAAATGATTCCCCCCGAACGGGCTGAAGATGTAATTTACTTCAATCCTGCCGATACTGATCGCCCCATGGGGATGAATATTATGGAAGCGATAACGGAAGAACAAAAACATTTTGTAGTCTCTTCCATCATTAATCTTATGTACAAACTGTACGATCCCCATAAAACCGGCATTATTGGTCCCCGCTTCGAACATGCTATACGTAACGCCATGCTTACAGTGATGAGCGAGCCGGGTTCAACGTTTATTGAGGTGGTTCGGGTGCTGACAGACCCCCGATTTGTTCAAGAATTGTTGCCCAAAGTCAAAGATCCAATGGTTCGTCGTTATTGGACTGATCAGATAGCCCAAACATCAGATTTTCATAAATCAGAGGTACTAGATTATATTGTTTCCAAGTTTGGTCGCTTTGTTACTGATAAAATGATGCGTAACATTATTGGTCAAAGTGTTAGTTCATTTGATTTTCGCAAAGTCATGGATGAAGGCAAAATCTTATTAATTAACCTAGCCAAAGGCCGGATCGGAGAGGAAAACTCTCAATTTTTGGGACTGCTCATTGTCCCCAAAATTTTAGCAGCAGCCATGAGTCGTCAAGATGTACCAGAAGCCCAGCGTCCTGATTTTTATCTCTATGTTGATGAATTTCAAAACTTCGCCACCCCCGATTTTGGAGTTATTTTGTCCGAGGCTCGTAAGTATCATTTAAATCTGACCGTCGCCAACCAGTTTGTTGGTCAAATGGAAGAAGATGTCAAAGAAGCAGTATTTGGTAACGTCGGTACGCTAGTCACTTTCCGGGTGGGTGTTTCTGATGCCAATTTCTTGCAACACGAATTTGCTCCTACGTTCAATGAGACAGACTTAACCAATATTGAACGATTTCATGCGTACGTCAAAACCATCGTCAACAACGAACCAGTGTCTCCCTTCTCCATGGATTTAACCAAAGACATGACCGCTGAAAGAGATGCCCAAAACCCTCGAGTTGCTGAACTCATCAAAGAATTATCTCGTTTGAAGTATGGTCAAGACAAAGATCTGCTTGAAGAAGAAATTGGCCGCCGCGCTAAATTGTAGGTCCAAACCCGTCATTCCGGGCTTGACCCGGAATCCGCACAACCTACAAATTAAAACTAGATTCTAAGGATCTTATAGTTCTTCGAGTTTAACGTTTTCTTTTTCAACGGTACCCTCAATCAATTTGAGGTATTTTTCCGTGGTGGATAACCGCTTGTGGCCCACGAGTTTGGATACGTAGGTAATCGGAGTCCCCGCTCGAAGTTGATGAATGATAAAGGTATGACGCAGATCATTTACCTTAGCGTTTTCAATCCCGGCAATCTTAAAGTAACGATCGACAGCAGTTCGGATATTTCGTACCAAGAACGGATTCCCCGTTTTAGTCAAAAATAACGTTTTGTCATCAGATTTAGGTCGAATTGCCAAATATGCTTCAATAGCTTTAGCGGCCGCTTCGGATAAAGGCACCATTCGTTCTTCTCGAGATTCATATGGTTGAATTAAAATTTGTTTTTTCTTCAAATCCACATCATCTATGTGTAAATTAGACAATTCCCCAATCCGCATGCCTGTTTGTAGCAATAATTCAATTATCGATGACAACCGAATATCATCCCGACCCGCATCACGCAATGCTCGGTATTCTAGCTTTGATAACACCCGAGGGGGAGCCACCTCATATTTAGGATGAGAAATGTGAGCTGCTGGACTATCGGTGACATAATTTTGAACCTTTAAAAAACGAAAAAAAGATTTAATCGAATTAATCTTGCGGCTAATTGACTTAGAAGTATATTTTTCATTTTTCAAATAGACTTTGAAATTTTCAATATCTTGTTCGTTCACCAAGGCAGGTTCATATTTATGCTGTTCGCCAACAAATGTAACCAGCTGTTCCACGTCTTTACCATAAGCGAGCACCGTGGCGTTGGCCCGTTTTTTGCTTCGCAAAAACTCCACGAACTGGTCGCGTGCTTCGCGAAGGGTTACTTTAGTCAAATCAACTTGCATAAACAAATCCTCACTCTCCACATCAAGTGGTCTGATACAATCGGTATGGCAGTACTAAAAAAAGAAATAGTAGGGCAATCAATTCCTATATAGCGTCTTATAGTAACAGAGAAAAGGTTTTATGTCAAGAGAGCAGCAGGCGATAAAACCGGCCACAATCGTTATCATAATTGCGAGTTTTTTTATGATTATTGGTCTCTCTCGCAATGCGTTGGGGTTGTATCAATCTCGGTCTCGCTTGGAAACCACCAAAGGTAAAGTCACTGATCTAGAACAACAAAAACGGATCGCAGAACAAGAATTAAAAAATCAAACCGACCCCGCAGCGCTTGACCAAGCTATCCGCAACAAACTCAATCTCACTAAACCGGGAGAAACAATTGTAGTTATTACCGGGACAGAATCTGCCACTCCCGCATCAATCAAGACCGAACCCGCCAGTCAACCAGAATCTCCCCTTCATCAATGGTGGCGCGTCCTAAATCCTCCAAAATTATAAACAGTTGGTATGCTAAAATACCTCTGTTAACTTGGCTAATATTTTTACTTGGCAGGATCGAGTTAAACTCGACTAAGCCAAGTCTGACTTGGCAGGGTAGCTCAATGGCGGAGCAAGGTCTTCATAAGGCCGAGGTTGTGGGTTCGACCCCCACCCCTGCTACTTTTTACCCTCTTTAAGCATTGATCTCCAGGCGCCTGCGGTGTATAGTACCTTCATCATGCGGGGTAGTGTACGGCTGCACGTGAGGCTCAATATGGGCCGGCTATTAAGTAATTAATAGCATCGCACTTGGCTATATCGGTGAAATCTACAGGATGTACCTAAACGAAAGTGAATGGTACGTTCCATGATAACGCCGAGGAAAGATTACGTTCATGTAAACTGAACGTAAAATCCGTAGAGACTATACGCCAGGCAACGTTTATATAATTAAACGTCGAAGACATAGTCCGACACTTGAGGAAACTCAAGATTACAGACAGCATAATCTCGCAGGCCGGGTTCAACTCCCGGCCCCGCAACCAAGAAAACCCACCTTAACAGGTGGGTTTTTTATTGGCTAAAAATGAACGA
>CAZQBH010000030.1:0-14627 GCA_964591645.1 uncultured Pseudomonadales bacterium | reverse complement strand
ATCGAGTTGAACAACTATTTACCAGCTTAAAATATCAAGATATGCTTTTTGCTTTTAGTGACCCGTCCATCAAGCTGGGTTTATTTAAAAATCGCAAAGTGATCACTTTATTTGAAAAATATATTGGCAAAAGTACTTTTTCAGACCTTCAAATTCCCTTTGTAGCTATAGGCACGGACATCATTTCAGGTGAGCCAATCACGCTAGATGATGGATTATTAGCCGAAAGTATCCAAGCCTCCAGTTCTGTCCCACTTGTTTTTGATCCAGCCACTATTGGAGACAAACTGGTTATAGACGGCGGTACATCAAATCCAGTTCCCGTTGAAGCTGTCAGAAAATTAGGTGCTACTACCGTAATCGCGGTTAACTTATACCAATGCATTTTCCCGGTCAATAAACCAGTCACCAAAATGTCAAAAGTAGATATTGCGCTACTCTCATCTCAACTTATGTTAAACCAATTATCTCAACGCGATGCAGCTAGTGCGGATCTGATTCTTGAACCAAACCTGGACCATGCTCAATCAGATCCGTTTCTTCACTTTATCAATAATCAGCAGGCGATTGATGCAGGTGAGCAAGCTATGAACGAACAAATTCCCAAGCTCTCCACGCTCAAGGACTAGGTGTGAGATACCTTCATTGCTTTGATAGCCATGAAAAGGGGAATATCATTCCGGCTGCGATTCTCCATTTTTGACGCCTTCCCGACACTCTCTTTATCCGAAATCAACTCCTCCATTCCGGTAATCACCAAACCAGCATGCGTTAATGCGTCAACATACCCCGACAACGGCAAATGATAACTTCTGGTCATTTCGCTTTGAGCCATCCCTGGGTGCATGACAATTGGAATATCCATTGGCGTCATATACCGATTGATCCACCGCCGTTGTTGTTTTGTTTGTTCGTCTATTTCCCATCCACTTTGTCTTGGAATTCGAAAACAAGGGTGATTTAACACGATAACGAGCGTTCCTTTTTCAACAAGTGCTGAAGAGATTTTTTGTACTACGGCAACCGTATCATGCATATTTTGAAGTGCCAATATGATCGCAGCATGAGAAAAATAACCCGTTGGCACCGGCAGTTGCCGAGTTACATCACTGATCACAAATCGATGGTTTGGGTTCTTGTCTAAACCGCTTGCTTGTTTAATGAGCGAAGCTGCCACATCAACTCCCCAATATTCAATCGAACCCGGAATTGCTCGGGCAAGAACTCCCTGGCCACATCCTACATCCAACAATTTTGATTGATCATTGAGTTTGAGTAATCGCAACACTGCGGGTAAAACCGTATGTTGATGATAATAATGACCTTCTTTTCCCACAATCTTTCCGTACCAATTGCTACTTTTACCCCATGAACTAGCTGTGTGTGTCATCCTCATATTGTAGCAAGACATTTAGCAAAATTATGAGCATAATAGACGTATGAGTAAAGTATATAAGGGCCTTACAAATGAAGAAGTCCTCAGAAAACGTGATGAATTTGGGTTAAATATTCTGCCCCAACAACAATCCAAAACGTCATTAAAAATCCTGATCGACATTATTAAAGAGCCAATGATTTCATTGCTGCTTGTCGGTGGTGGTTTGTATTTGTGGTTGGGCGATACTTCAGAAGCAATCATGTTATTCATTATGATTGGTGGGGTTAGCTGTATTACTTTTTTTCAAGAAAAACGAACGGAAAATGCATTACAGTCACTTAAGGCTATGTCGGCACCAAAATGCAGAGTTATACGGCAAGGGGAAGAAACACTAATAGACAACTCACTCGTCGTTCCAGGAGACATTATTCGAATTGTTGAGGGGGAACGTATCCCCGCCGACTCTAAAATATTGGAATCAGAAAATGTGTATGTTGATGAATCTGCCCTAACAGGTGAGTCACTTCCCGTCAGCAAATCTTCTGATACATCTGAAGGCGGTGATCAGCTAACGCAACCAAATCTAGTGTATTCTTCCACACTCCTAAAAAGCGGCTGGACGATTGCCAAAGTCTTGTATACCGGAAGACACACTCAAATCGGGAAAATAGGTACTAGTTTAGCCGGAATCGCTGAACGCCCAACCAGAATCCAGCAAGAGACAAAAAATATTGTTCGTATTGCAGCCGTTATGGGGTTACTCATCAGTTTATTTGTGGTGATTGGAATGGGGATAGCGAATGGAAAGTGGATTGAAGGATTGTTGCAAGGTATAGCCATAGCTATGTCGATGATGCCAGAAGAGTTTCCTGTCGTGTTAACAATCTTTATGGCTTTGGGAGCTGCGAAAATTGCCAAAAAACACGTTTTAATGCGCAATTTACCTGCACTAGAAACCCTTGGGTCAGCTACCGTTTTATGCGTGGATAAAACAGGCACACTCACCAAGAACCAGATGGAAATTACCTCCGTTGCCGATAATAAATC
The DNA here is from genome assembly GCA_964591645.1 of uncultured Pseudomonadales bacterium. Taxonomy (GTDB): domain Bacteria; phylum Patescibacteriota; class Microgenomatia; order UBA1400; family RBG-16-45-19; genus CAZKMY01. The sequence continues at coordinate 12,202 of CAZQBH010000030.1, read as the reverse complement.
CATAGCTGAATCAATGACTCATTTAACGTTCAATCAACAAGAGATAATTCGGATTGCCTACAAAGCATGTCAGATTCATCATGATGACCCCATGGAATTTGCCATAACTGATATCTATAAATCAATTCCTCGAGAAACAGATACAGCGATTTTCAAACACCATCATCCCATTAGCCCGCCGCAGCTCTTCATGGCTAACGTGTGGGAATTAAACCCAAATCTTCACTGGATTGCGGCCAAAGGAGCACCAGAAGCCATTCTTCATCTTTGTCGCGCCACCTTGTCTGCTGCAGAAAAAAAAGATATAGAAACGCAGATCCATGATTGGGCTTCAAAAGGAATGCGTTTACTCGCGGTCGCCGAATCTGGCCAAGTATCTACCTGGTCTCAAAATGCTTCTGTAGCCGATTTTCCTTTTCATTATGTCGGTTTGATTGCCTTTGCTGATCCGATTCGATCTGATGTTCCCAAAGCTATCGAATTATGCGCTGTAGCAGGTATTCGTACCGTTATGATCACTGGAGATTATCAACAAACTGCCAAAACAATCGCCAAACAATTACACTTACCCGGATCAGATATTGTCGTCACCGGCGACATGCTGCGCGACACTTCTATGGGTAAATTACGTCACCTCTTAGCAGCTACCAGTGTGTGTGCTCGAATTATGCCAGAACAAAAACTGACAATTGTTAAAGCATTACAACAAAATGGGGATATAGTAGCCATGACAGGTGATGGCATTAATGACGCTCCCGCACTAAAGGCCGCTCACATGGGAATTTCTATGGGTAAACGAGGCACTGACGTCGCTCGGGAAGCCTCTGATATGGTACTAATGAATGATAGTTTCGCATCAATCGTGTCAGCCATTTTTGAAGGACGGCTCATTTTTGACAATATCCGTAAAGCAATTGGTTTTGTCATGGCTATTCATATCCCTATTGCTTTAATGGCAGTGATTCCGATTTTTCTTGGATGGCCGCCGCTGTTAACTCCGGTCCATGTAGTAATTTTAGAGCTGATTATTGATCCGGCATGTACCCTCGTGTTTGAAGGGGAAAAAGCGGAATCTGATATTATGTCCAGACAGCCAAAAAACCCGAAAGATAAAATATTTAACCGGCAAATGTATCTAAAAAGCCTTATGTATGGCCTCATTGTTGCCGCCTCTGTTTTTATAGCTCATGCGTTGGGTACTCGAGTGACCTCCAATACTGATATTCTGCGAACCATGTCTTTTACGACTCTTATTTGTGTAAACTGTCTATTAATTGCTTCATACCGATCGGATCGATCAATTGTGACAATACTAAAAACTCCTAATCGCGCTTTTTGGGGAGTGATTAGTGGGGTTGGTTTGTTTTTAATCGCAGTGATTAATGTCCCAGCCTTCCGTGAGGTTATGCGGTTAAGTCTTCTCACACTCCAAGAAGTTATGATTGTCGTGGGAGTGGTTGTTTTGGCACTACTGGCTATTGAATGTCTCAAAATAACCAGAGGCTACCAGCGTTTGGTAAAGAACGTATAATATCCATCGCTATGAATTTTTCTTCAGTCGAGCATTATTTGAATGAGAATAAATACGAAAAATATCGTTTATCTCAACTTATTCAATCGGTTCAAAAGGGAATAATTGCTTGGGAATCAGTTAATGGCTGGTCGGATAATCTGAAAACAGAACTCGCCAATTGTTTTCCTTTTACATCATGGATTGAGGCGCAGGTACATACGTCCTCAGATGGTACCAAAAAGGCGTTATTAACCTTGCAAGATGGTCAACAAATTGAAACAGTTCTAATGGAACCCAAAACCGGACACTGGTCAGTATGTTTAAGCTGTGAAGTTGGCTGTCCCATGAATTGTGCGTTTTGTGCCACAGGTAAAATGGGGTTTAAACGAATTCTCACGGCCGAAGAAATTACCGATCAAATTCTGTTTTGGAAGCATCACCTTCAAGGACTTATGACTTCTGACTCAACACTTCACACTATTAACTCTATCGTCTTTATGGGGATGGGCGAACCGTTTCATAACGCTCAAGAGGTGAATCAGGCGATTGGTATTTTTCATGATATCTATAAATTCGGCTACCGTCATATATCAGTATCTACCTGCGGTATACCCTCGGAAATAATTACATTTGGCCACCATTTTCCCCAACTTAATTTAGCTATCTCGCTCCATGCGGCTAACGATACAGTGAGACAGCAACTTATGCCTATTGCACGCAATTATTCACTTGTCTCACTTCGAAAAGCTTTACTAGACTACCTCCGTTTCACCAATCGTCAAATTATGTTTGAATACCTTTTAATTGACGGTATAAATGACCGACCTCAAGATCAAAAAGCGTTGGTAGATTATTTAAAATCATTTCCACTTCAATTCGTTCATGTAAATCTCATACGATATAATCAAACCTATCGTAGTTTTGAACCTACCCCGATATCCCGGGTAAAACACTGGAAACAGTGGTTAATTACCCATGGAATATCAGCCAGTATTCGAAAAAATTTAGGGGTGGATATTCACGGTGCATGTGGCCAACTAGCAACAACCAAATAACCCTATAATATGCTTGCTATTCGTTAATCTTCAGAGTATACTTCATTGTCCGATTATAGGAAAAAAGTAAAGAAGCACTGCCTTTATGTCCCAACCAATCAGAAATGTCGCCGTTATTGCCCACGTTGATCACGGCAAAACCACACTTGTAGATGCACTTTTGAAACAGTCACATATTTTCCGTGAAAATCAAATGGAAATGCAGGAAGACTGTATTCTTGATAGTAACGTTCTTGAACGGGAGCGCGGTATTACGATTATGGCAAAAAACTGTGCCATAACGTACAAAGGCGTAAAAATCAATATTATTGATACCCCGGGTCATTCGGATTTTTCTGGAGAGGTTGAAAGAACGCTCGGTATGGCTGACGGAGCTGTCCTCATTGTTGACGCTCAAGAAGGTCCCATGCCTCAAACGAGGTTTGTGCTTAAACAAGCGATTAAACAAAATTTGAAAATTATTGTTGTTATCAATAAAATTGAAAAGAAATATGCTCGAGTTGATTATGTGATCAACAAAATTTCAGATCTTTTTTTGGAATTGGCTACAGATGAATCACATTTAGATTTTCCTGTTCTGTATGCCATTGGCCGTCAGGGAGTAGTGTATCCTTCTATCCCCGATGACTTCGAGCAACCAGGATCAGTCATTCCGTTGTTGGATATGATTTTAAAGGTTATTCCCGAACCAGCACACGACGTAGATAAACCATTTAAGATGTTAGTAGCCAACATCGACGCTGATGCTCATTTGGGAAAAATTGCTATTGGTCGTATTGCTCAGGGTACAATTCATACTGGTCAAAAAGTTGTCTTAAGTCATGAACCGAGTCAGTATTTAACCATCGATAAATTGATGACGTACGAGGGACTTGGTCAGAAACACGTCGATACAGCGGAAGCCGGAGACATAATTGCTCTCACTGGTATCTCAAAAGTAGGTATCGGCATGACTCTGACTGATGCATCTGAACCTTCTGCCCTCCCCAGCATGGAGATCAGTGAGCCCACCATGCACATAACCGTAGGTCCCAACACATCTCCCTTTTCAGGCAAAGAGGGCACTTTTTTTACTGCTCGGCAAATCGAATCACGCTTGGATCGTGAATTGGAAAACAACGTCTCCCTTCGTTTGGAAAAGTTGTCATCCGGCAAATTTAAAGTTTCCGGGAGAGGCGAACTCCATCTTTCAGTGTTATTGGAAAATATGCGCCGCGAAGGGTATGAAATGGAAGTGGGTAAACCTGAGGTAATTACCAAAATGGTGGACAACATCGAATACGAACCAGTAGAGGAAGTTGACGTTATTGTGCCCAAAGAACATGTAGGCACGATTAATCAGGAATTTGGTCAACGGTATGCTGCACTCATAAAAATGGAACCAATCTCTGAAAGTGAAGTCGAATTTATTTATCATATGCCAACGAGAAACATTTTGGGTTTTCGAACTCAGTTGATGACTCAAACCAAAGGAACAGTCTTGTTCAATTCTCAAATTCTTGGGTTTGAACCGATTGGTAAAATTCTTCCCAAACTCCGAATGGGAGTAATTATTTCTGATCAAACCGGTAAAGCACTTGAATACGGTCTGCGAAACTTAAAAGGAAGAGGAGTAGCTTTCGTTGTTCCTGGTACTGATGTTTACGAAGGGATGATTGTGGGTCAAAATGCCAAGGATGAGGATATCGTCATGAATGTTTGTCGGGAAAAAGAACTCACCAATCATCGTAAAAAAGGTCACCAAGGCATTACTGCAATGGCGCCTGATGTGCAAATGAGTTTGGAAGAATCGCTTGATTTTTTGGAACCTGATGAATTGCTGGAGATTACCCCCAAAAATCTTCGTTTCAGAAAAAAGTACTTGACGGAAATTGCCCGCCGTCGAGCCGATCATCCCAATAGCAGAAGCTAACATTCTTGGGTTACAATAGCCAAAGCCACTATGAATCAAGCCAAGTATATTGGAATTATTGCTGTTCTCATAATTGATTTTCTACTCGGATTTGGTGGCGGTCGATTAACTAAACAGAACATGTCTAATCCCTCGCCAACTCCTGTGGGTAATTTAACTCCATTACGACTTGATGGCCGTAAATTAACCAATCCGTTGCTCGCTTGCGATTTGGTTACAGACAATAATTCCACACAATTAAAGCCACTTCAAGAAAAAATAACGACGATAATTAACCAGGAAAAACAGAACGGCAATGTGAATTCCGTAGCTATTTATTTTCGTGATTATTCCAAAAATTTGGATTTAACTATTAACCCTGAAGAAAAATTCTACCCAGCCAGTCTAAATAAAATTCCGGTGATGATAGCTGCGTTTAAAGAAGCAGAATCTAACCCTGGCTTTTTGTCAAAAAAAGTTAGCCTCCGCGACAACACAGATTACAATATTCAACAAGAAATTAAGCCTAGAGATTTTGTTAAACCAGGAGCTACTTATACAATACTCGATGCGGTCGAGAAAATGATTACATTTTCTGATAACAATGCGTTCTACCTGCTCGCCCAGCAAGTAAATCCTGACATCTTTACACAAACATTTAAAGATTTAAAAATTTCTCTTCGGGAAGATGTCAACAGCCCATCCGACTATATGACCGCCGAAAGTTTTTCCTATTTTTTACGTGTTCTGTATAATGCGACATATATAAATCGGGAATCTTCAGAGAAAGCCTTAGAAATACTCAGTCGTGTAGATTATAAAGGAGGCTTAGCAGCCGATTTGCCGAATGACGTAATAGTCGCTCATAAATTTGGACTTTTGGGTAATCTAGAAACAACTAACGCCGCCCGCGAACTTCACGACTGCGGGATTATTTACCGAGATAATGGTAATTATTTACTGTGCATTATGACTAAAAGCTCGGGTTCATTATCTCAAGCCGAAAATACCATTAAAGCGATCTCCAACACTGTTTTTACAGAATTAAATACTTTTCCAAAAAATCCATGAACGTACGTATTGAACCAAGCTGGAAGGCCGTTTTACAACCAGAATTTGATAAACCTTACTTTGCTGAATTGTCAGCATTTATTAAACAGGAATATCTATCGACCATAGTCTATCCACCTCCCAAATTTATGTTTCATGCGTTTGAATTAACCCCATTCAATCAGGTAAAAGTTGTCATTTTGGGCCAAGATCCCTATCACGGTCCTGGTCAGGCAAATGGGTTAGCATTTAGTGTCAATGAAGGGATTGCCGTCCCACCGTCATTAATAAATATTTACAAAGAAATTGAAGCCGATACCGGTAAAAAATCAATTACCCAGGGAAATCTCGAAGCCTGGGCAAAACAAGGGGTGTTGCTTTTAAATGCCACGTTGACGGTTCGGGCCCACCAAGCGGGATCTCATCAGCACAAGGGCTGGGAATCGTTTACTGATAGTGTGATTGAGGCATTATCAAATCAACGGGAAAATCTTGTTTTTATGCTCTGGGGCTCATATGCTCAAAAAAAAGGTGTCGTGATTGATGAAAGCAAACACATGGTATTAAAGGCTCCACATCCATCTCCCTTATCAGCTTATAATGGGTTTTTTGGGTGCGCTCATTTCTCTCAATGTAATACGTTCCTGATGCTTAACGGAAAAGAACCGATAAACTGGTAAACAAAACCACGAGTGCGATTCGATACCAAGCAAATGGTAATAGGGATTTTTTTTGCACAAATTGAATCAGCCATTTAATTGATGCAAATGCTACGCTAAATGCAATGAGTAATCCTAATGCCAATTGCATCCATTCAGTTTGAGAAAATGAAAATCCATTTTTTAAGATATCTAGACCCGTAGCGGCTGCCATGACCGGAAGGGCTAATAAAAAAGAAAACTGTAGCGCGCTATCACGTGATTGCCCTAAAACCATCCCCATTAACACGGTTGCGGCTGATCGCGATACACCCGGAAAAATTGCTGCCGTTTGGGAAATGCCAATAATCGTTGCCTGTTGCCAAGTGAGCGTGGCAACAGTTCCTTCTTTTGGTTTTTTTTGATAGCGTAATTCAACGACAATAATTGCCACTGCACCCAGGAGCAAACCAATAAGTGTATATACTAGATTGCCCAATAAATACTGTTTTTCTATGGGGTATAAGAAAAACCCAACCACAAGAGTTGGCACCAAAGCAGCCATAATCTTAATCCAATAATCTTTTCGATTCCAAAGAGTCTTCCAGTAGTTAACCAAGACCGCAGTAATAGCGCCAAGCTGAACGATTATTTCAAAACTTTTAGTAAACTCTGTTTGAGGCAATTGCCATAATGACCCTGCCAGGATCATGTGACCGGTGGATGAAATAGGTAAAAACTCCGTTATCCCCTCCACAATCGACAAAATCACCACCGCAAACCACGTCATACAATCACTCCTGCTACGTCATTCCGAACCAGATTCGGAATCTCTATATAGATAACCATAAATTCTTATAGATCCCGGGTCAAGCCCGGGATGACGAAAAAGTTAATTAAGATTTTCTAATTCTTCTTGATCGATTACTCGAAGTCGTAAGGTAACTTCCTTGCCTGTAGCCACCCACAATTCTTTCTGAGTCGCTTTGGTAATTGAAGCAATCATTCTGCCATTAGCTCCGATAAGCATTGGTTTGTAGTGAGTATCGCTGACAATAATATACCCTTTTATAGTAATGGTTCCTTTTTCTTCATTCTCAGTAATGCTGGTTACTTGAGTTCGAACTTGATATGGAACTTCAGCCCCACAATTTTCATATACTTTTTCACGAATTATTTCGGCTAAAAATTCTGTACTATTTTGAGATAACAGGGGGGTCTGAAAGTGGTCAACAGTTGTATTGCGTTCACCTTCAGGTAAAGCATCAAAAATTGCGTCTAACAATGAATTTAAATGAGTTCGCTTGGTAGCAGATAATCTAATAACAGTGGACACATGCTTTCCCACCAGCAATTCATATGTTTTTGAAAAATCATGATGGTCTAAATCAGCCTTGTTAATGACTAAAATTATGGGTTTGGATACATCTTCTAGCATGTGCCAAATACGCTCGTCTTCATCACCCCAATCTCTGGATTGATCCACTACGTATACTACAACGTCTGCATCCTTGATAGATTGGGCAATCACTCGGTTATAGGAGGAAACCGCTTTACCTTGGTAATAACCGGGTGTATCGGTAAAAAATATCTGACCTCGCTCATCTTCATGATAAGCCGTAATTTGCGAACGTGTCGTTTGGGGTTTGCCAGACACAATGGAAACTTTTTGGCCGATAAGCTCATTGAGTAAAGTTGATTTTCCCACATTGGGGCGACCTACCAAGGAAACAGCGCCAACTTTAAAAGATGTAATTTCTTTTTTCATGGAGTGTATCATACAGGAGATTAATCTATAAATCGATAGTCATGAAGGATTTAAACTCGGTCAAAAACAACGTATGTATTGGTAACGTCATTTTGTGAACCATAAACAAAATGGTAATGGGGGGACACAGTTACAGCCAATTGCTCAATTTCATCCCGGGAAAAACTATGACAATAACGCAAAACATCAGTACTTGCTTGCCAGCCCAAAAAATAATCTCCAGTCTCAAACTCTGTTGCAGGAATATGAAGCCGCTCTGCTGCATTTCCGGGAAAAATTAATTTGTTGCTATACCCTGGTTCATTGGCGAATTGCCAAAAACTGACAATTAACTTACCACCCAAGGCCACAGACGATAACAACTGGGATAATAGTCGTTGCCGTAAGTCAAACGAAGGTATATGGTGCCATAAACCGAACGAGGTCAATATCGTAGGATTACCTATGTGGGCGATACATTCATCGATATGTTCAATACAATCGCCCTGGTAAAAACGAAAGCGCAAATCCTTTATAAAACTAAACCGTGCCTGTCCCAACATATACGTGTCTAAATCAATCCCGATTCCTGAATCGATCAAAACTGATTTATTAAAAATAAAATTAAACCATCGTCCATTTCCGCATCCCACATCCACATAATGAGCCGGTGACCCAGTGGGTAAAAATGGAAGTAAATCATTCCATCCATTCCATGGAGATAATCGAGTCTTATGAAATGAATCAGCATAGGTCATGTAAAAGACCTGATTTAAACGGGTCAGCGTATTTATAGTGTTTTGCTGCATTGTAGGTAAAGTATAATATGCCCCACATGATAACGTCACTACAAGATTTACAAAACGCCAAAGCCCTGGTAGCCGAATTGATGGATAGTAAGCGTCCACAACAAGGGGAAAATTTATTCCGGCTGATCAGAAAATATACGAAAACCGATGGAGGTACTTTTTCCAAATCTGAGCTTTTGTTTGTATGCCCACCCCAATCTGGACTAGAAGAATTGCTCAAAAAGAAACCAATTCGGACTTTATCGGGTGTGACTCCGGTAACTGTTTTAACTAAACCGTATCCATGTCCTGGCCAGTGTATCTTTTGTCCCTCAGACGTTCGGATGCCAAAGAGTTATATTGCCAATGAACCCGGGGCCCAACGGGCAGGGCAATATGGTTTTCAACCGTACGCCGAAATGTACAGTCGACTCCAGGCGTTTAGAGAAATCGGCCATCCTACTAGCAAAATCGAGCTTATCATTCTTGGAGGAACTTGGTCTGCCTATCCAGAATCATACCGTTTATGGTTTATTCGTGAGTTATTTAAAGCACTCAATGACTTTGGTGAGGGTATTAATAATCAACCGACAACTCAGAAAATCGAACTTAATGAATCGCTTCCGAAAAACCAAACCTACAATCAATATATATCTACCAAACTACCTGACGCCGATGATGAAGTGGCGGTGTGGGAAGAGGTATTAGCTGAACAACGTCGAAATGAAACAACTGCTTGTCGATGTGTTGGCTTAGTTTTGGAAACTCGGCCAGATTATATTACCGAACAAGAAGTAGTCCACCTTCGTAAATTGGGTGCGACCAAAATCCAGCTGGGTTTTCAAAGTATGCAAAACGAAGTTTTAAAACTAAATAAAAGGGGACATACCGTCGAAAAAACCATAGAAGCTGTAAACATGCTTCGCCAAGCCGGATTTAAAATCCATGGGCATTGGATGCCTAATTTATTTGGTTCAAATCCCACAGAAGACCAAAAAGATTATGTATCTCTATTCAATGAGAAATCCGTCTGTCCGGATGAATTAAAAGTGTATCCGTGCAGTTTAATTGATCACACTGAACTTATGAATATATATCAACAGGGTCTTTGGCAACCATACACTCTTAATGAACTAACTAGTGTACTGCAATTCGTCATTACCCATACACCCGAATACTGCCGACTTACCCGAATTGTTAGAGATATCCCTGGAACAGAAATCGTGGCTGGGAACAAGAGCACTAATTTGCGACAACTGGTAGAAACCAAAGAAATTGCTTCAGTTTCAAAAGACATTCGCGCCAGAGAAATAAAAAGCCAAATTGTTGATGTTGCCTCCATGACGGTTGATGACGTCATATATAAAACACCTGTATCAACCGAACATTTTCTTCAATATATTACTCCCGAACGAAAAATAGCCGGCTTTTTGCGATTATCAATTCCATTAAAAGCCGCTTATATCACAGAATTATCTGATGCGGCTTTGATTCGAGAAATTCATGTATATGGGCAATCCGTATCCGTAGGCACCGACGGTAAAAAGGCTGCTCAACACCAAGGTCTGGGCAAATTACTGATAAAGCTGGCTGCCAACATCGCTACTAAACATCAATTCAAAAAACTCTCAGTGATTTCTGCTATCGGTACTCGTCAATACTATCGCGATAACGGTTTTACAGACGGAGCGTTATACCAGCATCTTATACTGAAGCCATCACTTTAGGATCAACCTCTAGTTTTTCAAAACTACCGTTACGTAACAACTTAGCAATGACAGCATAAACAGCAATATCTGTGAATGTATCATCCAGCGATTCATTAACAGCTGTCCCACCCTTTAGTAACAAGTTTTTGGCCCGTTCAACTTTTTCAGTCAAGCGCATAGCGATTCCTAGTTCCCGTATCGCCAAAATATTCCCCTTGCCATAATCTTTATGCTTCTTTAAAAAGACTTCTAATAGCTCATGAGAGATTTCTTCAAATGCCGCATCTAACGTTTTTGGTTGAGTTTTCATATGGTCCTACTCCAGAACTAAATCATTAAACTAACGTACATTGACATATATAGCGTAGAATAGAAGGATATGCAAACGATTTCCCTATCCTTCTCACATGTCCCCCCTGTTTTTAAACGCAATCATCATGTTTTAGTTGCCATATTTGATGAAGAAAATCGTTTGTATTTATCTAGAAAACACGTTTATCCCGTGGATGTGTACCGATTATTTGGTGGGGGCGTTGAAGCCAAAGAAACCAAAGAATCTGCAGCTATCAGAGAAATGAAAGAAGAAACCAGTCTAATAACGACACCTTCTTTTAAAGAAACCTTTGTTTTTAAAATCAAAGAAGAAAGTACTACTAGTACCTACAAAATGACATTCGATTTATTTTTTGCATTTATTCACCGCCAGCGGGTTATTCCCGGAGACGACGTTAAAGGCATGAAAATTTTCACCAAAGAAGATATGCCCGAGTTAATTGAAGTTATGGATTCTTTGTCAATCCAACCCTTTACCGACAAAGATGGAAGTGTTTTTACCTGGTCAGACTGGGGCAAAGTTTTTGGAACTATTCACCAATATGTATTCACTCACTGGCCCGAATAAACTACCTCACTACCTAACTAATCTTCACTCCGACAAAATCAATCATCGGTAATTTTTTCTTAATTTCTGTCCAAAACTTTTCTGCTAACTTTGAAGAATATACGCCCATACCTGAACGTTCAGATTTTCCGCATAATTGACGTTCATAAAAATGCAATACATCCATAATAGTTGCGCCCTGAACATTAAACGCTACTTGGTATTTCTTTTGATTTTTTACATACTTATCGTGAATTTCCTGAAAAGCCGCCATTTCTTCCGCGTGATCACGATATAATTCAGAAATTACTTGTTGATACTTAGTCATATAAATATCTTAAGCGCTAAAATGCGTTTAAATCAATATGAACCTCTACATACATATTCCATTTTGTACGAGTAAGTGCAGTTACTGTCACTTTTACTCTGAAACAACCAATGTTCAAACAACATTTTGTAAGGCATTAGTGGACGATATAAAGGTGCATTTACCTAAAGGTTCATATGAAACCATTTATTTCGGGGGTGGGACACCATCATTACTTACTGTAGACCAACTAACACAAATTCTGGACGTAATTCGTTCCAAAAATCAGCAAAATCTTGTCGAGATCACCCTCGAAGCCAACCCTGATTCAGTTATTCGACTTGATCCGCAGGCATTACGTGATATTGGTATTAATCGACTTAGTATAGGTATTCAGAGCTGGTATCCGTCCATTCTGAACCATATGGGCAGGCAATTTGATCAGCAACAGCTAACCAATTACGTTTATGAAGCCAAAAAATCAGGATTAACCAACATTAATATCGATCACATTATTTCGTACCCAGGGCAATCTGATGAAATTCTTACGAAGGATATCGAGACGACTGTGGTACTACAACCATCCCACATTGCTGTCTATCCGTTAGAAATTCATGAAGGCAC
>CAZQBH010000029.1:14540-15348 GCA_964591645.1 uncultured Pseudomonadales bacterium | reverse complement strand
GGTGTACTATCAAATAGATGGATAGACCTCAGTTAGACCAACTCTCTGATGAGCAAGTGGTGGTGTATGTTCGCCAAAATCATACCGATGCGTACGCTGAAATTGTCAAACGATATGACAAACCCTTGCTTAGGTATGCTCGTTATCTATTAGGTAATGAGGAGGATGCTATGGATGCAGTCCAAGAGGGCTTCGTGGCCGCCTACAAGTATCTCAATGGCTTTAATACATCTATGAAATTTTCCTCTTGGCTCTATCGTATTGTGCACAATCAAGCTATGAACGTGTTGCGTAAACGTAAAAATACAATTTCCACGGATGAAATACCCGAAATCGTTGCAGCCAAAATTAACCACGAAGAGGCAATTGAGAAACGCGAAATCAAACAACGATTAGACATGCAAATGGCCAAACTTCCCACTAAATATCGGGTTGTTCTCACGCTGTATTACATCGAAGAAAAAAGTTACCAGGAAATCAGTGATATTGTCCGTTTACCTATCAACACCGTCGCCACTCATCTGTCCCGAGCCAAGGCGCAATTGAAGCAAATGTATATCAAAGAAAGAGGAGAGTATGACTAAGCCTCAACAAGATTTATCTCATTCAGTTCTGGCTGAGATAGAAACGAAACACATTTGTATCAAATCCAAAGCATCTATTCTCGTAGGCTCCCTTGCCATGGGGGTCGGTTTGGCACTGCTCGTTGCGCTGGCAGTTGTAGCTATAAGTTTTGTCCTTTATCAATTGCGAGTTATGGGTACCTTTGGTTTTCTGTGGTTTGGACTCGTAGGACTATCCCCATTCG
>CAZQBH010000029.1:6627-14530 GCA_964591645.1 uncultured Pseudomonadales bacterium | reverse complement strand
GTACTAGTATTGCTCTGTTGATACTCGGGTATTTACTTTTAAAACAATACGATTTCTCCTACAAGACAGGCTACCAGGGAATTCTGTTAACGTTTTGTTTCAGTATTCTGGGGTTAGCATTAGTGATTGATCGAGTAGGACTTCATGAACAAATCAGCCGCCAACCCGTCTTTAAAAATATATATTCTGTTAATTTTAAAGGTCCCAATTGGATAACCGGAGAAGTTATTATCGCCAGTTCATCAGGTATGATCATAATCACTCCCCAGCATGAACAGTATATTATTCGTTATTCCTCCAATACTCGGCTTCCTTCCGGATTTAACTTTCGCCCCGGTATAAAAATTCAAACCATCGGCTCTTTTGTTGATGATTTGTTTGAAGCTGACGGCATTACGTTTAGGTGAAAGAAATCAAATACTCCTTACGTAATAAAGGTAGAGCTAGTCACTCAAAGAAGGTTTTGACTGTTGGTTCGAGGTCCATCCTAAAACGCGACGAGTTATTCCGTCGCGTTTTGGTACAATCTTCTCTATGAGTACGCTCAATCATTACCTCGGTCTCGATTACGGTGAAAAACATATTGGAGTTGCCATCGCCAAAACCTTTTTGGCAGATCCCTATCAAACCATTCCTGCCGACAAAGCCATCCCCTTACTGCAAGCCCTAATTACCCAGCATGCGATTACCCATATTGTATTGGGGTTATCCGAAAATGTGATTGGCGAAAAAACCAAACAATTTGCTTCAGAACTTGAGGCAGCATTTCATTTACCGATTATTTTTCACGATGAAACCCTGACCAGCTACGAAACAAGAAAAGAGCTAGCGCAACTAGGAGCGAAAAAAAAACTACGTGAGGCAAAAATTGATCATTATGTGGCCGCCGCCATCCTCCAGGACTACCTCGACGCGGTCAGTTAATTTACTCTACTTAAATCCTTCATTACTGGTTCCGACATAGAAAATTACAGTAACTTTCTCGGTTTTAGCCAGATACCTACAGCAGATATCAAAGAGCAAAACGACATTACCCAGAATAAATTTCTGAACCCAAACCTATCCACCAACAAACCGCCTATAACGGTACCACCTACAAGGACTAAGTTGGAAACGACTTTCCACCAGGAATATTCTTTTATTTGTTTACCATTGTCGACATGCTGAGAAAAAATTGCATCAAACGCAGGAGTCCCTAATGCTTCACCAAATCCTAATACTGCTTGAAGAATTAGAAGTTGGTTAATACCGGTAATAAACCCAAAGGCAAACCAAGCAATTGCCCTCACGGAATATCCAGCGATCAGTAAGTATTCCTTTTCTTTTATTTTGTCACCGATCGATGAAAGTATCCAAGTAAACACAGTTGTCGAAATCAAAAACACCGCCCACGAAACACTGACCGAGAAAATTTTATTATCAAATTGCTGAGCAAAAAGTGCGTACAATGGACCAATTAAATTATTGCCAAAAACGAAAATTCCGTTAAATAAAAATAAGGCCGTCAAAGCCTCATTGTGGATCTTTTTCATATTTTTCATCATGTATAAGTATAACCAATCCCGATGACTTTGTTATTGGGGGATTTTGAAATAATCCAGCTTAAATAAACAATTTGGACTCTGCTACAATGAATTGAAATATGAAAAAGGTGGGCAGGCGATCCACCAAAGGAGTTTTATGTTCAAAAATATCATTGCTCCCGTACAAGCTTGGTTGCTATCCAAAGGCCAATGCGTTGGTTGTGGTTCGATGCTTGCCAAGGGGACTAAAGGAAAATCAAAAAAAGGTGATGTCATGGTCACTTGTAAATGTGGTCGTATCTTTATCTATGACCCAAAAACCAATAAATATCGCCGGGCACTAATTGAAGAGGTATAGTGGGCAAAAAAATTGGTATTTTTTTAATTATCATTGTGTTTGTCTTGGGTGGTTTTTCCTGGGTTACCCTTAATTATTTGTTGTCTCCCGTCAACCCAAAGGATACCAATCTCAAATTATTTGTAGTAACCAAAGGCCAATCCTTCAATAGCATTGCCAACAAACTCACTGATGCAGACTTGATTCGATCTCCATGGGCATTAAAAATTGCCGCCTATCAATCCGGTAAAGGTAAAAGCATCCAAGCGGGGAGTTTTCAATTATCTGCTTCAATGAGTCCTCAGGACATAGTGAATAATTTAGTCCATGGCAAGCTGGATCTGTGGGTGACAATCCTCGAGGGTTGGCGTCGTGAAGAAATTGCCGATAACGTAGAAAAAATCTTTAGGGACAACAATCTTACCTTTGATAAGGCAGCATTTCTAACTGTTACCAAGGGTAAAGAAGGGTATTTATTCCCCGATACCTACTTATTCCCTGTTAGTAGCGATGCAGACACTATTGCCTCCATTATGGAATCTACCATGCAAAAAAAATTGACCGAGGCCGATCAAGTGGGTATTGTCAAGTCGGGTCATTCGCTTCATGAAATTCTGACGATGGCCTCCATCGTTGAACGTGAAGCCCGCACTGATGCTTCCCGAAAAAAGATTGCCGGCATTCTGTGGAAACGGGTTGCAAATAGCTGGCCGATTCAGGCTGATGCCACCCTCCAATACATAAAAGGTTATAGTAAAACCGAACAAACGTGGTGGCCGGACCCGCTTGCGGCAGATAAGGAACTCAATTCACCGTACAACACCTACAAAAACACAGGTCTCCCTCCCGGACCCATTTGCGCCCCTTCATTGTCGAGTATTGAAGCGACTATTTTTCCTGAAGAATCATCTGCTTGGTATTACATCACTGACACCAAAGGCGTCATGCACTACGCCGACACCTTGCAACAGCACTCCCAAAATATCAATACCTACCTGAAGTAGCCGCCTGGTATACTATCCCCATGACAATACTACTCTGGATTATTTTAGCCAATGTGGTTGTGAGTGCGGGTTCATTGGTGGGCGTTATTACTCTTACTATCAAAGAGGTCTACCTACAAAAAATAATCATGCTCCTGGTGGCCTTCTCTGCTGGAACCATGATGGGTGGGGCTTTTCTCCACCTTATGCCTGAAGCGATCGAATTACTCCCACCTACCACCGTCTTGAGCACCACCCTTGTCTCATTTATTGGTTTCTACTTTATCGAAAAATTATTTTTTTGGCGTCATTGTCATGAAGGACATTGTCATGAACATACGTTTGGTTACATGAATTTACTTGGCGATGCACTCCATAACAGTATCGATGGATTACTCATCGCTGCCACCTTTGTCACTGATATCCGTCTCGGTTTACTGACCACCCTTGCTGTTGCAGCTCATGAAATTCCTCAAGAAATGGGAGATTTTGGCGTCCTCTTACATGCTGGCTTTTCCAAGCAAAAAGCAATTCTGTCAAACATGCTTGTTGCCACCACGGCCATCTTGGGCGGCATTGTTGGTTTTTATATCTCTTCAGCCAATACCGCTTTTGCTCCGTACCTCCTGCCCGTTGCTGCAGGTGGGTTTATTTACATCGGAGCCTCTGACCTTTTGCCGGAAATGCGCAAAGAAACGCATCGTATCAAATCGTTTATTTCTTTCAGCTTGTATCTTTTGGGAATTGGTTTTATGCTTATTGCATAACCGGGTACCAAAATCAAGATTTTAACCCCTTGCATCCCTCTGTAAAACTTGATAACATACCCCCTACATAGAAACCTACCTCTATAGGACGCACTGTGGTGCGTCAATTCTTGTATTGCCAAAATAGCTGATACAGGGGACAACAGACGTTGACTAGCGTCACTTCCTAAATCCAGAGTAAACGTTAAACCGGGTGAAGAACTCCCGGTCCTTATACGTGGATAAAATTAATTACTAATCAAGTGGAAAATCGAGGAACTGTATGCCACAAACCAAGCGCCAATTTTGGGGTAAAACCAACCTTCCGCTCCCTGAGTTAAATCTCATTGCTGTCCAATTAGAATCATATGAACGTTTCCTTGCTGACGGCATCCGTGAAGCATTTGATGAAATCAATCCGGTTGAAGATTTTACCGGCAAAAACTGGGCGCTTGAATTCAAAGGCTATCACTTTGGAGAACCGAAATACGCTCCCACCCAAGCCAAAGAAAAAGGCGTTACCTACGACGTTCCCCTTCGTGTCGAAACCATTTTAACCAACAAGCAAACCAACCAAACCGTGTCTCAAGAAGTATTCTTGGGCGATATTCCTAAAATGACCGAAAACGGCACCTTTATCATTAATGGTATTGAACGTGCTGTAGTTAATCAAATCGTCCGTTCCCCGGGCGTTTTCTTTTCTGGCGAAATCGAACCGACCTCCAATCGTATGTTGTACACCGCCGAACTTCGTCCCATTCGCGGCTCCTGGCTTGAGGTTATGATTAGCAAAAATGACATCATTTCTGTCAAAATTGATCGTCATCGTAAAATTCCCGCTACCACGCTGTTGCGTGCTCTGGGATATGCAGAAGATGAAGCCCTCAAAGAATTGTTCAAAGACGTCAATACTGACGATCAACACGATTACATCAATGCTACGTTGGCTCGCGATCCTTCCAAAAATCGCGCTGAAGCCTTAATTGAAATCTATCAAAAAATGCGCCCTGGCGAACCCGCCGTTCTTGAGAATGCTGAAGATTTCCTGTTTGAGTTATTTTTCGACACTCGCCGTTATGATTTAGGAAAAGTCGGTCGTTACAAACTCAATCGCCGTTTAGGTCTTTCGGTTGAAAACACCAATCAAAACTGGGTGTTAACCAAAGAAGATATTATTGCTACCTTAAAATACCTCGTAAGTCTTCAAAATGGTAAAGGCATCGTTGACGACATTGATCATTTAAGCAATCGCCGAGTTCGCTCGGTTGGTGAATTGGTTAATGTGTCTGCCTTCCGCATTGGTTTACTCCGCTTAGAGCGATCAATCCGTGAAAAAATGTCACTCACCAAAACTGATGAAAAAATTACTCCCGCTGCCTTGGTTAATGCTCGTCCGATTATTGCCACTATCTCCGAATTTTTCCGCCGCAACCGTTTATCCACCATCTTGGATCAGACGAATCCTTTATCTGAAGTAGATAACCTGCGTCGTTTATCAGTTATGGGTACCGGTGGTGTCACTCGCGAGCGTGCCTCATTCTCAATGCGGGATATTAATGCTTCTCAATATTCCCGTATCTGTCCAGTCCGATCTCCTGAAGGGCCAAATATTGGTTTAGTCACCTACCTAGCCAATTTTGCTCGCGTCAACGAATACGGTTTCTTGGAAGGTCCATATCGCAAAGTAGAGAAGATCACCAAAGGTGGAAAAACCACCATGCATGTTACCGATGAAGTGCAATATCTTTCCGCTGACGATGAAATGGATCACTATGTGACCCACGCTAGCATTAATGTTGATGACAAAAATAACATTGCTGATGAATGGGTGCCTGTTCGTTATCAGGGTGAATTTTTGGAAGCCTCTGTCGAGCAAGTTGAATATATTGACGTTGTCCCCCGACAGGTTGTCGGTGCCGCCGCTTCATTAATTCCTTTTATTTCACACGATGAAGCCAACCGCGCTCTTATGGGTACGCACATGCAATGTCAGGCTGTTCCGTTGGTCAAACCCTCCGCACCCATCGTGGGCACTGGTATGGAAGGGGCCATCGCTGAAGCTATGCATCATGTGGTTCGTGCTCGTCATGATGGCGAAGTAACCTACGTTGATGCTACCCATATCGTTCTTAAACTAGACAAAGCAGTCAAACAATCAAACGATATTCTGTCCGATCTGAGCGAAGACATTGTACTTGACGGTGATAAGGAAACCTACAAAATCACCAAGTTTATGCGTTCGGCTCAAAGTACGTGTTATTCCCAACGACCCTTGGTTAAAGTGGGTGATCAGGTTAAGAAAAACCAAGTCATTATCGATGGTCCCGCTGCCGATAATGGTGAACTTGCGCTTGGCCAAAATATGGTCATCGCCTACATGTCCTTTAATGGTTTAGTGTACGAAGACGCTATTGTTGTGTCCGATCGGCTCGTTAAAGAAGATCTACTATCCTCCATTCATATTAATGAATATGAGGCCCTAGTTATGGACACCAAATTGGGTCCTGAGCAATTAACTCGCGATATCCCCAACATTGGTGAAACTGACCTCAGAAACTTAAGTGAAGAAGGGGTAGTTGTCATTGGTAGTGTAGTTGGTCCCAACGACATCCTTGTCGGTAAGATTGCTCCCAAAGGGGAAACTGAATTAACAGCTGAAGAACGATTACTTCGCGCTATCTTCGGTGAAAAAGCCCGTGAAGTTCGTGATACTTCTTTACGGATGCCTCACGGTGAATCGGGTACAGTCATTGACGTTAAAGTCCTTGATCGTGAAACCGGTGATGAACTTGATCCTGGTGTCTTACAAAAAGTTGTCGTTCGTGTCGCTCAAATGCGTAAAGTCACCGTTGGTGATAAGTTAGCCGGTCGTCACGGTAACAAAGGCGTTATTTCCGATATCGTTCCTTCTGCAGATATGCCTCACCTTGAGGATGGTACTCCCGTAGATGTCATCATCTCACCCCTTTCAGTGCTAGCTCGTATGAACCTAGGTCAGCTCATGGAAGCACACTTAGGTTGGGCTGCCAAAGAACTCGGTTACAAAGTAGCATTACCTGTCTTTGAAGAAATCCCTGAATCTAAGATTTCTGAGGAACTAGAAAAGGCACATCTGCCTGTTGATGGCAAAATCCAACTGTATGATGGTCGTTCTGGTGAACCGTATGCTGAGAAATCGGTTGTTGGTATTGCGTACATGTTGAAATTGATCCACATGGTTGAAGACAAGACTCATGCGCGTTCTACTGGGCCGTATTCCTTAGTCACCCAACAACCCCTTGGCGGTAAAGCCCAAATGGGCGGTCAACGTATGGGAGAAATGGAAGTCTGGGCTTTGGAAGCACACCGAGCTGCACATACCCTTCAAGAAATGTTAACCATCAAATCTGACGACGTTGTCGGTCGCGCTAAAGCCTTCGAAGCCATTGTTGAAGGTCAAGATATTCCTGAGGCTACCGTTCCAGAATCTTTCAAAGTGTTAGTTAAAGAATTGAACTCTCTTTGTCTGGATATTATTCCCATCGAAGAAACAGTTGCCCAGGTTGAAGAACCGGCCGATGAAGAGGTGGCTCCGCCGATTACCGATGATCAAGCGATGGTAACCGACGACACCGCCACCGACGATACCGCCACCAGCGATACCAGTGACGATACCACTGATGAAACCAATGATGAAACCAATGATGAAGAAGAACCAACCAGTGACGAGCTTGAGAGTCTCGAAGGCCCCACTGCAGTTAGCGAAGAGGGAGAGGAATAAAGTCATGAAAAACATTGTTGATTTTAAGGGGTTAAAAGTTCAATTAGCTTCTCCGGAAGTTATCCGATCTTGGTCACATGGAGAAATCCTAAAACCAGAAACGATCAACTACCGCACGTTAAAACCAGAAAAAGACGGTCTCTTCTGTGAGCGTATCTTTGGCCCTACCAAAGACTGGGAATGTTATTGTGGCAAATATAAACGCATTCGTTATCGCGGCATTGTGTGTGATAAATGCGGTGTTGAAGTTACCCTTTCCCGCGTTCGTCGTGAACGGATGGGCCATATTGAATTAGCCTGTCCCGTCGCTCACGTCTGGTTTTTCAAAGGAGCTCCTTCAAAGATTTCGTTGCTCTTAGACATCTCTCCACGTAATTTGTCATCTATTGTCTACTTCTCTCAATATGTAGTTTTGGAAGCCGACAACGATAAACGCCAAGAAATCCTGGAGCAACTCGACGTCGACTTGGAAGCTAAAAAAGACGAACTCAAAGATGAATTTAAAAAAGCCATCGAGGCCGAAACAGCCACATTAAACACCCGTTTGGCAGAAA